>NZ_JBEORR010000010.1:0-318095 GCF_040302345.1 Streptomyces sp. NPDC126510 | reverse complement strand
AGCGAGCCGAACAGGTACAGCCAGTAGGCGAACATGTTCAGCCGGGGGAAGGCCACGTCCGGCGCGCCGATCTGGAGCGGCATGATCCAGTTCGCGAAGCCGGCGAACAGCGGCGTCGCGAACATCAGCAGCATGATCGTGCCGTGCATCGTGAACGCCTGGTTGAACTGCTCGTTCGACATGATCTGCAGACCAGGCCGGGCGAGCTCGGCGCGCATCAGCAGCGCCATCACGCCGCCGATGACGAAGAACGCGAAAGACGTGACCAGGTACAGCGTGCCGATCGTCTTGTGATCCGTGGTCGTCAGCCACTTGAGGTGCCTCATGCCCCGCCTGTGTCCGCGCCCCGACCGGGCGTCACACTTCACCGACGCGACGAGAATCACGCAACCGGGTGTGACGATCGAGAAGGTGCCGGACACGAACGGGACATGAGCAACGACGAGATCTTCGCCGCTGCCTACCGCGAGCACTACTGGGCGGTCAGCCGCTATGTCGCGCGGCGACTGGACGGGCGGACCGGTGAGGTGGAGGAAGTGGTGGCGGAGGTGTTCACGGTCGCCTGGCGGCGCCGGGCCGACCTCCCGGCCGCCGCGCTGCCCTGGCTGTACGGCGTGGCACGCAACTGTCTGGCCAACGCGGTACGCGGACACGGACGCCGCCGCCGGCTCGTCGACCGCCTCGGCAACGACGACGCCGCGCACGGACGGCACATCACGGCGGGCCCGGAGGCCGACACCCCGGGCGGCTGGGTGCACGAGGCGCTCTCCCGGCTCTCCGCGGCCGACCAGGAGGTGCTGCGGCTGACGGCCTGGGAGGAACTCGGCGTCGACGAGGTCGCCATCGCCCTCGGCTGCGGCAGCCGGGCCGCCGCCATGCGCTTGCACCGGGCGCGGCGCCGCCTCAGAGCCGAGATCGACCGACTGCGTCCCGAGCTCCCGACCGCCGAGCACTCCTGCATGACCGCCCCGAAGGAACACGGCCATGGCTGACGAACTCGAACTGCTGCGCAGCGCCGACCCGGTGCCGCCCGACGGCCCCCACTTCGGCGACGGACCCCTGGACCACAACGCCGAGCGCCGGCTGGAGCAACTCCTGCGGGAGGGGCCGGGACGGGCTCCTGACCGTCCGGGGGAGCGGCGGGGTGCGGCTCCTGACCGACCGGGAGACCGGCGGGGTGGGGCCCCGGGTCGTCTGCGGGACCGGCTGGTGCAGGCGGCCGGCCGCTCCGGCTCGCGCTCCCGATCGGGGTGGGGGCCCCGGCTGGCCTGGGGAGTGGTCGCCGGAGCCGTCGTCGCAGCCCTGACCCTCACCTTCGTACTGAGCGGCCCGAGCACCACACCCGCGGTCGCCGCGCCCCGCCCCCTGGTGATCGAGTCGGACTCCACACCCGTACCCCTGGACCGGCTGGCCGAGCGCGCGGCGGACGAGGCCGCGGTCGACGGCTCGCCCCGCCTCCGCAAGGGCACGCACGTGCAGTCCTGGAGCCTGGGGATGTCGGACGACAAGCCCCCGATCACCCTGCCGCAGGAACGCATCGTGCGCTGGCGCCCCGACGGCAGCCACACCGAACTCGTCGTCGCGACCGACCCGAGACACCCAGGCAGGCCGGTCCTGTCCGACGAGGGCGGCACACCGCGGCTCGTCCACGACCGCCACGTCCTGCTCGACCGGACGTACCCGCCGAGCTGGAGCGACGCCCCGCCCCAGTCGCCCCCGCCCCACGACCCTGCCGAGCTGCGCGCCTACCTGACGGAGTCCCAGTTCACCGACACGCCGCTGACCACGCCCGAACTGCTCGACGCCACGGCGACGCTGCTGGACCACTGGACGCTCGGCGCACGCGAGAACGCGGTGCTCGCCCGGCTGCTGGCCACGGCAGAGGGGCTGCGGCCGGCCGGCCGGGTGACCGACCGGCTGGGCCGGCGCGGCGAGGCCTATGTGAACGACTCCCGCGGCGTCCGCCGCATGCTGATCATGGACCCGGCCACCGGTGCCGTCCTCGGACTGGAGAGCACCCTCACGGCCCCGGAGCCCGCGTTCGGCGTGGAGGCGGGCGACGTCATGTCGTACAGCGCGTGGATGCGCTGATCACACCGGCGAGACGCCGAGTTGCCGGGCGGCGGCCTCCACCGTCTGCTCCAGCAGCGTCGCGATGGTCATCGGTCCGACGCCTCCCGGTACCGGTGTGATCAGCGAGGCCCGCTCGACGGCGGAGTCGAAGTCGACGTCGCCGACGTTGCCCGGGTTGTACCCGGCGTCGATCACCACGGCGCCCGGCTTGATGTCCTCGCCGCGCACCAGCCGGGGCCGGCCCACCGCCGCCACCACGATGTCGGCCTCGCG
Source organism: Streptomyces sp. NPDC126510 (assembly GCF_040302345.1). Classification (NCBI taxonomy): domain Bacteria; kingdom Bacillati; phylum Actinomycetota; class Actinomycetes; order Kitasatosporales; family Streptomycetaceae; genus Streptomyces; species Streptomyces sp. NPDC126510. Next base: position 315,749 of record NZ_JBEORR010000010.1, on the reverse strand, counting down.
CACGGCCGCCGGCAGGTCGCTCGTGCGCGAGTGGCAGTAGGTGACCGTCGCGTCCCGGGCGAGCAGCAGCATGCCGACGGGCTTGCCCAGGATCGCGCTGCGTCCCACCACCACAGCCCGCTTCCCGGCCGGGTCGACGCCGTACGCGTCGAGCAGCCGCATGATCCCGCCGGGTGTGCACGACACGAAGCCGGGCAGGCCGAAGCTCATCGTGGCGAAGGAGGCGAAGGTGACGCCGTCCACGTCCTTCGCCGGGGCAATCGCCTCGAACGCGGCCCGCTCGTCGATGTGGTCGCCCACCGGGTGCTGGAGCAGGATCCCGTGCACCCCGGGGTCCGCGGACAGCGCCTCGATCGTGCCGACGAGTTCTCCCGTGGTCGTGGCGGCGGGCAGCGCCACGTGCCGCGAGGTGATGCCGGCCGTGCGGCAGCGGTTCTGTTTCATCCGCACGTAGGTGACGGACGCGGGGTCCTCACCGACGAGCACCGTCGCGAGACAGGGCGCGGCGCCCGTCCGCTCGGTGAGGGCGGCCGCGCGCTCGCCGGCCTCACCGATGATCCGCCGGGCGAGCGCGGTGCCGTCCATGAGACGTGCCTGAGACATGATCCATCCCTGGGCTGGGGTACAGCTTCGCCCAGGCGCACGGCATCGACTTCCGAGGGACCGCTCCCCGGTGGTGCTTCACCTCAGCGCCAGTCACGGTCCGGTCCCACCCTAACCGGGCCCGGTGAGGCCGCCGTTACGCGTCCCAGGCCTGGATCAGGGTCTGCTCGGCGATCTTTCCGCCACGCAGCGTGATCATGGACTCGGACAGGACGCGCACACCGTCCGCGTACTGACAGCTCTCGCTGTAGGCGGCCTCGTCGCCCTGGACGATGCACCGCTCCACTTTGTGCGTCATGTCCCGGCTGTAGACGTCCTCCAGCATCCGGCCGATCTCGTCCCGGCCGTGCAGGACCTTGGGGTGGCTGGGCTGGGTGGTGTGGTCGACGATGCGGAACTCCGCGTCGTCCGCGTAGAGCGAGAGCAGGATGTCCGGCTCTCCTTCCACGCCCCGGCGCAGTGTCTCTCTGTCGAAGGCGGGGTCTGCCGCGGTTCCCATGATGGACCTCCTTCGAAGGGCCGCGGCCCGCTCGGCAGCGGGCCGCGAGGGCCTCACCCCCGAGCCTCCTCCCGCCCGGCGGCCACGGCAAGCGCAGTGGAAACAGTGGGATTCACCCGGGTCCTCACCTCAGTCCGCCGTGGCGAGGAACTGCGTCGCCGCCAGCTCCGCGTAGAGCGGATCGGCCGTCACGAGCTCACGGTGCGTGCCGACGGCCCGGACCCGGCCCGCGTCCATCACCACGATCCGGTCGGCCATCGTCACCGTGGACAGCCGGTGCGCCACGACGAGGACCGTGGTCGTCCGGGCCACGTCCGCGACGGTGTCGCGCAGCGCCGCCTCGTTCACCGCGTCCAGCTGCGAGGTCGCCTCGTCGAGCAGCAGCAGCCGGGGGCGGCGCAGCAGCGCTCGGGCGATGGCGACGCGCTGGCGCTCCCCGCCGGACAGCTTGGTGCCGCGGTGCCCGACCAGCGTGTCGAGACCCCCGGGCAGCCGGGCCACCAGGTCGTCGAGACGGGTCGTCTTGAGCACCCGCCCGAGGGCGTCCTCGCCCGCCGCCGGATTGCCCAGCAGCAGGTTGTCACGCAGGGAGCCCGACAGGACCGGCGCGTCCTGCTCCACGTAGCCGATCGCGGCCCGCAGCTGGGACAGCTCCCAGTCGTTCAGGTCCCGCCCGTCCAGGGTGATCACGCCGGACTCCGGGTCGTAGAACCGCTCGATCAGCGAGAAGACGGTGGTCTTGCCGGCGCCGGACGGGCCGACGAACGCCGTCATGCCCTGCGCGGGCACTGTGAACGTCACCCCGTTGTGGACGTGGGGCAGGTCGTCGGCGTAGCGGAAGCGGACGTCGTCGAAGGCGAGGGCGGCGGGCTGCGCGCCGGGGGAGGGCAGCGGCGCGGCAGCGGCGGCCGGCTCGGCGGGCAGGAGCAGCGCCTCCTCGATGCGGGTGAGGGCCGCGGCGCCCGTCTGGTACTGGGTGATGGCGCCGACGACCTGCTGTATCGGGGACATCAGGTAGAAGACGTACAGCAGGAACGCCACCAGGGTGCCCACGTCGACCGCGCCGGTCGCGACCCGCGCGCCGCCCACCGCGAGCACCGTGATGAAGGCGATCTGCATGGCGAGCCCCGCCGTGTTGCCCGCGGCGGCCGACCACTTGGCGGCCCGCACGCTCTGCCGCCACGACTCCTGCGCCGCCTCGTGCAGCGTCCGCTCCTCCCGGTGCTCCGCGCCGGACGCCTTCACGGTGCGCAGCGCGCCGAGGATCCGCTCCAGCGAGGCACCCATGACCCCCACCGCGTCCTGCGCCTGCCGGCTCGCCCTGTTGATGCGCGGCACGATCACCCCGAGGACCACGCCCGCGCCCAGGATCACGGCCAGGGTGACGCCCAGCAGCACGGCGTCCACCAGCCCCATCATCACGACCGTGGCGACGAGCGTGAGCCCGCCCGTGCCCAGACCGACCAGCGAGTCGGTGGTGACCGCCCGCAGCAGCGTGGTGTCGGAGGTGATGCGGGCCATCAGGTCACCGGGTTCGCTGCGGTCCACGGCGGTGATCCGCAGCCGCAGCAGATACGACGACAGGGTGCGCCGCGCACCGAGCACCACCGACTCGGCGGTGCGCGTCAGCACGTACGAACCCAGCGCGCCCAGCGCCGCGTTGGCAACGACCAGGGCCGACATGGCGAGCAGGGCGCCGGTGATGGCCCGGTCGTGCGACAGGTCGTCGATGAGGCCCCGCGCCACCAGCGGCAACAGCAGCCCGGTCGCCCCGGTGACCAGCGACAGCAGCGCACCGGTGAACAGGGACCAGCGGTGCGGCCGTACGTATCCGAGGAGCTGCCGCCAGGCGGGGGTGGCGGTCTCGGTCTCTGCGATGCTCACGGCGCTCCCTCGGCGTCGGCGGAGCGTTCAGGCTACGTCGCCGCCGACCCGTGCGGCCTGCCCTTTCGCGGCTTTCCGTGCGGAGCCGGGTGGCTGATCCGTGCCCCTTACCGATCAGTCGCGCGTAGGGTCGGAAGGGAACGGACCCCGGCCGACGAAGGAGTCAGCAGCATGGCCCAGGAAGTACGCGGCGTGATCGCGCCCGGCAAGGACGAGCCGGTGCGGATCGAGACGGTCGTGGTGCCCGACCCCGGCCCGGGCGAGGCCGTGGTGCGGGTGCAGGCCTGCGGGGTGTGCCACACCGACCTGCACTACAAGCAGGGCGGCATCAACGACGAGTTCCCGTTCCTGCTGGGCCACGAGGCCGCGGGCGTGGTCGAGACTGTCGGCGCCGGCGTCACCGACGTCGAGCCCGGTGACTTCGTGATCCTCAACTGGCGTGCGGTGTGCGGGAAGTGCCGGGCCTGTCTGCGCGGGCGGCCCTGGTACTGCTTCGACACGCACAACGCACAGCAGAAGATGACCCTCGCCTCGACCGGCCAGGAGCTGTCCCCGGCCCTGGGCATCGGCGCCTTCGCCGAGAAGACGCTGGTCGCGGCCGGCCAGTGCACCAAGGTCGACCCGCGCGTCGCCCCGCAGGTGGCCGGGCTGCTCGGCTGCGGTGTGATGGCCGGCATCGGCGCCGCGATCAACACCGGGAACGTCGGACGGGGCGACTCGGTCGCCGTCATCGGCTGCGGCGGTGTGGGCGACGCGGCCATCGCCGGATCGCAGCTGGCCGGAGCGGCGACGATCATCGCCGTCGACATCGACGACCGCAAGCTGGAGACCGCCCGCTCCATGGGCGCCACGCACACCGTCAACTCGCGCGAGAGCGACCCCGTCGAGGCGATCCGCGAACTCACCGGCGGCTTCGGCGCCGATGTCGTCATCGAGGCCGTCGGCCGCCCGGAAACCTACAAGCAGGCCTTCTACGCCCGTGACCTCGCCGGCACGGTCGTCCTCGTCGGCGTCCCCACACCCGAGATGAAACTCGAACTGCCGCTGCTCGACGTCTTCGGCCGCGGTGGAGCGCTGAAGTCGAGCTGGTATGGCGACTGCCTGCCCTCACGCGACTTCCCCATGCTGATCGACCTGCATGTGCAGGGGCGCCTCGACCTCGGCGCGTTCGTCACCGAGACCATTCAGCTCGACGAGGTGGAGAAGGCCTTCGAGCGGATGCACCACGGCGACGTGCTGCGCTCGGTGGTGGTGCTGTGATGACCACACGCATCGAACACCTCGTCACCTCCGGGCAGTTCAGCCTCGACGGCGGCACCTGGGACGTCGACAACAACGTGTGGATCGTCGGTGACGACCACGAGGCGATCGTCATCGACGCCGCCCACGACGCCGACGCCATCGCCGAGGCGGTCGGGGACCGACGGCTCACGGCGATCGTGTGCACGCACGCCCACAACGACCACATCGACGCCGCCCCCGCCCTGGCCGAGCGCACCGGCGCCACCATCTGGCTGCACCGAGACGACCTGCCGCTGTGGAAGCAGACCCACCCGGACCGCGAGCCGGACGCCTGGCTGGTCGACGGCCAGGTGCTGGAGGCCGGCGGCGCCGACCTCAGGGTCCTGCACACCCCCGGGCACGCGCCCGGTGCCGTCTGCCTCTACGACCCGGGGCTCGGCACCGTCTTCACCGGCGACACCCTCTTCCAGGGCGGGCCCGGCGCCACCGGCCGTTCCTTCTCGCACTTCCCGACGATCATCGACTCCATCCGCGACCGGCTGCTCACCCTGCCGCCGGAGACGACGGTCCGCACCGGACACGGCGACTCCACGACCATCGGCGCGGAGGCCCCGCACCTGGAGGAATGGATAAGCCGGGGCCACTGACCGCGACTCGCCCGTAAAAGGCGACAGAAGATGTCCGGCTTACCCGTCACGCTGAACGCGTCAAGCAGTCACCGTCACGGGAGGCCGGACATGTCAGCTCCGTTGCAGGACAAGGTCGCACTGGTCGCGGGTGCGACTCGGGGCGCCGGGCGGGGGATCGCCGTGGAACTCGGCGCGGCCGGCGCCACGGTCTACGTCACGGGCCGCACCACCCGCGCCCGCCGCTCGGAGTACGACCGGCCCGAGACGATCGAGGACACCGCCGACCTGGTCACCGCGGCCGGGGGCAAGGGCATCGCCGTCCCCACCGACCACCTCGACCGGGCGCAGGTCCGGGCGCTCGTGGACCGGATCGCGGACGAGCAGGGCCGCCTCGGCGTCCTGGTGAACGACATCTGGGGTGGCGAGAAGCTCTTCGAGTGGGACACCCCGCTCTGGGAGCACGATCTCGACAACGGCCTGCGCCTGCTGAAGCTCGCCGTGGAGACGCACGCCGTCACCAGCCACCACGCCCTGCCCCTGCTGCTGCGCAACCCCGGCGGCCTCGTCGTCGAGGTCACCGACGGCACCGCCGACTACAACCGCGAGAACTACCGCGTGAACTTCTTCTACGACCTCGCCAAGGCCTCCGTGCTGCGCATGGCCTTCGCCCTCGGCCACGAACTGGGCCCGCGCGGGGCCACCGCCGTCGCCCTCACCCCCGGCTGGCTGCGTTCGGAGCTGATGCTGGACGGCTTCGGAGTACGGGAGGAGAACTGGCGCGACGCCTTGGAACGCGTCCCGCACTTCGCCATCTCCGAGACCCCGCACTACGTGGGCCGTGCCGTGGCGGCACTCGCCGCCGACGCGCACGTGGCGCGCTGGAACGGACGGTCTCTCTCCAGTGGCCAACTCGCCCAGGTGTACGGCTTCACCGACCTCGACGGCAGCCGCCCGGACGCCTGGCGTTACCTGGTGGAGGTCCAGGACGCGGGGAAGCCGGCGGACACGTCCGGCTATCGCTGACGCGGACGACCCAGAAGTCAGCTGTCAGTAATCCCCCCTTGCGCGGATTTGTCCCCTCTGTGCCGGTGGGGTATGTCACTGTTCGGTCCCAGCGCGCCCGACTGCACAACCGGAACCGTTCTCCGTCCGTCTAGCTGGCAGACATCACAGACCCGTTTTCGCGGAAGGGCAGACCAGCCATGGGGGACGTACGCAGACGGAGCGCCGTCGCACTGGGGATCACCGGCCTGGTGGCACCGCTCACGCTCGCACTCGGCGCCGCACCGGCCCAGGCCGCGAGCTGCACCACGCAGGCCGGCCCGTACCAGAAGAAGGTCGAGAAGTTCCTCGGCCGTCCGGTCGACGGCAAGCAGTCCGCCGCCGACTGCACGGCCATCCGGGCCTTCCAGACCAAGCACGGCATCACGCCGAACATCGGCTACGCCGGCTCGGTCACCTGGGGGGTGATGGACCTGATGCAGAAGCAGAAGGCCGTCGGCAAGACCCCCAACAAGGACGGCAAGTGCCCGGTGAACAAGGGCCGGATCGCCTGTGTGAACCTGACGCTCCAGCTGAGCTGGATCCAGGACGGCGACAAGCTCGTCTACGGCCCCGTCCCGGTCCGCACCGGCCGCGACGGGTACGAGACCCGCACCGGCCTGAAGAAGATCTACTGGCGCAACATCGACCACGTGTCGTCCATCTACCACGTGCCGATGCCCTACGCCCAGTTCTTCGACGGCGGCCAGGCCTTCCACTCGGTCGGCGTCAGCATGTGGAACCCGCCGGGCTCGCACGGCTGCACCAACATGACGAAGACCGACGCCAAGAAGTACTGGTCGCTGCTGAAGAAGGGCGACGACGTCTTCGTCTACGGCCGCAAGCCGGGCACCTGATCCGAGGCACCCGGCTCGCACCCGTCGCCTCCTACTGGGGCGCGTCCCCGAAGTCCGGGATCTCCAGCCTGACCCCGCCCTGCCGCGCGGACTCGTGCGCGATGATGCCCGGCAGGGTGTAGCGAGCCGCCACCCAGGCGTTCACCGACGGCAGCGTGCGGTCGTTGACCGCGGTCACGAAGTCGTCCACCAGGAAGTGGTGGCTGCCCTCATGGCCGTTGTGCAGGTGGTCGAACTCCCTCGGCAGCCGCGCCCGGTCGTGCACGGGCGCCGAACCGGAGGTGAAGGCGGCCCGCAGATCCGGCGCGATGTGCTGCAGCGAGGGGTCGTCGGGCGCCATGGTGGGCTTGGGCTCCAGCAGTTCGCTGATGTCCTTCACCCCCTGCTTGTCCTGCCACAGGGCGACCGTGGCGAGCTGCTCCATGCTCGCCTCGGTGCCGAAGAAGCGGAAGCGCGATTCCCGTATGTGCGAGGGGTAGCCGACCCGCCGGAACTCGTTCGTACGGAACGAGCCGCCGCCCGCCACCTCGAACAGCGCGGTGGCGTTGGAGACGTCGTTGCCGAACTGGCTGACGTCCTTGTCGAAGACGCCGTCGCCCCGGTCGTCGACGACACCGATCGCGGACACGCTCACCGCGTGCGTCCTCCAGGCGCCCAGCACCCCGCCGACCGCGTGCGTCGGGTACAGCAGCGGGGGATAGCTGGCGGTCGCCTTCCAGTTCTCGCCCCCGCTGTACTGGTAGGCCTCGTAGAACCCCAGGTCCATGTCGTGGACGTAGTCGCCCTCGGCGTAGAAGAGCCGCCCGAAGGCGCCCTCGGCGATCTGGTTGCGGGCGTGGACCGTGGCCGGGTTGTACTCGCTGGTCTCGCCCATCATGTACGTCAGCCCTGTGGCCTTGACCGCGTCGATGATCGCCGCGATCTCCTCCGTGCTGATCGCCATGGGAACCGCGGAGTACACGTGCTTGCCGGCGTTGAGGCCCTGGAGCACCAGCGGCCCGTGCGTCCAGCGCTGGGTGAAGATCGCGACGGCGTCGACGTCCTCCGACTCCAGCATGGCCTGGTACGAGGGGAAGGTGCCGGCGAGCCCCTGGGCGGCGGTGAGCTGCTCGGCCCGTTCCGGCAGCAGGTCGGTGACGTAGACGTCGCTGACGCCGGGGTGGGCCTGGAACAGCGTGGCGAACTGGCCGGAGAACTGGCCGGCGCCGACGATGCCGAGGGAGAACGTCATGGAGCGCGTGCCCTTCACTGGGAGAGGATGAGGTTGATCTGGTCGTTGGCCTGATCGAGGCTGCTCACGGGCTTCCCGTTGCCGTAGATGTCCTCCATCGCCGGCTGCATGAGTGCCGTCATGTCCGCCGAGTAGCTGGCGATCGGATACGAGAACGTCCGGAAGTCCTTCTTGTCGGCCACCGGTTCGGTGAAGGACGAGACGTCGATGCCCTTCTTCCGGTAGGCGGCGTCGGCGGCCTCGGTGCCGGCCTTCGTAGCGGGGAAGACGACGCCGTACTTGCCGACGACGCTCTGGCACTGGTCGGAGGCCAGGTATGCCACCCACTTCTTGGCGCCTTCCTTGTTCTTGGCGGCCTTGGTGACGGAGTCGGCGAGCCCGTTCATCATGGTGGCGCGCTTGCCGGTCGGGCCGACCGGCGTCAGGGCGGTCTTGATGTCCTTGCCCTTGAAGCCCGCGTACGTGCTGATCATCCAGGCCCCGTCGAACGCGGTGGCCGCCTTGCCCGCGGCGATCTGCGTGTTCTGCTGGTTGGACTGGACGTTGTAGTCCGACAGGGGCGGCATGTAGCCCTTCTTCGCCAGGCCGAAGTACCACTCGATGACCGACTGGAAGGTCTTGCTGTCGTACTGGTACTTCGTGCCCCAGCGCGCCTTGTCCAGGTAGCTCCACCCGGCGGAGGCGGCGAAGTTGCTCCACTGCGTCTGGCCGTCGCCGTAGCCGCCACCGCCCGTGGCCAGGCCATACACCTTGACGTTGTTCTTGTCGAAGCCCGGTTCGTCGCCGCGCTTGCCGTTCCTGTCGATCGTGAGGCGGGCGATGGCCTTCTCGAAGGTGCCGCCGTCCTTCGGGTTCCAGGAGAGGTCGTCGAGCTGTTCGGCGGTGAGACCGGCGTCCTCCACCATCTTCGAGTTGTAGAACAGCGCGACGGTGTCCCAGTCCTTCGGGGCGCCGTAGCGGTGGCCGTCCTTGCCGATCCAGTTGGCGGCGAGGCCCGGCTGGTAGTCCGCGTTCTTGATGCCCAAATCGTCGAGCGGTTCGAGGACCTTCAGGTCGGCGAACTGGCCGAAGTACTGGATGTGGTCGGTGAACACGTCCGGCTGGGTGCCCGCGATGAACCCGGCGGTGAGCTTGGTCCAGTAGTCGCTCCAGCCCAACTGCGTGATCCTGACCTTCAGCCCGGGGTTCTCCTTCTCGAACCCCTTGGCACAGGCCTGGTAGGCGGGCAGCTGGTTGGCGTCCCACAGCCAGTACGTGACCGTGTGCGCGGAGGATCCGGCGGCGCCTCCCTGCGCGCATCCGCTGACCAGGGACAGCGCCAGCGCTCCGGTCGCCGCGACGAGCGGGCGAAGTCGAATTCGCATCACAGTCCCCTTACTTGATTCCGGTGAAGCCGATGGAACTGACGATGCGGCGGGCGAAGCAGGCGAACAGCACCAGCATCGGCAGCGCGGCGATCAGCGTCGCGGCCATGAGCCCGGACCAGTCGACGCCGGTCGCCGGGGTCTGCGCCCGGAAGACCGCGAGCGCCACGGTCAGTACGCGCGAGCTGTCGCTGTAGGAGACCATCAGCGGCCAGAAGTAGTCGTTCCAGGAGGTGATGTACGTCAGCACGGCCAGCGTGATGATGGGCGTGGACGCCATCGGCAGGACCACCCGGAAGAAAACCTTGATCTTCCCGGCGCCGTCGAGCAGCGCGGCCTCCTCCACCTCCTTCGGGATGTTCATGAAGAACTGGCGCAGGAAGAACACCGCGAACGGCGTCATGAACATGGTGGGCAGCGCGATGCCGAGGAGCGTGTCGATCAGGTGCAGCTGCTTGATGAGCACGAAGTTCGGCAGCAGCGTGAAGATGGCCGGCACCATCATCCCGGCCAGGAACAGCCCGAACACCTTGTCGCGGCCCCGCCAGCGCAGCCGGGAGAAGGCGTAGGCGGCCATCGCGGAGAAGAAGATCTGGCATCCGGTGATCAGGGTCGAGACCAGCACCGAGTTGAGCAGGTAGCGCCAGAAGTCCAGCCCGCCGCCCGCGCCGCCCTGTGCGACGGCCTCCTCGGCCGACTGCATTCCCAGGGCGCGTTCGAAGCCGCTCGTGGTGAGGTCCACGGGCAGCGGGTTGGTCGGGTCGGCGTTCAGGCCGGCGTTGGTGGACAGCGCGGTGCGCAGGATCCAGTAGAACGGCAGCAGGGTGATGAGGACGATCAGTCCCATCACGGTCCAGGCGGCGGCCCGCCCGAAGGAGAACCTGCGCCGAACCGGCCGCAGGGTCGTCGGCGTCGTTGTCGTCACGGCGGTCATGGCGGTGTCTCCTTCCGTCAGCCGAGGTCGGTCCGGCCGGCCCGGGTGAGCCGGTACTGCAGGACGGTGATCGCGCTCAGCACGACCAGCAGGGCGACGGACATGGCCGAGGCGTAGCCGAACTGGAAGCGGCCGAAGGCGGAGCCGTAGATGTAGTACTGCAGGACGTTGGTCGCGTTCGCCGGACCGCCCGCGGTGGTCACGGCGACCGTGTCGAACACCTGGAACGACCCGATCACCGTCATGATCAGCACGACCGCGAGCACCGGCCGCAGCAGCGGCATGGTGATCCGCCAGAACATCCGCCACTCGCTCGCGCCGTCCACCCGGGCCGCCTCGTACATGTCGTTCGGGATCGCCTGGAGACCCGCGAAGAGAAGCAGGGCGGTGTAGCCGACGTGCCGCCACACGTTGATGAGCGCGATCGTCGGAATGGCCCAGGCCTCGTCCGCGAGGAACGGGATGCGGTCCGCGCCGAGGCCGCTGATGATCTCGTTTCCGATGCCGAGCTGGGTGTCGAGGAGCCACAGCCAGACGAGACCGGCGACGACGTTCGACATCAGATACGGCGTCAGCACGATCCCGCGCAGCATCGCCGACTGCGTCAGCCGCTGGAGCAGGACGGCCATGGCGAGCGCCGCGACCGTCTGGATCCCGATGTTGATGGCGACGTACTCGACGGTGACCCACAGGGAGTCCCAGAAGATGGGGTCGTTGACCATGCGGACGTAGTTGTCCAGGCCCACCCACTCCGCCGGGGTCAGCAGGTTGAAGCGGGTGAAGCTCAGATAGATGCCCCGGAGCGTCGGCCAGAGCAGGAAGACCAGGAAGCCGAGCAGCGCCGGCGCGATGAAGACCGCGGCCAGCCGCCCGTCCCCCCGGTCCTCGCCGGACACCCCCTGGCGCGGCCCGGTCCTGCTGCGGGCCTCCGCCGCGTCGCCCGAGGGCAGACGCGAAGGAGGACTGCTGGAGGCGATGGTCATCGGGAGACTCCCTCGCTGCGGCGGCTCGTCCTCTGGCGGGACTTACTTTTGGTGCGAAACAATTGCTGCGTCAAGAGCCCTGCAAACATCTTTTCCCAGGAACCGACATCTGCCTAGAGTGGTCATGTTGGTTTCAGTGCGAAAAAAACGGGTGAGGGGAGTCGGACCTTTCATGACCGAAGGCACCTCCGGCTGGCTGCCGCTGAGCCCGGGTGAGCGCTCCGTGGCGATCGAAGTGCTGGTCCACGGCCCGCTGTCGCGCACGGAACTCGCCCGCAGGCTGGGCCTGTCGGCCGGCAGCCTCACCCGCCTGACCAAACCGCTGATCGAGTCGGGCCTGCTCGTCGAGGTACCCGAGGCGGGAGCGCCCGCGGAGACACGCCAGGGCCGCCCCTCGCAACCGCTGGACGTCGTCGCCGACTCGGGCTTCTTCCTCGGCTTCAAGATCACCGAGGACGCGGTCTACGGCGTCGTCACCACCCTTCGAAGTCACATCGTCGCCCGCCACGACCGTGCACTCACCACACACGACCCCGCCGAAGTCGCCGACATCCTGGCCGAGATGACGGCCGAACTGGCCGAGGGGCACCCTGGCCTCGCCGGGATCGGCATCGGGGTCGGCGGCTTCGTCCAGGACCGTGCCGTGGTCGGCGAATCCCCGTTCCTGCTGTGGCGGGACGTCCCCCTGGCCGAGCTGGTCGAGGAGCGCACCGGGCTGCCGGTGGTCGTCGAGAACGACGTGGCGGCCCTGGTCGAGGCGGAGACCTGGTTCGGCGCCGGGCGCGGACTGGACCGCTTCGTCGTCCTCACCATCGGCGCCGGCCTGGGCTACGGGCTCGTCCTGGGCGGCAAGCGGGTGCCCTTCGCGGAGGAGGACCGCGGCTTCGGGAGGCACTGGATCATCGACTCCCACGGACCGCTCACCCCGGACGGCAGGCGCGGCAGTGCCGTCTCGCTGCTGACCATCCCCAGCATCCGCTACCAGATCCGGGCCGCCACCGGCGAGGACCGCACCTACGAGGAGATCCTCGCCCGGGCCGCCGCCGGGGACCCGATGCCCGCCCGGGTCGTCGGCGAGGCGGCGCGGGCCCTGGGTGCGCTCGTCGCGCAGATCTCCAACTTCGTGATGCCGCAGAAGATCCTGCTCGCGGGGGAGGGGGTCGGGCTGATGGACGTGGCCGGCAAGACGGTCGAAGAGACGGTCCGTGAGCTCAGGCACCCGCTCGCCGCACCGATCGGCCTGGAGACGAAGGTGTCCGACTTCCACGACTGGGCCCGCGGTGCGGCCGTGTTGGCCATCAAGGTGCTGGTGCTGGGGTCGGCCGAAGCGTGAAAGACGGCGAAATTCCCGTAGGTGAAAGGTACTCACAGGCGGTTGATGTGAACAGCCTCACGTTTACCGGGAGATGGACGTGATCAGCAACACTGTCCGAAATGCCCGTTTAGCTCGTGATTACTCACATCGCCTTCACGTCCGGCGACGTATGCTTCACAGCATGTCCACCACTGTTGAAACCTCATCCGAGCGATCGGCTGACGAGGTCAACGAGGAGATCCGTGCGCTGTGGCGCCGGTCGGGCGGGACACTGAGCGTCGAGCAGCGCGAGGAGTACCAGCGGCTCGTCCTGGAGTGGGCCTCCGCGGCCCCACAGTAGGCGTCGCGGCCTGACCCTCGTCCCGGCCCGCTGACGCATCGGACCCTCGTCGAAGGGCGCCCCTGATCCAATGGGTGCCCTTCTCGCACTGTCCTCGGCCGTCGTCTACGGCATCGTCGACTTCGCAGGCGGTCTGCTGTCCCGGCGCGCACATCACACCGCCGTCACCTTCCTCGGCCAGCTGGGCGGGTTGCTGCTCGCCTGCGCCGCCGCGCTCCTCCTGCCCGCCGGCTGAAGCTGCCGCCCGTGCACTGTGTCCAGGCCGTGCTCATCGGGGCCGGGGCGGCCCTCGGCCTCGTGCTGTATCTGCTCGCCGCCCAGCGGCAGTTGCTCGCCGTCGCCGTGGTCCTGGCCTCTCTCAGCCCGGCCCTTCCCGTGGTGCTCGGCCTCGTCCTGCTGCACGAGCGGATCAGCCGCCGTCAGGCGGTGGGACTGCTGGGCGCGGGGATGGCGACCGTGCTGCTCACGCTGGGCTGACAGGGACACCCGGTGACGGCCCGCCGCCGACGGCATCATCCCCAAGTCGTCGAGTAGTACTGCCGATACGCCTTGCGGTCCTGCTCCGCGCGGATCCAGCGGGTCGCCACGAGAGCGACGAGGCTGCCCGCGATGACGAGCATGCCGGGGCCGACATTGCGCGGGTCGGTGAGGCGGCTCAGCAGGGTCGACACGTCCGTGCCCGTGACCGGCGCCGACGTACCCGGCGAGGCCGCGCCCTGCGACGCCGACGGGGCCGGTGCGGCGCCCGTGCCACCGGCCGACTTGGCCACGATCAGTTTGACGCCCAGCTCGGTCAGCGCCTTCGTCACCGGCTGGAAGAACGTCGTACCGCCCGCCTTGCAGTCCCCGCTGCCGCCCGACGTCAGCCCGAGCGCGATGCCATCGGCGAACATCGGGCCCCCGCTGTCACCGGGTTCGGCGCACACGTTCGTCTCGATGAGGCCGCTGACCGTGCCCTCGGGGTAGTTGACCGTGGCGTTGAGCGCGGTCACCTCCCCCTCGCGCAGTCCGCTGGTGCTGCCGCTGCGAAAGACCTTCTGCCCGACCTCCGCATCGGCGACGCCCGTGATCCGCACGCCCTTGCCGTCACCGACCGCCACCACGTCCGCGCCCTTGCCCGCACGGCCGGCGTCGTACTTCACCAGGGAGTAGTCGTCACCGGGAAAGCTCCCCTTGAGCGAGGTGCCGACCTGCTGCCGGCCCCGGTCGTCGGCGAACCAGACGGAACCGTCGGGACCGCAGTGCCCCGCCGTGAGGATGAAGTCGCTCTCCCCGTCGGTCACGTTGAACCCCGCCGAACAGCGCCCGGCCGTCGACAGGATGGGCTGCGCGCCGTTGAGCCGTGTCGTGAACGTGCCCTCGGTGCGCTCCATGCGCACGAAGGAGCCGATGCCCTCGGCGACCTCGGTCATCCTGGACCAGGCGGAGGCGGAGACGGTGCTGTCGCCCCGTACCACCACCTGGTTGTTCTTGTAGTCCAGGGCCCACGAGGTGCCGGAGACCCGCGGGGCCGAACGCAACGTGGCCGCGGCGGACTTGAGGTCGCTCATGCTGTGGCCGACCATCTTGGCCTGTGCCCCGGCGCGCTTCACCGCGGCGGCCGCCTCCTCGTCGGTCACCGCGACGACCGGCCGCCCGGACGAGTCGATCCAGCTGCCCGCCGTGCGCGCGTTGCCGAGCCGGGACACGAGGTCGGTGCCCTCACCGGTCGCAGGTGGCGCGGTGAACGGGACGCCGATGACCGGAGCCGATGGCTCGCTCGCCACGGCGTTGGTGACCATGGCTCCTCCGAGGAGGAGTCCGCCGACGGCCGCCAGCCGTGTCACTCGCCGGACGACCCGTCGTCGTGCGTGCCTCATGCATGGCTCCCGAACCCGAACATCACGCTGCGAACACCGCAGGGCCCTCCTTGAGTTGAGTGCCCCTCATCCATACGGGGCGCAGCCCCGCCGCGTTCAGCGCACCGGCGATCTCTTCGGGCGTCACCCGGCGACCGGGTCCGCGAGCAGCGCCCCGCTGCGAGCGTCGCCCCACACCGAGCCCGGATCGACGTAGGGCCGCAGCAGGGCGGTGAGCGCCGGGTCCCCGCGGCCGTTCAGCTCGTCGGAGGCGATCTTGCGGGCGATCCCGGCGAGGAAGTCCGCCACCTGCACCCGTGCGTCGTCACGCGCCACGACGAGCCGCAACCCGGCCAGGCCGGCCCCGGCCCGCAGGGCGGTCCCCTCGATCCACGCGATGCGGTCGGGCGTCAGCATGTTCTGCCGGTCGTGGACGAGGCGGACCGGCCGGCCGTCGCGGCTCCAGAGGGCGGCCGTGCGCACGATCGCCGGGAGCAGCGGGTTGAGGAGCGGGATCAGCGGCGGCCCGGCCCGGAGACCGTCCCGGTACGCCACCGCGCGGTGCCGGGTCGCGGCCAGCCGTTCCAGGACGCTCGCCGCGTCCGTGCGGGGCCGCGCACGGAGCAGGGTGTCGAGGGTGCCGTAGAAAGCGTCCACCGGGTCCCCGTCCTGACGGACCCGCAGCAGTTGGTTGGCCGCCTCGAGGAACGCCCGCCAGCCGGCCTCCCCGAAGGCCGGGCGCCCCGCGCGGAAGAGGACGGCCGCCTCGGCCACGTCGCCCAGCAGCAGGCCGAGGGTTCGGTCCACCACGAAGAACGTCTTCTCCATGAGGTGCACCCGGGCGTGCCCGTCGATCGGCCCCCGCGGCGCGAGCAGCCACTCCAGCACCGCTCGGTGCTTCTCCCGCAGCAGGTGGTTCGCCTTGTACTCCTCGGCCGGTGACCTGATCCGGTCCCGGATCTCCCGCACCGACGCCGCGGCCGCCGCCTCGGACAGCGAGACGCCGGCGTGCGCGAACACGTCCGTGTTCCCGCCGGTGAGGTTCTCACCGTCCGACCCCGACTCGTCGCACGCGACCTCCAGGACCGCCTCCGCCGCCCCGCCCCGCTCACCGTCCGCTGGATTCCCGCTCACCGCACAGCCCCCTATCGTGTGCCCATGACCAGGATCCCGCACGAGTCGTCCGGTGAACCTAATCCCCTGCAGGCCCTCACTCTCGATCGCCTCCGGCAGCGCACGAGCATGAAGTGGCGCACCTACCCCGAGGACGTGCTGCCGCTGTGGGTGGCCGAGATGGACGTGCCGCTCGCGGAGCCCGTCGTGCGCGCCGTCACCGACGCGCTCCACCTCGGCGACACGGGCTACCCGGCCGGCACCGCCTACGCGGAGGCGCTGGCCGGCTTCGCCGGGAAACGGTGGGGCTGGCACGGGCTCGCCGTCGAGCGCAGCGCGATCGTGCCGGACGTCATGCTGGGTGTCGTCGAGATGCTCAGACTGGTCACCGGGCCCGGCGACACCGTGGTCGTGAACCCGCCCGTGTACCCGCCGTTCTACCTGTTCGTGGAGCACATGGACCGGCGGGTCGCCGAGGCCCCGCTTGGGGCGGACGGGCGGCTGGACCTCGACGTCCTGGAGGAGACCTTCCGGCGGGCCGTGACGGACCGGCGACGGGCCGCCTACCTGCTGTGCAGCCCCCACAACCCCACCGGCACCGTGCACACGGCCGCGGAGCTGTCCGCCGTCGCGACCCTCGCCGAGAGGTACGGCGTGCGCGTCGTCGCCGACGAGATCCACTCCCCGCTCGTGCTCGACGGCGCCGGCTTCGTGCCGTATCTGAGTGTGCCGGGCGCCGAGCGCGGCCTGTCGCTGATGTCCGCCTCGAAGGGCTGGAACCTGCCCGGGCTCAAGGCCGCCCTGGCGATCGCCGGGCCCGGGGCCGCTGCCGACCTGGAGCGGATGCCCGAGGAGGTGGGGCACGGCCCCAGTCACGTCGCCGTCATCGCCCACACCGCAGCCCTGCGCGACGGGCTCCCCTGGCTGGACGCCCTGCTGGCCGGTCTCGACGCCAACCGGCGGCTGCTCGCGGACCTGCTGGCCGAGCACCTGCCCGCGATCCGCTACCGGCCGGGCGAGGCCACCTACCTGGCCTGGCTCGACTGCCGCGCCCTCGGGCTCGGCGACGACCCGGCCGATTTCTTCCTACGCCACGGCAGGGTCGCCCTCAGCTCCGGCCTGCCCTTCGGCACGGGCGGCACGGGCCATGCCCGGCTCAACCTGGCGACGTCGGAAGAGGTGCTCACGGAGGCGGTGCGCGCCATGGCGGCGGCGCTCCACTGAGCGTCGGGGCGCGCTCGTACACTGCCCGCCATGGACGACACAACGCTGGACGCACTCGGCGCGGGAAAGTACCTGCTGATCACCAGCTACCGCAGGAACGGCACGCCGGTCGCCACCCCGGTCTGGGTGGTGCGCGACGGTGCGGCGCTCGGCGCGTGGACGGCCGCCGACTCCTGGAAGGTGAAGCGGATCCGCAACCGTGCCGACGTACTGGTCGGTCCCTGTG
This sequence comes from Streptomyces sp. NPDC126510, assembly GCF_040302345.1. NCBI lineage: Bacteria > Bacillati > Actinomycetota > Actinomycetes > Kitasatosporales > Streptomycetaceae > Streptomyces > Streptomyces sp. NPDC126510. The sequence continues at coordinate 298,426 of NZ_JBEORR010000010.1, read as the reverse complement.
ACCTGCGCGGCAATCCCACCGGCGACCAGGTGCCCGCGACGGCGGAGATCTGCGATCCGGCCACCACCGCCCGCTACCGGCGGCTGATCGCCCGCAAGTACGGCCTGATGGGCCGGCTGACCCTGCTCGGCAGCCGGTTGCGCCGGGGCGTGGACGGCACCGTGGGCATCCGCGTCACTGTCCGCTGAGGAGGTGTCAGCTCCAGGCCCGGTACGGCTCGTCCAGGAGCTGGAAGACCGGCTCGCCCCGTACCGGGTCCTTGGCCGTGGACAACCGCACCCGGTCGCCGCTGTGGATGCCGATGGGCGGGCCCATCACCCGGCCGCGCACCACGAAGCCCTCCGCCATCTCGATCAGGGAGACGTTGCGCGCCGCGGGGGTGTTGCGGTGCACCACGGTGGAGTGGCGCACCGTGCCCGTGCCCTCGGCCCGCTCCGTGCGCAGCTCGCTGCCCCGGCAGACCGGACAGAGCACCCGGTGGTACATGGCGGTGCCGCACCAGGTGCAGCGCTGGTAGAGGATGGCCTCGGAGTCCTGGCCCCGCGGGTCGAGCAGACCCGTCGCGGAGCCGGCTGCCTGCTGAGTGACGCTTCCTGAGTGGTACACGCTGGTCAACTCCCTGCACTCGGCCGGAATCCGTGTACGCGATCACTCGCGCACACGGGTGCGCGGCTCGCCGTGCCACCGTGCACGCAGCACAGAGTATGGCACTCAGTGCCACTCGTAAAGGCACTCCGTACCCTCAATGTGCGGAGGCTCAGCCCCGCCCCAGCGTCGTCTCGATCTCCTGCACGACCCGCCACAGCGGTGCCCCGCGCCGCGACACGACGACCACCACGTCCTCCGGCTGCTCCACGGCGGGCGGCACCGGTACGCCGCCGAACGCCGACTGCACGTAGGTCAGCGCGCGGTCGACCGCTGCGCTCGCCTCGCCCTGCCCGTCCGAACGCAGCCAGGAGCGCAGCGCGTTGTTGTGCGCCGCGACCACCGCCGCCGCGATCACGTCGGCCTGCAGGGTGCCGTCCCGGCAGGCGGCGAAGCGCCGGCGCAGGTACGCGGCGAGGGCCCGCTCGTAGCGCCACACCACCGACGCTTCGTAGGCACGCAGCCCCGGGACCTGCTTGGTGAGGCGGTAGCGCTGCACGGAGAACGTCGGGTTCTCGGCGTACATCCGCAGCACGAGCCGGGCCGCGTCGCAGACCCGCCCCACGGGTTCGTCGTCGTCGGAGCCGTCCGCGAGGAAGGCCGTCATGTCGGCCAGGCAGCGCTCGTGGTCCGGGAAGACCACGTCCTCCTTGGAAGGGAAGTAGCGGAAGAACGAGCGTCGTCCGACTCCGGCGAGGGCGACGATGTCGTCGACGGTGGTCTGCTCGTACCCCCGCTCCAGGAACAGCTGGAAGGCCGCCGCCACCAAGGCGTCCCGCATGGGCGGCTTCCCGGTGCCCGCCTCGGCTTTCTCGGAGCTCATGAGCGCGAACGTAGCACCCGGAAGGGGCATGGCACTCGGTGCACTCGTCCGGAGGTACTGAGTGCACTGCCCATCGGACGTGACCGGTCTCTGAACCCCGGACGCGATGGCCGCGTATCCAACCTCGGACGATCCTCGAAGACGGGCGCCCCCGGGCCCGGACGAAGGAGAGCAACGTGTCGACACCGTCCGAGCCCAGGCCCCCGCAGGACGGCCCGGCCCTCGAACCCATCCGCGTCCTGCGGCCCCGCCGCACCGACGCGCTCGCCGAACTGATGCGGGAGTTCCGGCGGGAGACCGGTCAGGAATCCGGCGGCCACGAGTCCGTCGCGCTGCCCCGACCGCCGGCCGGCTCCGAGGCCCTGACGCAGGAACTCCCGCCCGTCGCCCGCGAGATGCGTCGGCCCACGGACGTCGTACCCCCGGGAGCCGGGCTGCGCCGCGCCGCCGTCGCGGTGGCCGTCCTCGCGGCCGCGGTGATCGGCTTCGGCGGTGCGCTCCTGCTCCGCGGCGAGCACACCGACGACCACGCGGCGCCCGCGCCGCCCCCGTCCGCCGCCTCCACCCCCGACCCCACACCCACACCCGCGTCGCCCACCCCGCCCGCCGCCGCACCCGTGGACCCGGACGGCGCCGGCACGCTGCGCGAGGGAGCATCCGGCCCGGAGGTGACCGAACTCCAGCAACGCCTCCTGAGCATCCCGGACGTCTACCGGGACGGCTCCACCAGTGGTCGCTACGACCCCACCCTCACCGCGGCGGTCGCCCGCTTCCAGCTCTGGTACGGCATCCGCGGCGACGAGACGGGCGTCTACGGCAACGACACCCGGGCCGCCCTGGAGTCCCGCACCCCGGCGGGCGCGGGCTGATGTGTGACCATGGCCGGCATGGACGAGTTCATCGACCGGCTGAACCCCGAGATGTATGTGGTCACGGCCGCCGCGGGGGGTGAACGGGCGGGCTGCCTGGTCGGGTTCGCCTCGCAGTGCTCGCTGCGTCCCGTGCGGTTCGTGGTATGGCTGTCCGAGCTCAACCACACCTTCCGGGTGGCCCGGAACGCGGACGTCCTCGCCGTGCACCTGCTCGGCCGCGAACAGCACGCCCTCGCCGAGCTGTTCGGCGGCCACACCGGCGACCGGACCGACAAATTCCAGGACGTCCCCCTACGGGAGGCGTACGGCGGGGCCCTGGTCCTCCCGGACGCGCCGGCCTGGTTCGTCGGCCGGATCGTGACGCGCACGGGTGGCGGCGACCACATCGGCTTCGTTCTCGACCCGGTCGAGTGGGGCGGCCACCAGGACGACGACGGGCCGCTGCTGCGCCTGTCCGACGCCGTCACCATCGACCCCGGCCACCCGGTCGACTGACGACGCTCCCCGTCGATCGAACGCCGGGTAACGGCTGGGAAAAGCAGCGGAACGGCGAGGCCACGCGGCCGCACCCTGGCCCTGGGCGACGCACGAGGCGCCCGAACCGCCGCGAACCGAAGGCCACGCCCATGAACGGCTCCCGCATCCCCGGCCTGGTGCTCCCCACCCTGTTCCTGCTGGCCCTGCTCGTGGGCCTGTGGTGGTACTGGCGCCACCGCGGGGACTCGTGAGGCGGGCGTGCCCTACCGGTCCTGGACCCCGGGGACCCGGACGTCGACCACGCACACGTCGTCCCGCCGCACGTCGGGCAGCATCCGAGCGAGCAACGGCCCCAGCGACCCGGGCCCGTCGCCGTGCGGAGCCGCCACCGCCTCGGCGAGCTGCTCCAGCCCCCGGTCGATGCTGTCCGGAGGGTGCTCGACCAGGCCGTCGGTGTACAGGATGAGCCGGTCGCCCGGATCGAGACGGCACTCCGCCTCCTGGTAGACCGGCGTGGCGCTCGCCCCGAGCAGCATGCCGCCGGGGCGGCGCAGGTACCGCGCCTCGCCGTCACGCAGCAGCAGCGGCGGGGGGTGCCCCGCCTGGGCCCAGACCAGGCGCCGGCGGCGGGGCTCGTAGCGGGCCAGCACCATCGTGGCGGTCGTGTGGGAGTCGCGCGAGTGCAGCAGCAGCGTGTTCAGCCGGGCGAGCGCACCCGTCAGGGACGAACCCGTGATGACCATGCCCTTCGCGGTGAACCGGAGCTGGGCCATCGTGGCCACGGCGTCGACCCCGTGCCCGGCCACGTCACCGACCACCAGCAGCGCGTCCCCGTCGGGCAGTTCGATGGCGCTGAACCAGTCACCGCCCACGTGCACACCCGACTGGGCCGGCAGATACGCGACCTCGACGCGCAACCCGGCCAGATGTACGGGCCGCTTGGACATCGGCAGCAGCGCGTGCTGGAGCCGGGAGGCCAGGGTCCGCTCGGCCTGGAGCACGTCGTGCTGCGTCAGGATCGCCCGCTCGCTCTCTACGAGGGCCAGTTCGGCCCGCCGCCGGGCGGTCATGTCCTGTACGAAGCCGTGCACCTCCACGGGTGTGCCGTACCGGTCGGCTACCGCTTCCGCCACCAGCCGCAGATGCCGGATGCCGCCGCTCGTGCGGATCCGGAACGGCATGTCGAACGGCCGTCCTTCGTGGACGAGTTCCCCGATCGCGCGCGTCAGCGCGGGTGTGTCCTCGGGCAGCGCGAGCTCCGGCACCTCGGGCAGGGGGAGCGGACCGTGCGCGGGGTCCCGGCCGACAAGGGAGAACACCTGGGTCGACCAGGACGCCTCCTGCGTGGCCAGATTCCAGCTCGCCCAGCCCAGATTGCCCAGCCGCTGCAGGTCCGCGAGGCGTTGTTCCTGCCGGTCGGAGGAGCCGTGCCGGATCCACGAGACGACGAGGGCGTCGCCCAGCGGTGCCACCCGTGCCGTGTACACGGACAGCTCGGCGACGCCCGCCACGACTTCCTCGTGCGCGAACGGCTCGCCTTCGTACGCCGTCCCCGTGGCCAGCACCTGCAGGCAGCCCTGCCACAGCGGCTCGGCCGTAAGAGCCGGCCGCAGCTCCAGCAGCCGCCGCCCGGCCGGTTCCTCCCCCGTCCGGCCCAGCAGATCGCCCACCTGGGTGGTCGCGGCCTCCACCCGGAAGTCCTCGGTGTCGCCCGTGGCGGACCGCAGCGGCGTGAGCAGCATGGCCGCCACCGGCAGCGCCTCGAACAGCGCCTGCACCGCGTCCGTGGCGGCGTCGGCGTCGCGCTCGGGCGGGATCTCGAAGCCGCGCAGCCGGCCGGCGCACAGTCCGGTGACGCCCCGCAGGTGGGTGCGGTCGCGTGGGGTGAACGCCCCGGCACGGCCGCGCAGCACACCGATGCAGACCTCGGCGGAGCCCGCGGCGAGCACGGGCAGCCAGGCCCGCGAGCGCCACCGGTCGGGAGGGTCCCCGATGAGCAGGTACCGCCGCTCGTCCGCGGCGAAGTCCTCCAGCCAGCGCGGCTCGCCCGCCCGCAGCGCGTCCAGCGCGGCCATTCCGCTCAGCGGCGGCACCCGGCACCACTGGGCCGCCAGTTCGTCGTCGATCCCCGCGTGCCCGATCAGTCCCAGGCCGCCGTCGGACCTGCGGGCGTAGATCAGGACCGCGTCCGCCGACATGTCGGGGCCGAGGTGCTCCAGCAAACACCGGGCGAGGTCGTGCGGTGTCATCACCCGAACGAGGGCCTGGCCGAGGCGGGCCAGGGCGGCGGTGACGTCGTCCGGTACCCCCTGCTCCTCCAGGGCGCCTGCCCAGCCGGCCGCCCCGAGGCCGTAGGACTCGCTCGCCCGGCCCGGGCCGGACGGCATCGGCGCGAGCGTGCCGAGGGTGATCCAGCACTCCTCCAGCAGGGTGTGACGGGCGGACTTGGCCCGCTGGAGCAGCTGCTCACCCGCCGCGTCCGCGGAACAGCCGGTCAGCGCCATCACCGCGCCCTTGGCCCGTTCCACGACAGCGGAGACGGCCGCCTGGTCGCGCAGCCGGTCCATCTCGGCGCGCTGCCGGGCGACGATCTTGGCCAGTTCGACCAGGTCCGGTGCGGCACCGGACTGCGCCGGCGTCACGGGCTCGCTCGTCACGCGTTGAGCATTGCACACCCGGCCCGATTCGCAGACCGCCTTGCGCGCACGGACGGCTCGTCCGCCTCCGTGGCCCCTGGGGACACACCGGCCTCACGGGAAATCGATCAGGTGCCGTCGCGCGGATACAGCCACAGTCGCAGCAGCCGGCTGAGCCGGGGCATCACCAGGTACGTCAGGAGCGGCAGCAGCACCAGCGGGAAGACCGCGGCCCGCAGGGGCAGCGGCCAGCCGGTGGTGGAAGGTGTCACCAGCCACTGGATGAGCAGCGTGAAGGGGTAGGCGCCGAGGAAGGTGGTGAGGACCATCTTCCAGCGCGGCGGGGCCTGCACGGTGGTGCCGGGCAGGCTGAACCAGGTCTCCATCCCGCTCGTCGACTGGCGTTCGCTGCTGACCTCTGTGGCCACGTCCTGGATCCGCCGGTGCCAGCGCGCACGCTCCTCGGACTCCAGCCAGGCGGCGAGCCGGTGCTGATCGGACCAGCGCAGCACCGCGTGGTAGCGGTGGCCGTCCTCGGGGGTCAGCCAGGAGACGCCCTCGTTGCCGGGGAACTGTCTCGCGCAGCGGGTGATGCCGTGCGTCCACTCCTCGAACCGCTGCTCCCGGCCGGGGCGCACCTGCCAGGTCAGGACCGTGGTCACCGGCTCACCGCGCCGGGCTCTCGTGGTGCTCATTCCCCCACGTGTGCCACGTGCGGCGCCGGTCATGCCCGTGCTCAGGGCTGGCGGTTCGCCTCGACCAGGGCCTGGGTGACCGCGCGGACGCTGCGCGCGATGTGCTGGAGCTGCATGACCTCGGCCGCGTACAGCTTGATCGTGTGCTCGATGACCCCCTCGTGCAGGCCCAGTCCGGGCAGGTCGGCGCGGGCGGTCTGCAGGGCGGTGCGGGCGATCCGGATCTCGTTCTGGACCTGGATGTGGGCGTGCCGGGCCAGGAGGACGGGGTGGCGGATGAACACGGGATAGCCGGCGTAGCGCGTGGGCACCAGTTCGCGCAGCCACTTGGCCGCCGAGCGCTCCCAGTCGTAGCTCCCGGGCGTCTTGACCTGGCAGGGCCAGTCGGGGCTGATGCGCGTGGTCGTCAGTTGCATGATCATCGCTTCCGGGTGTGCGGCGTCGTAAGGGTGGACGACGGGTCGGGGCGGCCCCGGCCTAGGGGATGACCGGGGCCGCCACGAACACCCGGGACCCGGAGTGGGTAGGACCCGGCTCCACGGGTGCGGAACGGATCCGGAACCGGCCGGGTCGCGATCCGTGAGCAGTATTTATATATGCCATCCGGTTTGCAAGGAGCATGAAAACATTCATGCGTGCTTTGTTGTGGATGGTCCCCTTGTGGGATCCACCGGGCGCCGCTCAGTCCCTGAGGAAGAACTGGTGCTGGTCGGCGACCTGCTCGTACTCCTCAAGCCGCGCCTGCGTCCGCTCCGGATCCGCGTCGGTCATGGCCTGCAGCAGCGCCGAGCACATCACGCCCGGGGCCGCATAGGAGTCGAACACCAGCCGCGACCCCGTCCCGATGGCGAAGACGACGTCGGCCTCGTCCGCGAGCGGCCCGAGCGCCAGATCGGTGATCAGGGCGACCTTGAGCCCGGCGCCCCGCGCGACCCGCACGGCCGTCAGGGTCTCCTGGGCGTGCCGGGGCATGGAGAACGCCAGCACCCAGGTCCCACCCGCCTCACGCGACTGCAGCAGCGCGTCGTAGGCGACGCTGCCGCCCCGCGTCACGAGGCGTACGTCCGGATGGATCCGGCGGGCCGCGTAGGCGAAGTATTCGGCGAGCGAGACGGAGATGCGCAGTCCGAGGACCGTCAGAGGGGCCGACGAGGAGAGCTTGCGGCCGACGTCGATGACCACGCTCGGGTCGGCCAGGTCCCGCCGCAGATTCTCGAGGTTCTCGATCTCGGCGTCGACCGCCGCCTGCAGTTCATTGCCCCGCATCTCCTCGGCCGGGCCGACCGCGAGGGTGCCCAGCGCGATCGACTGCAGTTTCTCCCGCAGCGCCGGGTAACCGCTGAATCCGACCGCCGAGGCGAACCGCGTCACCGAGGGCTGGCTGACGCCGACCCGGTCCGCGAGATCCGTGATCGACAGGAACGCCGCCTCGGTGATGTGCTCGATCAGGTACTGCGCGATGCGCCGCTGCCCCGGGGACAGCCGGGGACGGTCGAAGAGCGCCCTGAGCTGGGCGGACGGGGAGACCTCCGCTTCGGGGGCGGCCTTCCCCGAAGTGATCGCGGATGCCTGTGCGCGTGCCTGCTGCGGCGATGGCACCGGTGCGCCTCCTTCGTCTCCCACGGACGTTCAACATAGCTCACGCACATGGTGACCAGGGCTTCTCCGGGCAGCATGAGCTGCCCGGCAGGGGGTTACCCGTACGCCGGGCGGGAACCCGCCGCCGCACGCGACCGAAGAGAGGAGCCGCCAGTCATGACCGTCCCCGAGGAGAACCGGCCCAAGACGGACACCACCGGCGAACTGCTGGAACAGCACGACGAGAGCCGCACGCGCCCGCCGGGCGCCACCGGCCGCACGATGCGCGAGGCCCTGGAGGAGGCCGAGGTGCGTCCCGACGACTTCGACGACCGCTAGGGGCATCCCCCCGCCCCCCCGACCGACCGACGACGCATCCGGCAGGAGAGACGGCATGGGCGCGCTGAGTGCGCTGGAACAGACCCTGGAGAACCGCTGGGACGCGCTGTGGGCGCGGCTCCTCGACAAGGAACCGGTCGAGGTCGTCGACGCCCTGCGGCGCGAGTGCGACGACAACGCCGTCGTGTGCCGTGAGGGCCGCGTCATGGTCCCCAACGCCTACGACGTGGAACTCCCCGACGACGTGCACGACCATCTGACCCGCACCGGCACCGACGTGGGCCAGGCCCTCACCGACAGCCTGTCCCGCCACGCGGAACGCCGCGGCTACGAGTTCGCCGGCCCGCTGGCGGTCCACGTGGCGAAGTGCCCCGAGGTGCCCAACGGCCGCTACCGGGTGGCCAGCAGGGTCATGCAGCACGTGAGCGCCGACGGGTTCTTCTACGCGACCCACTGACCCGTGCGTGCCACGGCACTCACCGGCGATACAGCGTGATCGAGTGCCCCACGTCGTCGACGGGGCGGCTGCCGCCGATCAACTCGGCCAGCCGCCCCGTGGCCTTCGCGGCCGCCGAGTCCGACACGGCCAGCAACCCCCGCACCTCACGGACCGCCACCCTCCGGGGATCCGACGCCTCGATGCCATAGGCGGACGGCACCCCACCGCCCTTGTACACGAGCCACACCCGCTCGCCCGGATACCGCTCCCGCAGCCGGTCCGCGAGCCGCCCGAGGTCCTGCCCCCAGTCCACGTTCGAGTCGTGCAGCCACTCCCGGGTCCGGCCCGGCCCGCCGAACGCCTCGTTGGAGTACGGCAGGTAACAGGGATACGCCCGCACCGAACTGGCCGCGGCGAACGCCACCAGCACCGCCGCCCCGGCGGGCACCCACCGCCGCCGCGTCACCAGCAGGCACCCCGCCGCCACCGCGAGGAACAGCGGCAGGAACACGGCGTACCGGGTCCCGAAGTCCCGCGCCCCCTGCATGGCGGCCGCCAGCAGCACCAGCGGAACGGCCAGCACATAAGGGGCGGCAGGTCGCAGCCGCCGGACTCCGGCGACGGCAGCGGCGCCCCCGGCCCACAGCGCGAGCATTCCCAGCGGCGTCTTCACCAGCAGCGCCGCCGGCAGGTAGTACCAGAGTGAGCCGTCGTACAGCCGCCCGAACAAGAACCCCTGCCAGGGACGGTTCTCCAGCCCGAACTGCACGCGCATCCCGTCCCGGTAGGCCTCCGGGAACGGCATCATCTCCACCAGCAGCCCCCGCAGCCCGTGCACCACCGGCACATGCTGCTCCGGGACCCAGCGCAGCCGCGGATCGACCAGCAGATACGTGCCCCACACGACGGCGACCGCGGCCAGGGCCACACCCGACGCCGCCACCACGGCCCGGCGCCGGCCGGCCCCGGGCACCCCCCGCGCGGACACCGCGGCCAGCACCATCACCACCGGCACGGCGGGCAACGTGCTCATCTTCGTGGCCAGCGCGGCGCCGAGCGCGATCCCCGCCAGCGGCACGTACAGCCGCGGTCTCCGGCGCGCCCGCCACACCAGCCACGCCGAGGTCAGCGCGAACCCGGCGGCCGGCACATCGAGGGTGGCGAGCGAGCCGTGGGCGATGACGTCGGGGGAGAAGCAGTACAGCGCGAGTGCGGCCAACCCCGCGACGGGACCGGCCAGTTCACGGGCGAAGGCGAACACCACCAGACCGAACGACAGGGTCAGCGCGATCACCGGGAGGCGGGCCCACAGCATCAGCCGCCAGGGATCGTTGCCCGACCCGTACAGCAGATGCCGGCCCAACTGCCCCTGGTCACCCGCGACGCCAGGGTCGACGTGCGGATCCGCGAGGGCGACCCCCGCGCCGATGACCAGCTTGCCTAGCGGCGGATGCTCGGGGTTGTGCCGCAGCCGGTGCTCGTGCACGTACTCCGCGGCCGCGCCCACGTACACCGGTTCGTCGATGGTCGGGGTCTGCTGTACGGCGGTCGTGACCATCGCGAAGGCCATCTGGGCGAGCAACAGGCCCACGAGGAGGGGCACCGGCCACCGTCTGCGCGGCCCGGGCGTGGTGTCGGCCGGTGCCGGGGGCGACAGCGACACGGGCCGCGGAACGGCGGGAGCGATCCAGAGGTCCGTCATGGGCCCACTCTGCATCAGCCCCCGCCGAAGAAGGCGCTACCGCCTCACGAGTCGCACCGACAGACCGTCAGCCGTGTACACCGGCACGGCGCGTAGCGACGGCGAGTCCAGCTCGACACGGTCGAACCGGCCGCGCAGCTGCGAAGCCGACAGGACGGCAGCGGTCGTCCCCGCGGCCGGCGGCCGCTCGGCGTCGAGCCGCAGGGACAGCACGCTGCCCCGGCCCAGCAGAACCCGCCGGCCCACCGTCAGGGCCGGGCCGTGGTTCCTGCGCAGCGGCAGCTCCAGCGTCGACTCGCCCTCCTGGACGTACGAGCCGCGCACCCGCGCGACCTTGTCCGCGCGGAGCGTGCCGCCCGTGACGTGCACGTCGCCCTCGCCGAGGGCGCCCGGCGAGGCGGCGACCAGGGTGCCGGCCTCGACGGAGGTTCCGCCGTGGTAGCAGTTGTGGCCCGTCAGGGTGAGCGTGCCCGAACCGCGCTTGGTCAGACCGCCGTCGCCCTCGATGTCGTTGCGCCAGCTGTCGGCCGCGTGGAAGCCCCCGGCCGCCGCGTCCAGCGTCACGGTGACGTCCCGTTCGAAGGCGCCGTAACCGTCCGCCGCGGCGAACAGGTTCAGCCGGCCCCACTGCTCGAAGCCGTCCAGCAGGACGTACCCCGACGGCAGCGCGGTCGTCCGCAGTACCTCGCGCCGCTGGTCCGCGGTGAGGTACGGCAGCCGTGTCTCCAGCAGCACCTCCGCGCCCTTCGGCACCGTGAGCGGGTCCTTGCGGCCGCGGCGGGGCAGGATGTACGTCAGCCGGGGCCGGACCGCACGGGCGTTGGCCTCCCGGTCGGCGTAGGGGTCGGTGCCGGTGTCCGCGGAGTGCGCGTACGCGTACAGGGTGTCGGCCGTCGTGCCGGTCTTCTCCGTGAAGTAGGCCAGGGCCTGGGCGCGGGCCGCCGCCTTGATCCCGGAGTTGGCCGGGTCCGCCAGGGTGGCGGCGGCCAGCGCGGTGGCCATGATCCGGCCGCCGAGCACGTCGACGGGGGAGTGCATGCCGGAGACGATCCGGGTGTCGGCGAGTTCCAGGGCGCGCGTCACCAGCTCCTGGAAACGCTCCGGAACCGCGTACGCGTAGGCCAGCGAGGCCAGGTGCACGGCGTTGGTGTGGCCGCTGGGGAAACCGCCGTCCTCGGCCGGCTTGTCGCTGCGCTGGCGCAGCAGCTGCGGGGCGACGACGACCTTCGACTCGTACACCGGGAAGCCGAACTCGTCCTTCCTGCCGGTGTCGACGACCTCGCTGTCCTCGTTCATCCGCCACGGCCGCGGGTACAGATAGGCGAACTTGGCCGGGTTGCTGGAGGCCCAGTTGCCGCGCAGGGTGTCCACCAGCCGGGCCACGTCGCCGAGTTCGGAGTCGTACGAGCCGGCGCCCAGCGCGGAGCCCGCCGGGGCATCGGCGGGAACGGCGTCGTCGATCTTGGCCGGCGGTGTGCCGTCCGGGGCGCCGGTGATCGACGTGACGGCCTTGGCCCCCGTCTTGTAGAGGGCGGCGAGCGGGCCGAGTCCGTCGATCATCGAGTAGCTCTGGTGCTGGCGGTCGACGACGAAGGCCTTCTTCGCCTCCGCGTCGGTGCGCTCGGCGGTGATCCGCTCGCAGTAGCGCACGTTGGCGCGCAGTACCTCCGGCATGAGCGGAGTGCCGGTGTTCCAGGCGCCACCGGTCTTCCATACCTGGGCGAAGCCCCCGAGGGCCCGGACGACCGCGTTGGTCTCGGGGGTCTGGTTCGCCAGGACGTTGGTCTTGTAGTCGTCGACGAAAGCGGCGGGAGCGGTGGCTGCCTTGGCGTCCGCGGCGCCCAGCCACCCGACGAAGGCCGGCGCGGCGACCAGCGCGGCCGAGCCGCCCAGCGAGGTTCTGAGGAAACCCCTCCGGTTCAGGGTGGGGGAGTGGTGCCCGGCGGATGACGGCATGGGTGTGCCTCTCTTCAGTTCTGCGGCCCTGCGGCCGGGTGCGGTCGTGCGATCTTGCCTGATGCGGTGGGGAGTTGAGTGTCCCGTGCGTCAGGTGGTGCTACGAGCGAAGAACTACGGCCGGGTCGTGTCACGTCGGCGAGAGTGCCGCGGCCGGGACATGTCCGGCGGGTGAACGAGGGGGCACCCGCCATCCGGCGCGTCAGAGCAGCGAGCGTGCCAGGGCCACCGCGCCCTCGACCGGCGGCTCCCGCAGCGGCCTGATCCGGGCCGCGGGCACGGTGTCGGCGAGGGCCGCGGTGAGGGCGTCGTGGAGCGCGGGCTGGGACAGCACGGTGCCGCCCGCGACCACCACGTCGTCGACGACGGCCCCGCGCGAGGCGAGACGGGCGACGAGTGCGGCGAGGGAGCGCCCCGCCTCGGCGATCACGGAACGGGCGAGCGTCGAACCCGCCTCGGCGGCGGCGAAGACGACGGGAGCGTGCCGGCCCCACTCGGCGGAGACGTCGGTGGCGCTCTCCAGGGCCGCACCCAGCGCCGGTACCTCCGGCACGCCCAGCGAGGCCACGAGGCCGAGCGCCAGCTCGTCGGGTTCCTCGCCCCGGTCGTGCGCCGCCCAGACGGCACGGGCCGCCTCCCGGACGAGTCCGGCGGCGCCGCCCTCGTCGCCGAGCACGGCGCCCCAGCCGCCCACCTGGACCGTGGTGCCGTCGGGCAGCCGCCCCACGGCGACGGACCCGGTACCGGCGACCAGGCCCACGCCCTTGTCCAGACCGGCGGCGGGGACGAGGAGCTCCGCGTCGCCCACGACCAGCGCGGGCACGCCGAAGGCACGTTCCAGAGCGGCGCGGATCCGCGCGCACTGGCGGGGTGTCTCACAGGCGTGCGCGCCCACGGCGAGAGCCGAGGGGCGGGCGTCGGCCGGCAGGGTCTCGCGGACCAGGCCGGCCAGCCAGCCGGCCGCGGCTGCGGTGTCGTGCGGCCGCCAGCCGGCGCTCGTACGGACGTGATCGACGACGCGCTGGTCCCCCGCGAGGGCGCGGAGGTGCGTCTTGGTGCCGCCCACATCGATGCCGAGCACGAGGGAGCTGGCGGAAGCGGAGTCCTGCACGGATCCTCTTTCGTCGGTGCGCAGTGCTGCGACGGCGGGCGAACCGTGCCTGAGAGAAGGGCAGTCGAGAACTCTGGAAGCCCCGGGACGGGCCTCTGGCGGAGTCACGGCAGGCGAGTACCGTGATGTTCGTTAGGAAGTTAACTAACGAAGTACAGTGCGTCAAGAGGAATCCCATCGCCGCATCCCACGGAGCCGTTCGCGAAGCCGATCGCCCCGGGGAGAGCGGCCCGTGACCTGTGTGGGGTAACTGTTGGAACAAGACCTGGCAAGAGCCCCCCGACTGACCGAGAGCGCGGGCGCGGTGTTCGCGGTGCTGGCCGAGGCCGGCCGGGCGACCCGGCCGCAGCTCGCGAGCCTCGCGGGCCTGTCCAAGCCGACGGTGTCGTCCGCCGTCGCGGAACTGGAGGGCGTCCGGCTCGCCGCGCACTCCGGCACCGCCTCCAGCGGCACGGGGCGCAACGCCGCCGTCTACCGTCTCGGGCCGGCCGCGGGGGCCGTGCTAGCCGTCGACCTCGGCCCCGCCTTCACCCGAGTGCGCGGCTGCGCCCTGGACGGCACCCTGCTCGCCGAGGCCACCGGGTCCCGGGAGGGCGCCGCCGACGTCGTGCGCGAGGCACTCGACGCGCTGCCCGCCGGCGCCCCGCTGCGGACCATCGTCGTCGCCGTCGGTGACGTCACCGCGCCGCGCAAGGAGGGCACCGGTATGCGTCCGGCGACCGCCAAGGCCGGTCCCGTCTTCGACGCCGTGACCGTGGCGCTGCCGCCGGGCGTCCCCGTCCACCTGGAGAACAACGTCAACTGCGCCGCCCTCGCCGAGCTGCACGAAGGTGCCGCCCGGGGCCGGAACATCTTCGGCTACCTGCGGATCGGCGTCGGCATCGGCCTCGGCATCGTCGTCGGCGGCCGGGTGCTGCGCGGAGCGAACGGCGCCGCCGGTGAGCTGGCCCGGATTCCCTACCCGTGGGACGACGGACGCGAGCCTCGCCACGAGGCCCTGGAGGAGTACATCGGCTCGCGCTCCCTGCTGCGGCGCGCTGCCGAGGCCTGGCCGGCCGCCGACGGACCGTGCCCCGGCAGCGTCGAGGAGCTCTTCGCCCTCGCCGGACAGGGCCGTGCCGCCGCCCGCGCCGTGGTCGACCGCCATGCCGTGGACGTGGGCCGGCTGGCCGCCGCCGTGACCGCGGTACTGGACCCGGGGCTGGTCGTACTGGGGGGCAGCACCGGCGCGTACCCGCAGCTGCTGCACGGCGTCCGGGCCGAGCTCGCCCGGCTGAGCTGGCCCACCGAAGTCGTCAGCAGCACGGTCGGCGATCTCGGCACCGTCGTGGGTGCCGCCAGGCTCGCGGTTTCCCGAGGAGTCCAAACCGTGACCGAGGTCGCGGAGGCGAAGGATTGACGGCCTCCGACTCGTCGTGCCAATGTCCGGACAAGCGCTTTCTGAGTCGGCCGGGACGCCGACTCCGGGTGAGCCTCCCGCCCGTACGCGAAGTACGGCAGCCGCACGAGGGCGTGCTTGTGCGACGCCGGCCGTCATGGCCGGGGACCCCACCCGTCAAGGCGACGCGGCCGGGCGAGGCCGTGCCCCCGGAAAGCGAAATTTCCTGCAAAATGCACCCGTGCCGCCTCGGCTGGCGCCGTGCTTCTTCCGCTACGAAGAAAAGGGATCGAACATGATCAGTGTGGGTGTGCGGCGCTCCCGCCGACCCGGCGGCATACGCCGCGTGGTTCCCCTCGCTGCCGTGGCCACGGCAGGTGCCCTTCTGCTCACCGCCTGCGGGTCGGGGTCCGACTCGGGCGGCACGTCCAAGTCGCTGACGTTCTGGATCTCCACGGTTCCGGGGCAGGACGCGGGCTGGAAGAAGATGGTGTCGCAGTACAAGAAGGACACCGGCGTCACCGTCAAGCTCGTCAACATCCCCTACGACGGGTACCCGACGAAGCTGCACAACGCCGCCCAGGCGAACTCGCTGCCCGACGTGGCGGCCGTGCCGGCGCTGGACCCGATCTGGTCGAGCAAGCTGATCGACCTCAGCTCCATCGCCGGCAAGAAGAGCAACAAGATCAACGCCAACTTCCTCGCCAAGGACTCGTCCGGGAAGGTGCTGGCCATCCCCTCGGACGTCACCGCGTCCGGTATGTTCATCAACAAGTCGCTCTTCAAGAAGGCCGGCGTCTCCTTCCCGACCTCGCCCCAGAAGACCTGGACCTGGACCGAGTTCATCAAGGCGGCGAACAAGGTCCGCGAGAAGACCGGCGCCAAGTACTCCCTGACCTTCGACCAGTCGCCGTCCCGGCTGCGCGCCATGGTGTACGAGATGGGCGGGAAGTACGTCCACGCGGACTCCTCCGGCAAGTTCTCGGTGGACGCGGCGACCAAGAAGGCCGTGAACACCTTCGTCGGATGGAACGACAACAAGACCATGCCGAAGTCGGTGTGGACCAGCGGCGCCGACCCGTCCGCCATGTTCCAGAGCGGTGACGTGGTCGCCTACTGGTCCGGCGTGTGGCAGGTCGCCGCCTTCTCCGAGAGCATCAAGAAGTTCGACTGGGCCAGCGTCCCCACTCCCGCCCAGCCGGTTCAGGCCAGCGACGTCAACAGCGGCGGCCTGATGGTCGGCTTCAAAAACAACGGTGACGCCGCCACCGCCACGCAGAAGTTCCTGTCCTGGGTCTACGAGCCGGACCACTACCGCGTGCTGTGCGAGGCCTCCGGGTTCCTGCCGGTCGAGAGCGGCCTGAACCCGAAGTACCCCTTCAAGTCCGAGGCGGCGCAGGCGGCGTTCAAGCTGTACAACGAGTCGATCCCGCTCTACGCCCCGATCTCCGGCTACTTCAACGGCGCGCAGACGCAGTGGGTGCTGAAGGGCAAGAGCCTCACCGAGGACCCGACCAAGACGGAGCTCGGCAAGGCGATCAACGGTCAGCAGTCGCCCGACAAGGCCCTGGAGAACATCGTGGCCGGCTACAACCAGCAGGTCGGCGGCGGCTCGTAGGCCGTCGGGTCCGGGCGGGGGCAGACGCCGCCCGGACCCGAATCCCCATGATGCCGGACTCATGGCGTGAGCCCACCGCAACCCATTCCACCAGCACGGAGTCAGGAAGATGACAAAACGCGCCTCGGACGTGTCCGCGAGCCCGCCCAGGAGACGCAGTAAGTACACCCTTGCGCCGCTCGTCCTCATCGCGGCCAACGTCGTGCTCTTCGCGCTGTTCTTCGTCTGGCCTGCGGTGATCGGGCTTCTCTACTCCTTCACGAACTACACGGGCGTGGGGGTGTTCCAGTGGGTCGGACTGGACAACTACCACAACCTGTTCGGGGACTCCACGTTCTACGACGCGCTGAGCCGGACGCTGCTGTACACCGTCCTCTTCGTCCCGCTGAACTTCGCGCTCTCGCTGCTCGCAGCCAACCTGGTGGTGAACAAACACGCCAAGGGCTCGTCGGTCGCCCGCGTCGTCTTCTTCATCCCGTGGCTGCTGTCGCCCATCGTCGTGGGCGTCCTATGGCGGTGGATGTTCGGTGAGAACTTCGGACTCGTCAACTACGTCATCGAGAAGTTCGGCGGAGACGCGGTTCCGTGGCAGTCGAACGCGGACCTGTCGCTGCTGGTGGTGGTGATGGCGGCGGCCTGGGCCTGGACGGGCTTCACGATGCTGCTGTTCATCGCGGCGATCAAGAACGTCCCGGTGTCGTACTACGAGGCGGCCGAGCTCGACGGCGCCGGTCCGTGGCGCAAGTTCATCAGCATCACGCTGCCGAGCATCGCGCCCACCTCGTTCATCGTCATCCTGCTCAACACGATCAACGCGATGAAGGAGTACCCGGTGTTCGTCGCCCTCAACAACGGCGGACCCGGAACCTCGAACAACCTGCTCGTCCAGTACATCTATGAGACCGGCTTCAAACGGGGCCAGATCGGCTACGCGAGCGCCGCGTCATTCGTGCTCATGCTCATCCTGATGGCCGTCGCGATCATCCAGCTGATCGTCAACCGGCGGGTGGAGAACCGATGACAACCACAGACATGCCCCGCCCGCTCGACGCCGACGCCAAACAGCCCGTGTCCACGAAGCGGCCCCGCAACGCGGCCGGCGGCGGGCTCCGGCGGGCGGTGCCCGCGACGACCCTGCTGTGGATCCTGGCGTGCCTCTACGGGTTCCCGGTGCTGTGGTTCGTCCTCAGCTCCTTCAAGCCGGCCAGCGACCTGTTCTCCTATCCGCTGACGCTGGTCCCGCACAACCCCACCCTGACGGGCTTCAAGGCGGCATGGGACAGCGCCAACTTCTCCCAGTACTTCATCAACACGGCCATCGTCTGCGTGATCACGACGATCCTCACGGTCGGCGTCAGCTGCTGTACCGGGTACGCGTTGGCCAAGTACGACAACAGGTGGCTCAAGGCCTTCTTCCTCTGCATCCTGGCCACCACGATGCTGCCGGGCGAGGTCATGCTCGCCCCTGAGTTCCTGGTGGTCCGCAACCTCGGCCTCTACAACTCGTTCGCCGGCATCATCCTCCCGGCCGTGCTCACGGCGACCGGATGCTTCATGTTCCGCCAGTTCTTCCTGACGGTTCCCGACGAACTCGTGGAGGCCGCACGCATCGACGGCGCCCGCGAACTCTCGATCTTCGTGCGGATCATGGTGCCGCTCTCCCGGCCCATCATGCTGACCCTCGCCATCCTGTCGTTCCAGTGGCGGTGGAACGACTACATCTGGCCGCTCCTGATGCTCAACGACCCCAACAAGTTCACCGTTCAGATCGGCATCCAGAGCATCGTCGGGGCCCAGAACATCAACTGGTCGGTCCTGCTCGGCGCATCGGTCATCTCGATGATCCCCCTGATCGTCGTCTTCCTGGTCTTCCAGCGCTACGTCATGGGCGCCGACATCAACGCCGGACTGAAGGACTGATCTTGCCCACCCCGCTCGACCACGCATTCGTCCGCGCGGCGGCGGCCGCCGCCGACCGGACGGCCGCCCCGCTGGCGGCCGCCCCCGACGAGGAGCCCGCCGGCGTGGCCCACCGCGCTCTGGCACGCCGGGTGAAGACCCTGGTCGCGGCGTACCGGTCCCCGGATTCGGCACTGCACGGCAGCGGACAGGCCATCGCCGCCGCGACGACCCACCTCAGAGCCCTGCAGGCCGCGCAGACGGCCACCGGCCTCTTCGCCGGCGGCGACAACGTGCAGTCGCCGCCGGACTCCGCGTTCACCGTCAACGACGTGTGCGACGCGCACGTCCTCGCCGCCGGCGGGGGCCCGGAACTGCGTGACGTCACGGCCGCGCTCGCCGAGATCGCCGGCGCCGCCACCCGCAGCCTCCTGACCGGTGGGGTGCACACCCCGAACCACCGCTGGGAGCTGTGCGCGGCGCTGGCCCGGCTGCACCGGTCGTTCCCCGACGACCGACTCCTCGACCGCATCGAGGAGTGGCTCTCCGAGGGCGTCGACATCGACGCGGAGGGCCTGTACTCGGAACGCAGCGCCAACTACGCGGCCCACGTCTCCAATCCCTCGCTGCTGCTGCTGGCCGGTGTCCTCGGCCGCGCCGACCTGCTGGACGCCGTCGAACGCAACCTCACCACCACCCTGGACCTCATCAGGCCGGACGGCACGGTGGAGACCGTCCACTCGCGCCGCCAGGACCAGAACCACCCGTTCCCGCTGGCGCCCTACCTGCCGCACTACCGGCTGCTCGCGATCCGCACCGGCCGCGGCGACTTCAGCCGGGCGGCGACGCTGGCGGCGGCCGGGGGCATCGACGACCCCGACCTGCTCGCCGAAACCCTCCTCATCCCGGACCTGTGCCGCGTCCTGCCGGCACCGGCCGCGGAGACCCTTCCGCGTGAGCGGTACCTCACCACCGCGCGCCTCGCCGCACGCGCCTCGGCCACCGCGCACACGGTGGTGTACGGCGGCTCCGACGTGCCGGAGCACCGGCGTATCCGCTCGGGACTCGCCTGCAACCCCACCTTCCTGCGCCTGTTCGCCGGGGACGCGGTCCTGGACTCGGTCCGCCTCTCGCGGGGTTTCTTCGACCTGGGCCCGTTCCGCGCCGCCGGCATGCAACGGCCCGCCGACCACCGGTACCGGCTCACAGAAACCCTCACGGCCGCCTACTACCGGCCGCTGCCGACGGACCTGCGCCGGGACGACGGCGCCTACCGCATGGCGGACGAGGGACGCTTCTCGGCCGCGATGGCCTTCCCCGACCGGCCCCGGGACGAGGTGTCCCACACGACCCGCGTCGAGGTCGACCTGCGGGAGGACGGTGCCGATCTGCGGATCGACATCAGCGGACCACGGGTGCCCTGGGCCATCGAGCTGACCTTCCGGCCGGGCGGCGTGATGGAGGGCGCCGAACCGATCGGCGACGGCCGCTGGTGCCTGACGACCGGGGCGATGACCTACCGGGCCGGTGCCGACGAGATCCGGATCGAGGCCGACGTCGAGGCAGGCGAGCCGCTGGCCGGGCCGGACCGGGCCGAGGTACTGCGGTACGACCCGGGGCAGGACTACACCGTGGTGGGCGGCACCGACGCGACGACCGGGAACCGTGTCTACATCGGTGGACTCGGCCCGCACACCCTGACCGTCGCACTGCGCGCCCGCCGGCGGACCGCACCCCCAGGGTGACTCCCACGACCGCGCACCTGATCATGCTCCATCGCCGAGCGCCTGGAAACGCCTGCCGGGACGCGTCACGTCCGTGATGCCGGCGCGATGTCGCCCGCCGCCGTCGTGTCCGTCGGCGCTGCTGCCGGCCCGGACGCCTGAAGCGCGTTCAGGCCTGCGCACCTGGCAGCGCCGACTCCGGCACCACCAGATCCGCCCGCCCCCGGGTCGCCGCGACCAGCTCGGCGTTGCGCTCGTCCGAGCGTGCCACCCAGGCCACCGCCTCCTCATGGGTCTTGCCGAACCGCTCGTGGCGGGTCACCAGCCGGCGGACGCGCTCCCGCTCGGGCAGCTCGCAGAACCACACCTCGTCGAGGAGGGGGCGGACGCGGGGCCAGGAACCGGTGGTCAGGAGGAGGTAGTTGCCCTCGGTGACGACCAGCCGCGCCGACGGGGGGACCGGGACAGCGCCCGCGATCGGCTGTTCCAGGACGCGTTCGAAGCCGGGCGCGTAGACGACGTCGTCATCGGGCTCGTCGCGCAGCCGCCGCAACAGGGCCGCGTATCCGGCCGCGTCGAACGTGTCGGGCGCCCCCTTGCGGTCCCGGCGGCCCAGGCGCTCCAGTTCCGCGTCGGCGAGGTGGAAGCCGTCCATGGGTACGTGCGCCACCCAGGGCTCACCGGTGCCGTTCAACTCCCGCACCAAGTGCTCGGCCAGCGTCGACTTGCCCGCGCCGGGGCTGCCCGTGATGCCGAGGAGTGCGCGCCGGCCACCCCGGGGGAGGGCACGGGAGCGGTGGACGAGGTCGTCGAAGGTGAGCGGCACGGAGGAAAGTGTGTCACCCCCGGAGCGGGGGCCGGGACCGGAGCACGGCTCGGGCGCCGAGGGCTCAGCCCCGCTCGCGCCCCCGGCGTGTGGCGTGCGCCACTCACTGGAACATCTCCGCGGGGGGAACCGGTCCTGTATGACGCAGCTCGGTCTTCCCGAAAGCATCCACGCCTGTCTGTTCGACCTCGACGGCGTCGTCACCAAGACGGCCGTCGTGCACGCGGCCGCCTGGAAGGAGATGTTCGACGCTTTCCTGCGCGAGCGCGACGGCGCGGACTTCCGGCCGTTCGAGGCGGCGGACTACGACGAGTACGTCGACGGGCGACCACGCGCCGACGGGGTGCGCACCTTCCTCGCCTCCCGCGGCATCGACCTGCCCGACGGCGACCCCGACGACCCACCGGGCGCCGAAACCGTGCACGGCCTCGGAAACCGCAAGAACGAGCTGGTCCTCGAGAAGATCCGCACCGACGGCGTCGAGGCCTACGACGGCACCCTGCGCTATCTGGAGGCCGTCCGCGCCCACGGACTCAGCACCGCGATCGTCTCCTCCAGCGCCAACTGCCGTGACGTGCTCCGCTCGATCGGCGCCGAGCACTTCTTCGACGTGCGCATCGACGGCGTCGTCGCCGCCGAGCGCAAGCTGCCCGGCAAGCCGCACCCCGACACGTTCCTGGCCGCCGCCGAGGACCTCGGCGTGCAGCCCTCCGAAGCGGCCGTCTTCGAGGACGCCCTGGCCGGCATGGACGCGGGCCGCTCGGGACGCTTCGGATACGTCGTCGGAGTCGACCGGGTCGGCCAGACCGACGCGCTGTACCGGCACGGCGCCGACATCGTGGTGCAGGACCTCGCCGAACTGGGGGACACGCAGTGATCGCACAGCGGGCGTACAACGTCGAGCCCTGGACGGTACGCGAGACGGAGCTCAACCTCGACGTCCTGGCACAGAGCGAGTCCGTCTTCGCCCTGTCCAACGGTCACGTCGGCTGGCGGGGCAACCTCGACGAGGGCGAACCCCACGGCCTGCCCGGCTCGTACCTCAACGGCGTCCACGAACTGCACCCGTTGCCGTACGCCGAGGCCGGCTACGGCTACCCCGAGTCGGGCCAGACCTCCATCAACGTCACCAACGGCAAGGTGCTGCGGCTCCTGGTCGACGACGAGCCGTTCGACCTGCGCTACGGGCGGCTCGTCACCCACGAGCGGACCCTCGACCTGCGGCGGGGCGTGCTGGAGCGGGTCTGCGAATGGACCTCACCGGCCGGCTCCACCGTCCGGGTGCGCTCCACCCGCCTGGTGTCCCTCACCCAACGCGCGATAGCCGCCGTGGCGTACGAGGTGGAGCCCGTCGACAGCCGGACCCGCGTGGTCGTCCAGTCGGAACTCGTCGCCAACGAGAGCCTGCCCGAACCGGACGGCGACCCGCGTGCCGCCAAGGCGCTGAAGTCGCCGCTGGAGCCGGAGGAGGACCTCGCCGAGGGCAGCAGGCTGCGGCTGGTCCACCGCACCCGCCACAGCGGACTGAGGGTCGCGGTGGCCGCCGACCACACCGTCACCGGGCCCGAGCGGACCACCACGAGCAGCGAGAGCAACGTGGACGTGGCCCGGCTGACCGTCACCTCCGTCCTGGAGCCGGGGGAGCGGCTGCGCGTGGAGAAGCTGGTCGCGCACGGCTGGTCCGGCGTCCGCTCCAGGCCCGCGATGAGCGACCAGGTCGAGGCAGCCCTCGCCGCGGCCGCTCACAGCGGCTGGCAGGGACTCCTCCAGGACCAGAAGGCCTACCTCGACGACTTCTGGGCGCGCGCCGACGTCGAGATCGACGGCGACGAGGAGATCCAGCAGGCCGTCCGCTTCGCCCTGTTCCACGTCCTCCAGGCGGGTGCCCGCGCCGAACAGCGCGCCATCCCCGCCAAGGGACTCACCGGCTCCGGCTACGACGGCCACGCCTTCTGGGACACCGAGGCGTTCGTGCTGCCGCTGCTGACCTACACCGCGCCGAAGTCCGCCGCCGAGGCCCTGCGCTGGCGCCTCGACACCTTGCCCGCCGCCCGGGAACGCGCCACCCAACTCGGCCTGCGCGGCGCCGCGTTCCCCTGGCGCACCATCGAGGGCTCGGAGGGCTCCGCGTACTGGCCGGCCGGCACGGCGGCCTTCCACGTGGGCGCCGACATCGCCGACGCCGTCGTGCGGTACGTGGCCGTCACCGGCGACGAGACGTTCGAACGCGAGGTCGGCGTGGAGCTGCTGGTGGAGACCGCCCGCCTGTGGCGCTCCCTCGGTCACCACGACGACCGGGGCGTCTTCCACATCGACGGCGTCACCGGACCGGACGAGTACAGCGCCATCGCCGACGACAACACGTACACCAACCTCATGGCCCGGGCGAACCTGCTGGCCGCCGCCGACGTGTGCAAGCGCCATCCCGACGAGGCAGCGCGGCTCGGCGCCGACGAGGAGGAGCGGGCCGCCTGGCGGGACGCCGCCGAGGCCATGAACGTCCCCTACAACGACGAACTCGGCGTGCACGAGCAGCACTCAGGCTTCACCCGCTACCAGCGCTGGGACTTCGACCGCACCGGTGCCGACCAGTACCCCCTGATGCTGCACTTCCCCTACTTCGACCTGTACCGCAAGCAGGTCATCAAGCAGGCGGACCTGGTGCTGGCGATGTACACCTGCGGCGCCTTCTTCGAGGAGTACTTCGACGAGGAGCAGATCGCCCGCAACTTCGTCTACTACGAGCCGCTGACCGTCCGCGACTCCTCCCTGTCCGCCTGCGTCCAGGCCGTCATGGCGGCCCGCTCCGGCCACCTCGACCTGGCCGCCGACTACACGGCCGAAGCGGCGCTCATGGACCTCGGCGACCTGGAGCACAACACCCGCGACGGGCTGCACATCGCCTCGCTGGCCGGCACCTGGATGGCGCTGGTCGCCGGGTTCGGCGGCATGCGGTGCAGCGACGGCGCCCTGCGGTTCGCGCCCCGCCTGCCCGAGCGGTACAGCCGGCTCGCCTTCACAGTGGGCTTCCTCGACCGGTGCCTGCGCGTCGAGCTGACCGCCGACCAGGCCACCTACACCCTGAACTCCGGCATGCCCCTGACCATCCGGCACCACGGCACCGAGCTCACGGTGAGCGAGGACGCCCCCGTCTCCCGGCCGATCCCCGAGCTGACCCACCGCCCTGCCCCGAGCCAGCCCCCGCACCGGGCCCCGCACGCCCGCTGACCCGCGCCACGGGTCAGGCACTTGGCCGAGTTCCGCCCTGCACCTCCCCGCCCCGCGGGTTAGCTTGATCGTGTTTTCCGATCATCGGGGTAAGGGGCGGAACATGCCTGATGGCGCGAACGCCATCCTCGTCCGCAGGGGAAGGCGCGAACAGGCGGCCGGGCCACGCGGCGCCTTCGGCACACGCGGCAACCGGCCGCTCGCCGTCCTGGCCGCCGTTTTCGTCCTCGCACAGCTCGTCCTCGTCCGGCCCGTCCTGGGCCTCGGCTGGGACGAGATCGTCTACGTCAGCCAGATCACCTCCCACCACCCCGCGGCCTTCTTCAGCGCCCCCCGCTCCCGGGGCGTCTCGCTGCTGGTCGCGCCCGTCGCGTCCTGGTCGTCGTCCGTCCCGCTGCTGCGCGTCTATCTGGCCCTGCTGTCCGGCCTCGCCCTCTACCTGGCCCTGCGTGCCTGGCGGGGTCTGTTCCCGACCCGCGTCCTGGTCGTAGGCGGTGCCCTCTTCGCCTCGCTGTGGATGACGCTCTTCTACGGCCCGCAGGCCATGCCCAACTACTGGGTCGCGATCGGTGCCCTGATCTGCGTCGGCTGCTTCCTGCGGTCCCGGGAGGAGCCTTCCGCCCCCGTGGTCCCGTGGGGTCTCGCGGCCGGGGCCGCCCTCATGGCGTGGATGCGTCCCACCGACGCGGCCTATGTGGCCGTGCCGCTGCTCGTCCTCGCCCTGGTGCGCCGCCGACGGCGACTCCTCCTCGTGCTCGTGGCGGGTCTCGCGGCGGGCGCCGTGCCCTGGGTGATCGAGGCGTACGCGAGTTACGGCGGGCTGGGCGAGCGGCTGGCGGAGGCCTCCCGGATCCAGGGCGGACTGGGCTGGCAGATCGCCGTCGACGACCAGCTGCGCAGCCTGGGCGGACGGGCCCTGTGCAGGCCGTGCGCCGGGCCGATGCCCAACCCCCTGGTCACCGTCTGGTGGTTCGCCCTGCCGGTCCTGGCCGGTCTCGGACTGGCCGTCGCGGCCCGGGCCCGGCGTCTGGAGCGGACTCTCGTCCCGCTGGCCTGTGCGGCCACGGCCGCGCTGCCGTACCTCTTCATGATCGGCTACGCGGCGCCCCGCTTCCTCCAGCCCGCCTACGCGCTGCTCGCGATCCCGGTCGCCGACGCCCTGTGGCACCTGGTCAGAACCCGGGGCGGAGCGCGGCGTCCGGTGATCGCCCCGCTCGTCGCGCTCGCCCTGGCCGGGCATCTCGCGGCGCAGCTCGCCGTGCTGGACGGTGCCGTGTCCCGCAACACCGAGAACCGCCGTGACTGGGGCCGCACCGCCGACGCCCTGCACCGGCTCGGTGTCAGCGCCCCCTGTCTGCTCACCGGCCACGAGGCCATCCCGATCGGCTACTACACCGGCTGCTCCTCGGGGGCGACGTCCGGAAACAACGAGAACACCACCGCGGCGGACATCCTGCGCACCGCGGAGCGTCGCCCGGTCGCCCACCTGGCACCGGCCGGCGCCACGCCACCCCGCTACGCGCGGTCCTGGCCCGTCCATCGGATCTCGGACCTGGACGTCCGCGTGGCACCGGCCCGCTGACCGCTCCGATCGAGGGCGCCACGCACGGCACGACCGTGCCGGCCCTCACCCACCGGGACGGCGTGCTCATCGCCGGCGACCGGCGGGCGACGACGGCAGATCCGATCGCCCAGCGCGACCGGGAGAAGGCGCACCCCGAACGGACGACGACTCCGCGACCGGCGGTCCCGACCTCACCCGCCGCATCCACCCGATCGTTTCGGTCATCACCGAGGACGGCTTCGAACGGCCGGCCGAGGCGACTGCCCGACCGCCGGCCCGGCGGAGTTTTCGGTTCCATGGGCAAGACCTGCCACGGGCTTTACTGCACATGACTTGCAGGTACCGCAGGATGGCACGAGGCTGTTCACCGCAGCCGTCCGTCCGACAGAAAGACCTTCCCCCCGATGGCGGCCGCCCCTGAGTCCACTCCGCCCCTCCCCGCCCCGGCCCCCGCCCAGCGCACGGCCTGGCACCGCGTCCGCACCTCCATGACGCGGCGGGAGTGGACCAGGGTCGGGGGGATGGCGGCCTTCGTCCTGGCCCTGCACGTGATCGGCTGGTTCACCCTCGTCGCGGTCGTCGCCCCGGAGCACCACGCCATCGGATCGCAGACCTTCGGCATCGGCGTCGGCGTCACCGCCTACACGCTCGGCATGCGGCACGCCTTCGACGCCGACCACATCGCCGCCATCGACAACACCACCCGCAAGCTGATGGGGGAGGGGCAGCGGCCGCTGTCCGTGGGCTTCTGGTTCTCACTCGGCCACTCCAGCGTCGTCTTCGCCCTGGCCTTCCTGCTCACCCTCGGTGTGAAGACCGTCGCCGGGCCGGTCCGTGACGACGGCTCCGCCCTGCACGACGTCACCGGCCTGATCGGCACGACCGTCTCCGGCACGTTCCTCTACCTCATCGCGGCGGTCAACCTCGTCGTCCTGGCCGGCATCTGGAAAGTGTTCCGCGCCATGCGCTCGGGCCGCTACGACGAGGCTGCCCTGGAGGAGCAGCTGAACAACCGCGGGTTCATGAACCGCCTGCTGGGACGCGTCATGAAGTCGGTCTCCAAGCCCTGGCACATGTACCCGCTGGGCCTGCTGTTCGGCCTCGGCTTCGACACCGCCACCGAGATCGCCCTGCTCGTCCTGGCCGGCTCCGGCGCCGCCTCCGGACTGCCCTGGTACGCGATCCTGTGCCTGCCCGTCCTGTTCGCCGCGGGGATGTGCCTCCTCGACACCATCGACGGCTCGTTCATGAACTTCGCCTACGGCTGGGCCTTCTCCAAGCCGGTCCGCAAGGTCTACTACAACCTCACCATCACCGGCCTGTCCGTCGCCGTGGCCCTCCTCATCGGCACGGTCGAACTCCTCGGCCTCCTCGCCGGACGACTCGGCCTGCACGGCCCCTTCTGGGACCGGATCTCCGGGCTCGACCTCAACGTCCTGGGCTACGTCGTCGTCGCCTTGTTCTTCGCCACCTGGGTGCTGGCGTTGGTGGTGTGGCGGGTCGGACGCATCGAGGAGAAGTGGTCGGGGGACCTGGCCGGGCCGGGGCGCGGCGTCAGTCCATGACCGCTATGGCCCAGGCGAACGCGAGGGCCCCTGCGAGGACCACTGCGAGGACCAGGGCGGCGGCCATGACCACGACAGCGACGAACAGTCCCGTCACCACGGCCACCCCGGCCCAGGCGGTCCGTTTCGCGCGGTCGGCCTCCCGGGCCATGTCGCCGTCCTCGTACCAGCCGTCTTCAGCCATCACACCCTCCCGGCGGGGAGACTACAGCCGGCCGCTCACGCCCCCAGCCGCAGCTCCTTGCGCCACTTGGTGATCTGTTTCTCGGCATCACCCGTGTACGACCACGGCGTGCGCGTCGCGCGGGGTCCCAGCATGCCCAGCAGGACGCCCGCGATGTCCGTGGCGCCGGCGGAGCAGGCCGCGTGGGCCAGGTAGTTGAAGTCGCGCAGTTCGCCGGGCGCGATCCCGCTCTGCCTGCGGCCCATGACCCAGCGCTGCCAGGTCCGCCGCAGGTCGCTCGTCGCGCCGTCGTGGCTCCAGTGCTGTGAGAGGCCGACGGCGGAGTGCCTGCCCTGCGCCGCGTCCAGGGCGAAGCGGTACTCCTCGACCCGGGCGTACTGCACCAGCACCGGCAGCGGACAGCCGGGCGGCGCCACTCCGGCCGCGTCCCGGGCGAAGTCGTACATCAGGCCGTGCGTGCCGTGCCAGCGCGCCGAGTAGTAGTGCAGCACCTGAAGGTGCCCCTCGACGCTGTAGGGATCCCGGCCGTGCAACTCGTCCCACCAGCGCCCCAGTTCCTGTCGTCGCACGCCTTGCGGGTACAGGCGCGCCACCGAGATCAGCGACACCCACGGCGTCGGGTCCTCCGGGTGCGCCTCCGCCGCCGTCAGGCAGGCCAGCACCGCCGCGTCCACGCGGTGCTGGTCGATCGGAACGCCCCGCCCCGCCGCGATGGCCACGTTGAAGGTGCGGGCGGTCTCCGTCGCCGCCCGCAGCACCAGCGCGTCGGCGCTGTGGGCGTCGGCCGAGAGCCAGGACTCCACCGTCGAACTGCCCGCGCACACCTGCGCGAGCTGCCGGATCCGGTGCCCCCGGGCCATCCAGTCGCGGCCGGTGGCGGCCAGCAGGTCCCGCAGCCCCTGCCAGCGGCCGATCACGACGTCCTGGCGGGCGGAGGTGAGGTCGGTGTCCCCGCAGTCGGGGTCGAAGTCAGGGGTGAAACCGCGTCTGAGACCGCGTGCCATCGGGGGCCCCCTCAGAAGTCGGTGGACAGACCCTCGTGGACCCGGGCGTGCGCGTCCTGTTCGTCGGGGACGTAGTCCGTCTCGACCGCGCGGGAGGCGTCCAGCTTCGCGGGCCGGTAGTAGTCGCTGCCCTGCCTCCAGTACCAGAGCATCGGGACGAGCCCGACCGCGAGCCCGCCGATGCCGATCGAGATCGCGGCGCTGCTCAGCTCGCCCAGCGACTCCACGAACACCCAGAACATGAACAGGGCGCCGCACAGCGGCCACAGGCCGCCGAAGAGGAAGTTGGCCGGGGACTTGAGCAGCATCTTCCGGTACGCGACGACCACCGCGAGTCCCGCGAGACCGTAGTAGACGGCGATCTGCAGGCCGATCGCCGAGATGGCGTCGGAGAGGATGTCGCCCACCGAACCCAGGGCGTTGGAGGCGATGAACATCACCAGCGCCACCGCCCCGACCACCACGATCGCCACCCAGGGCGTGTTCCACCGGCGGTGCACCCGGCCCAGCGCCGACGGCATCGTACGGTCCCGGCCCATCGCGAACAGCGAGCGCGTCACCTGGATCAGCGTCGTCTCCAGGGTGGCGATGGTGGACAGCATCACGGCCACGATGAGCAGCTTGCCGCCCCAGCCCGGCCAGATCTCCTCGCCGAGCACCGCCAGTACGTTCGCGTCGTTCTCCTCGATCTGCTTCGAGGTGAGGATCACGTTCACCGCGATGGTGAACACCTCGAACAGCAGGAACACGATGCCCACCCCGATCAGACCCGCGAGGCCCGTCGTGCGGCGGCTGTTGCGGGTCTCCTCGCTGAGGTTGCTGGTGACGTCCCAGCCCCAGTAGTAGAACGCTGCGATGAGCGCGCCCGAGGCGAAACCGGCCATGCCGTCGAAGTGCGAGAAGCCGAGCCATGACCAGTCGAAGGCGCGGGCGTTGCCGGTGTGGAAGAAGGCGAGCACCGCGAACAGCGCCAGGACGGCCAGTTCGACGCCGGACATGATCAGCTGGGCGCGCACCGTGAGCCGGGCGCCGCCGAGCACCACGCCCAGCATGACGAGGAACCAGGCCGCGCCGACCACCGTGGACAGCGCGGTGTTGTCCGCGAGACCCTCGTCGAAGAGCGCCAGCGTCATCGAACCGGCGGGCAGCGACCCGGCCACCATGAAGATCGTCGCCGAGATCACCAGTGCCCAGCCGCTGATGAAGCCGAGGAAGGGGTGGAGCGTGCGCCCCACCCACGAGTAACTGGCACCCGCGTTGACGTCGATCCGGCCGAGGTAGCTGAACGCCAGCGCGATGCCCAGCATGGGTATCGCGCAGTACAGCAGGGCGGCCGGACTCGCCAGGCCCACCGCGCCGACCAGCACGGCGGTGGTCGCCGCCAGCGAATACGCCGGGGCGCTGCCCGCGACCGCCATCACCACGGTGTCGAACGTGCTGAGGACGTTGGCCTGCAGCCCTCTGCCCCTGCTGTAGCTCATGGATGCGCTGCTTTCACTTGTGCGCGACCGGAGGCGGGCAGGCCGTCCCGGCGGCGTTGGGGGGTGGGGGTGGAGCTCGCCGCCGGACGGAGGAAAGGGTGGCCTCGGCCCTGGTGGCGTGAGAAGGGGTGGCGGATACCGTGCTGCCGCCGCGTCGACAGCCGGTCACACCGTGTGTGCGAGTGATGATAGTCCTACTGATTGAGCTTTCAAGATTGACCGGTGGGTAATGTCCGGTGCCTCACGGGGTTTTAACCTCCCGTTGGCCCCAGCGACGTTCGGGCGCCCTCCCGGCGCCGGGCGGCGTCCGCCGAGGTTAGAGCCCGCGTAACGGGAAACGCGGAACGGACAGGCGAGACGAACGAGCCGAGCAGCGGCCGGAAAGGCAGGAGTGATGGGCACGGAACCGATGCGCCCCGAACCGATGGCGGACGACGCGTACCAGCCCACCGGTACCAACGAGGAGCAGGAGGACGCCGCGCCACTGGACCTGCAGGACGCCGTCGACGAACGGACGTACGACGACATGCTCGACGAGGGCTACTCCCCGCCGGAAAAGCCCTTGGGCGTCACCAAGCGCGGCACCACCGCCGCCGAACAGCACGAGGGCGAGAGCCTCGACGAACGGCTGGCCCAGGAGGTGCCCGACGTGTCCGCCGAGCCCACCGGGGACGGCGTGGGTGACACCCCCGACAGTGACGGCGAACCGGTGGACCCCGAGGCGGGAACCGCCCGCGCCGGCCGCCTCGTCGCCCCCGACGAGGGCGCCCACGCCGACACCACGAAGGAGACCGTCGCCTCCGACGTCGGCATCGACGGCGGGGCGGCCGGCGCGGAGGAGGCCGCCGTGCACGTGGTGGAGGACGACAGCGCACTGCCCGAGGACGACGGCGGCGTGTGACCCGTCCACCGGCGTGCGGTCGCGCCGGCACACGCGAGGCCACCGGGCCCACGGCGCTCAGCGCCGTGGGCCCGGTGGCCCTCTGCGTGCCGAGGGTGCCGGCGGGAGGACGGCCCGACGGCTAGGGCAGCAGCTTCTCCAGGGCGGCAGGTCCCTCCGCCGCCAGCTTGCGCTTGGCCCACTCGAGCGTGTGCGGGTTGAGGTCCTTGCCCGAGGCGAGGACGAGGTCCTCCGGCGACACATCGGTGCCGGTGCGGGCGTGGAGCAGGCGGTCCGGGGTGGCGCGGTCCTCGGGCGGCTGGGATGCGGCAGGCTCTGGCGTCGACATGTTCTCTGCTCCTAGGGTCCGGATCGCTGGGGCGGCCCCGGTGCTGAAAAACCGGTCCGATATCACCATTCCCCGCGCGAGCGAGGCGTGCATCCGGAGAGCGCGGTCCCGGTCCGGGCACCCCGTTCGGACGACCATGGATGTCGCGGGGTCTTCCTCCGGGTGACGGTGGAATCACGTGTCCCTGCGACTGACAGGGAGCTTTTCCAGCCCCGGCGTTCTCTCCGGCAACGTCGTCCAGATCCCGATCGGCATCAACGCCGACATCTGCGGCAACTCGGTCAACGTGATCGGGGCGTTCAACCCGGCGATCGGCAACAAGTGCACGATCAAGGACTGACGTACCGGTCGTGACGTCCCCGCCGGTGGCGGCCCGCGAGGCAGCACGGGCCACCACCGGCCACTGGTGTCAGGCCCCGCCCGCCCCGTCCCGCTGACGCGGCGCGAGCACCAGCATCGTGACGTCGTCCTGCACGTCCGGGCAGTGCCGGACGAGGTCGGTCCAGACCCGCTCCGCCAGCACGACCGGATCCTCGGCGGCGAGGCCCGGCAGCCGCTCGGCCAGCGGGTAGAAGACTCCGTGCGTGTCCCTGGCCTCGGTCACCCCGTCGGAGGCGAGGAAGAGCCGGTCACCGGCCCTCAAAGGCACCGAGACGACCCGGGGCGGGACCGCCTCGGCGAGGCCGAGACCCAGCGGTGTACACGGCTCGACGTCCAGCTCGAGGGCCCGGCCGTCCCGCAGCAGCAGGGGTCCGGCCTGCCCGCACGCCACGATCCGCACCACCCGGGCGTCGGCGGAGAAGTCGAGCAGCACCGCCGTCGCGAACAGCTCGGCGTGCGGGTCGCCCGCGGAGTCCACCGCCAGCCTCCGGTCGAGCCGGGCCGCCACCGCCTCCGGGTCCGGCTGGTCCAGCACCGCCTCCCGGAACGCGCCCAGCAGCGACGCGACCGTGGCCACGGCCGACAACCCGTGCCCCTGCACATCCCCCATGACCGCCCGCACGCCGTAGGGACCCGCCCGTACGTCGAAGAAGTCACCGCCGACCAGCGTCCCGCGCTGCGCGGCCCGGTACAGCCCCGCGCACCGCACCGGCCCGACCCGGTCCGGCAGCAGCGGTACCACGGCCCGCTGCGCGACCTCGGCGACGGCCCGCTCGGTGACCAGCTGCGCGTCCCGCCGGGAGCGGACGTACGACAGCAGCACGCTCAGCACCGAGACGAAACACACGGTCAGCAGGTCGGTACTGCCGGGATCGTTGAGGTTGAAGACGGGCACGGTCAGTACGACCACCACCAGCCCGCCGAGCAACGCCGTCGCCACCGGACCGTGCGCCAGCACGGCCAGCGGCGGGATGGCCCCCAGCAGGAAACCGATGTCGAGCGGCTCCGGGGCGACCAGCTCCGCCAGGCAGACCCCCGCCAGCAGCGCCGACGGCAGCACCCGGGCCCAGCCGGGCGGAGGTGCGCCGCGCAGCCAGCCACGCCGGTCCGAATCCCGGCGCGCCGGGAGGCCGCGCACACTGCTCACACCACCACGCTGCTACGGCCGGCCGGCCGCCGCACCCGGGCCCGCACCGACGTGGGGCGCCGGGGGGAGCCACCCACGCGGGGTGACGGGACTCGACCGGCCGCCCTTTCGAGGGGGCTGGTGAACCGTGCCGGAAATCGATGGACCTCCCGCCCGAAGATCCCCTAGCGTGTGCCGTGCCACGCCCCGAGACCGGCGAAGGAGGGCAGAGCCGTGCAGTTCACACCGTTCCCGCGCTCCCTCCCCGTTGTCCCGGCGTGCTGCGACTGACCGACCGGGAGCGCTCCGAGCAGTTTGCGTCCTGGAGGACACCCCATGACCGACGTGGTCATCCGCGCGCTCGGCACGAGCGACGCCGAACTCTTCGACACCCTGCCCGACCCGCTGGGCGCCCGTGAGGGCCACCGGCTGACCAGGCACCGCCCCGACTGGAAGCGCGTGGCCCTGCGCGAGGGTCGCGTCGTCGCCCGCGGCGCCTGGTGGGGCGGCCCCGACGACAGCGAGCCCGTCAACCTCAACTGGTTCGACGTGGCCGAGGGCGAGGAGGAGGCGGGCGCCGAACTCCTGCGTTCCGCCCCCTGGCAGGTCGGACTGGAACTGAACGTGCCCGCCGGCTGGCGTGACGATCCGGCCCTGCGCGCCGCCGCCGAGACCCGCTTCACAGCCGCCCGGACCGCCGGCTACGACCTCCTGGTCGAACGCCTCCTGTACCGCTGGACCCCCGACCGCGGCCTGCCCGAGCGGCCCGGGCGCCTGGACTTCCGCGCCGAACCCGACGACGCCGTGTTCTTCGACGCCCTGCGCCGCATCCACTCCGTCACCCTGGACGCGCACGCGCTCAAGGCCATCGAGCAGGGCGGGCTCGACCGGGCGGCCCAGGAGGAACTCGACTTCTTCCACTGGTGCCCGTCACCGCGTGAGTGGTGGCAGGTGGCGTACACGCCGCAGGGCGACCCGGCCGGCATCCACATCCCGGCCCACAACCCGACGGGCCCCTGCGTCGGCTTCATCGGCGTCCTTCCGGAGCACCGCGGCCACGGCTACGCCTACGACCTCCTGGCCGAGTGCACGCACGTCCTGGTCGAGCAGGGGGCGGAGTTCGTCGCCGCCGCCACGGATCAGGGCAACTTCCCCATGGCGGCGAACTTCGCCAAGGCCGGCTACCCGGTGGTGAAGGAGCGGCTCAACTTCGAACCGGCGTAGGAAGCGGGGCCGCTCCCGCGCTCAGGGGTCAGCAGGGTGCTCACGGGGTCAGCAACTCCTGGGCGGCCGTGAGGATTTCCGTCACCCGCAGGCCGAACGCCGCGTCGCAGGCGTGCGGGCGACCGGTCCGGGCGGCGTCGAGCAGTGCGTCCGCGGCCCGCATCAGCGCGGGCACCGCTCCGTCGGAGCCGTCCGGCAGCGCCGCGACCCCGGCTTCCCCGCGCAGCTCCACGGCGGCACCGGCCGCGGCGGACGGCGCCGTCAGGCTCAGGGTGAGGGTGCTCGACGCCCCACTCGTGTGGTCGAGGACGACGTGCGCCGTGTCGCCGGGGCCGTACGCCGCCGCGGTCACGCGCCGCACGTCGCCGAGGACCGGCAGCAGGACGGACAGGGCGTGCGGGCCGACGTCCCACAGGGCGCCCTTCTCCCGCCGCCACGGCGTCGCGAAGGGGCTCTCGCTGGTGAACACCGCCCCGAGCCACTCGGCCCGGGCCGTGAACCAGCCGGGTACCGCGGCCTGTTCGGCGATCCACGTCGCCGGCTCGGGCTGGAAACGGGTCGTGAAGAACACGACCGAGGCGACACCGGCCTCCCGGGCCGCCTCGACCACGGCTCGTCCCTGCTCCACCGTCGGCGCGAGCGGCTTGTCGAGCAGCAGATGGCACCCGGCCCGCGCAGCCCGCGCGGCGAGTGCGGCCTGCACCTGCGGCGGCAGCGCGACGGCCACCGCGTCCACGTCGGCGAACAGTTCATCGGCATCGTCGTAGGCACGGACGCCGTGCCGCTCGGCCAGTTCCTTCGCGGCCTCGGGGCGACGGCCCCACACACCCGTGAAGTCCAGCTCCTCGTGCCCGCTCAACGCGGGGGCGTGAGCCATCCGGGCCCAGGGTCCGGTGCCGAGCAGTCCTATGCGCATGCCGCCGCCTCTCCACGCTGCCGGGACGACGAGCGTGCCACACGAAAGCGGCCGGTGGGCACCGGGGGCGGACAACAAGAAAGGCAAGGAGTGCTCTCCTCGCCTGTCTCAAGTTATAGCCCACGGGGGGCCTTGCGGCAAGGCCCCCCGTCTGCCGCAAGATATCCGGCCTAGGCCCAGGACCTGCGGAAACGGGAGCATGAATTGACCCCTGCGACAACGAGCGCCTTCGATCTCCCCGGCCGCCTCGCGCACAAGGCCGCCCCGGCGTCGATCGCCGGGGACGAGCGGCACTTCGCCGCCATCGCCGACTGCCTGGAACGGTCGGTCGCGGAACTGTCCGACCGTCTGGAGGCCGAGCGCAGGGCCCCCGGTGGCAAGGGCAGGCAGGCCATGGACCGCGACGCCGAGATCCACCGGCTGACCGCCCGCCTGCGCGCCCTGCGCCGCTTCGGACTGGACCTGTGCCTCGGGCGCATGGCCGGCGCGGACGGCTCCGAACCCGTCTACGTGGGACGGCTCGGCCTCACGGACAGCGAGGGGCGCCGGCTGCTGGTCGACTGGCGTTCCCCGGCCGCCGAACCGTTCTTCGGGGCCACCCACGGCAACCCGATGGGTCTGACCAGCCGTCGCCGCTACCGCTGGACCGACGGCAGGGTCAGCGACTACTGGGACGAGGTGTTCACCACCGACGCGTTCGCGGGGCACGCCGCGCTCGACGACCAGTCCGCCCTCATCGCGAGCCTCGGCACCAACCGCTCGCCCCGCATGCGGGACGTGCTCGGCACCATCCAGGCCGACCAGGACGCCATCATCCGCGCCGGTTCCCGCGGCGCCCTCGTCGTCGACGGCGGCCCGGGCACCGGCAAGACGGTCGTCGCCCTGCACCGCTCCGCCTACCTCCTCTACTCCGACCCGCGCCTCGGGCAGCACCGCCGGGGCGGGGTGCTCTTCGTCGGCCCACACCGGCCCTACCTGTCCTACGTGTCCGACGTCCTGCCCAGCCTCGGAGAGGAGGGCGTGCAGACCTGCATCCTGGCGGACCTCGTCGACGAGGGAGCCACCGCGGTGGCCGAGACCGACCCGGAGGCGGCCCGTCTGAAGGCGTCCGCGGACATGGTGCGGGCGATCGAGAAGGCCGTCCGGTTCTACGAGGAGCCGCCCACAGAGGCGATGACGGTCACGACCCACTGGTCCGACATCCGCCTGGGCGCCCACGACTGGGCGGCGGCCTTCGACGCGGCCGAACCCGGCACACCGCACAACGAGGCACGCGAGCAGGTCTGGGAGGAACTGCTCACGATCCTCGTGGACAAGCACGAGGGCGACGCCCCCGAGGACCTGCTCCGCAAGGCACTGTCGCGGGACCGGGAACTGCTCACCGTGTTCAACCGTGCCTGGCCGCTGCTGGAGGCGACCGACCTCGTCGGGGACCTCTGGTCCGTACCCGCGTACCTGCGCATGTGCGCCCCCTGGCTCGACCGCGACGAGGTGCGCACCCTGCAACGCGCGCAGCCGCACGCCTGGACCGTGTCCGACCTGCCGCTGCTGGACGCGGCACGCCATCGGCTCGGCGACCCGGACGCCGCACGGCGCAGGCGCCGGCAGGAGGCCGCCCTCGCCGCCCAGCGGGAGGGCATGGCCGACGTCATCGACAACCTGCTGGAGGCCCACAGCCACGACGACGGCGAAGGCGTGCTGGTCATGCTGCACGGGCAGGACATGCGCAACTCCCTGGTGGACGACAGCGCCCTGCCCACCGCCGAACCGGACCGGCTCGCCGGGCCGTTCGTGCACATCGTCGTGGACGAGGCGCAGGAACTCACCGACGCGCAATGGCAGATGCTGTTGCGACGCTGCCCGTCCAGGAGCTTCACCATCGTCGGTGACCGTGCCCAGGCCCGGCACGGGTTCACGGAGTCGTGGCGGGAACGCATGGAGCGGGTCGGGCTGGACCGGGTCGAGATGGCCTCCCTGAGCATCAACTACCGCACCCCGGAGGAGATCATGGCGGAGGCCGAGCCGGTCATCCGGGCGGTGCTGCCGGACGCCAACGTGCCGACGTCGATCCGCAGCGGTGGCGTCCCCGTCCGCCGCGGGCCGGCCGCGGAGCTGACGTCCATCTTCGACACGTGGCTGGCCGGGCACGCCGACGGGATCGCCTGCGTGATCGGCGATCCGGCGTTCCGGCCGGCCTCGGCCCGCGTCCGGTCGCTGACCCCGGAGCTGTCGAAGGGGCTGGAGTTCGACCTGGTGGTCCTGGTCGACCCGGAGGGCTTCGGCGACGGCGTCGAGGGCGCCGTCGACCATTATGTGGCGATGACCAGGGCGACGCGGGAGCTCGTGATCCTCACGAGCTCGTGACCCTGCGCCCGGCCGGGGCACCCCCACCTCGACGGACGGTCAGGAAAAGCGAGCCCGGAGCTCGGCCTCCAGGGTTTCCAGCGTGCGGCCCTTGGTCTCGGGGACGTACCGCTTCACGAAGAGGAGGGACACCACGCCCGCCGCCACGAACAGGAAGAACGTGGCGGAGATCCCGATCCCGGAGACCAGGGACGGGAAGACCAGCCCGATCGCGAAGTTGGTCAGCCACAGCACCACGGCCGCCGCCCCCATCCCGAAGCCGCGCATCCGCATCGGAAAGATCTCCGACAGCATCAGCCAGGTCACCGGCGAAATCGCGCCCTGCTGGAAGGCGAGGAACGTCACCGTCATCGCGAGCACCGCGAACGCCCGCGGCTCACCGGAGGGCAGCACCAGCGAGAAGACGCCGATCAGCAACAGCGCGGCGGTCGTCCCCACCTGACCGGTCATCAGCATCGGGCGGCGCGGCACCCGGCCCAGCAGCCAGATGCCGGCGAAGGTGGCCAACACCGAGATCACGCCGTTGGCGATGTTCGCCGTCAGCGCGCTGTCGGCGGCGAAACCGGCGTCGGTGAGGATCTGCGTGCCGTAGTACATGATCGTGTTCACGCCGGTGATCTGCTGCACGACGGCGATGCCGAAGCCGACGAACATCAGCTTGCGCACCCAAGGCGTGCTCTTGATGTCCTGCCGGCCGCCGAGCTTCGCCTGCCCGTCCCCTACGGCGAGCGCGGAGACCTCCTTCAGCTCGGCCTCGGCCCGGGCCCGCGACCGCACCTGCTTCAGGACGCCGAGGGCCTCGCCGAAACGGCTCTCGGAGGCCAGCCAGCGCGGGCTCTCCGGCATCACCAGCATGCCCAACCACAGCACCACGGCCGGCAGTGTGGCGACGACCAGCATCCAGCGCCACACGCCGCCGGACTCGCCGCCGAGCCGGGCGATGACCGCGTTGCACGTGAACGCCAGCAGCTGACCGGTGACGATCATCAGCTCGTTGCGGGTGACGAGGGCGCCGCGCCGCTCGGCGGGCGACACCTCGGCGAGATACACCGGCACGGTCACCGAGGCACCGCCGACCGCGAGACCCAGCGCGAACCGGGCCACGACCATCACGGCGGTCGTGGGGGCGAGCGTGCAGCCCAGAGTGCCGAGGAAGAACAGCACGGCCAGCAGCAGGATGGCGCGCCGCCTGCCCCGTGCGTCCGAGAACCGGCCGCCGGTCGCCGCACCCAGCGCGGCACCCAGCAGCAGCGAGCTGGTGACCATGCCCTCGGTGACCGGGGTCAGGCCGAGGTCTTCGGCCATGTAGGGCAGGGCGCCGTTGATGACGCCCGTGTCGTAGCCGAAGAGCAGACCGCCGAACGTGGCGATGATCGTGATGACCCGCAGCCGCCGCGAGACCGCAGGCGGCGTCTCGTCCGTGACGCCGCCTGCGGGAGTGGGGGTCGGTGCCGTCTCGACCCTGACGTCCATGGCCGCTCGCTCCTTGCCTGTCGAAGTCCGGCCGCCGGGCCCCGGCCGGCCGCGGCCGGCCGGGAGTGCACGGGTGCCGGCCGCACTGGGCAGCGGCACCCCGGCGGGTGCGACTCGCCTACCCCGTGCGGCGCGGTCTCACCGCACGCGATCAGGCCCCCCCCCGGGGGCTCAGCCTTCCGTGCTGATGTTGACCATCCACGGGACGCCGAAGCGGTCCGTGCACATGCCGAACACGTCGCCCCACATCTGCTTCTCCAGCGGCACCGACACCGAACCGCCCTCGGACAGCTTCTCCCAGTAGCCGCGCAACTCGGCGTCGTCGTCGCCGCTCAGACTCACGGAGAAGGGACTGCCCTGCCCGGACTCCATGCCCGGCGGGTTGTCGGCGCCCATCAGGGTGAAGCCGCTGGTGGTCTCCAGCATGCCGTGCATGATCTTGTCGG
The DNA here is from genome assembly GCF_040302345.1 of Streptomyces sp. NPDC126510. Taxonomy (NCBI): domain Bacteria; kingdom Bacillati; phylum Actinomycetota; class Actinomycetes; order Kitasatosporales; family Streptomycetaceae; genus Streptomyces; species Streptomyces sp. NPDC126510. Next base: position 259,523 of record NZ_JBEORR010000010.1, on the reverse strand, counting down.
CGTTCGGGGCGTCCGCCTGCCCGAACTCCCCGTAGCTGTTGAGGTCGAGGGTGCCGCCGAAGACCTCCTTGTAGAACTCCATCGCCTGCCGGGCGTCGCCGTTGAAGGTGAGATACGGGTTGAGACGCGAGGCCATAGGAACCTCCCAGATGGGGACAAAGAGCCGTTTTCGCGCAGCGTATCGCCAGGCACCGGCAACGGCTCGTCGAGCGTGCCCCGCCCGGGGCCGGGTGAGGTGCCGCCGCAGCCGACCTCATCGCCAACCGCCTTGTTGGCGTCGCTTCTTGACCATGAGGGGAGACAGCGGCTCATGTCATCGACGTTCCGCATCGGTGGGGATCTGGAGGTACGCCGGATCGGCTTCGGAGCCATGCACCTGCCGACCGCACCCGGCCCCGACCGGGACAACGCCCTCGCGGTGGCCAGGCGGGCCGTGGAGCTGGGCGTCACGCTGATCGACACGGCTCACCTCTACGGCGGCGGGGCCAACGAGGAGCTCCTCGCCGAGGCCTTGTACCCCTACCCGGACGGCCTGCTGATCACCACCAAGGTGGGTGTGGCCCGCACCGGCCCCGGTGGCGACTGGAGGCTCGACGGCCGGCCGGAGATCCTGCGCGACCAGGTCCGGCAGGCCTTGCGCCGGCTGCGGACCGAGCGGATCGAACTGCTCCAGCTGCACCGCATCGACCCCGGCACACCGCTCGCCGACCAGCTCGGCACCCTGCGCGAGCTGCAGAACGAAGGCCTGGTCGGCCGGATCGGGCTGTCGGAGGTCACCGTCGACGAACTGGAGCGGGCCCGGGAGCTGGTCGACGTCGTGAGCGTGCAGAACCGCTACAACCTGCTCGACCGGGAGCACGATCCGGTGCCGGACGCCTGTGCCGCCGCAGGGATCGCCTTCCTGCCGTGGCGACCGGTGGCCTGGGGGAAGGCGGGGACCGAGGGCGAGATCGGCGCCGTCGCGGCCGAGCTCGGTGCCACGCCCACTCAGGTCGCGCTCGCCTGGCTGCTCGACCGCGCGCCCGTGTCCTGCCGATCCCGGGTGCGGCCCGGATGGAGCACCTGGAGGAGAACCTCGCCGCCGCCGACCTGAAGCTGACATCCGCCCATCGCGACCGCCTCGACGGTTCGGCCGACGCCGGGCCGGACAGGGAGCCGGGGCCGGCGTGAGCAGGCTCACGCCTCGTCGGACGCCCCGTTGTTCCAGTCGTACGGGCCGCCGCCCTGCCACTCGATCAGCTCGGTGTCGTCGACGGCCGTGTCGGTGGTGGGCAGGCCCTCGCGGTGCAGCAGGTCCAGTACGTCGAAGAGGCTGTAGGCGACGCCCATGCGCTCGCCGTGGATGGTCACCAGCCGTCCGCCGTCCGTCGCGGGCGGCTGCACGACCACAGGGGGTTGACCGTCCATAGCCCCACCATGCTCCCGAAACGGCCGGTCCGCAGCTCGGTGGAGTCCAGAAGCGGTACCGGCCCCCTCACGCGCCGGGGCCCGGGCGCGCTGTGCGCCGGTGACAAGCCGCCCTCCGGAAGCTGAGTTCTCATCAGCACTCCCTGAGAGCGGTCGTGCCACCGCCCTAGCGTCCGTGGCATGGACATGAACCGTACGCACAGAGGGAAGTGGCGTGGTGCCGTGCTCGCGGCACTGCTGACCGCCGGGACGCTCACGGCCGCCGCCCCGGGCGCCCGCGCCGAGGGAACGCGCACCGAGACGCCGGTGACGTCGACCTCGCCGGTGACCGGGGTGACGGAGTCGATGGTGCGGGTGAAGGTGCCGCTGCCGGAATCGGCCGGGGCCCGTCCGGCGGCCTGCGACTGGCTGTCGTACCTGCGCTACCGCTCCGCCGACGGCCCGGCCGCGTCGGCCGACGCGGACCGGATCCTCATCGCCCAGCCCGGCATCCTGGAAGGGGCGGGGGCCTTCGACAGCGTCGCCCGCAACACGGTCACGCGGGCCGCCGAGCAGGGGTTGCACATCGAGTTCTGGGCGCTGGACCGGCGCTCCAACTGCCTGGAGGACCGCACCGGCATCGCCTCCGGCGACCAGCACACCGCCGTCGACTACTACTACCGCGGCAAGCAGGTCGGCGGCCGGACCTTCGGCGGCTACGCCGGCAACGCACAGCTGGGCTGGATGGCGAAGCTCGGCATCGAGCAGACCGTACGCGACCAGTACGACCTCCTCATCGCCGAGTTGCCCTCCCCGGCCCAGCGCAAGCGGAAAGTGCTGTGCGGCGGGCACTCCCTCGGCGGTGTCATCACCGGCTACTTCGCCGCGGCCGACTTCGACGGCGACCGCGCCACCACGCAGGACGCCGGGTACAACCAGTGCGCCGGCTACTTCGCCCTCGACACGACCGTCTCCACCACGCTGGGCGACCTCGGCGGCAGCATCCCCGGCGACACCAACCTGCCCGACGTCGGCCTCGGTTACGGCGTCGTGCAGGCCGGGCTGGACAGCGGCGTGCTGCCGCGCACCCTGTCCGCGCCGGTGCTGCTCAACCCCGAGACCATGACCCTCCTCGGCATCGCGGGACTGGGCGCGCTGAAGGACCTGGAGGCAGAGGCGGACCTGCCCCGCTATCTGCCCCGCAACCTCAACATCGAGGCGACCAACCGCTTCCTGTTCGCCAAGGACACCGCCGCCTTCCTCAGCGGCTCGCCGACGGTGAAGGACTTCCGGCTCACCAACGGGGCCGTCCTCGGGGCGCTGCTGGACGACAACTCCGTCCCGCTGGCGTTCCTGCAGACCAGTGTCGGCTTCTTCGACGGCGGACCGATCGCCGACAAGAGCTTCCCCGCCGCCAACGGGGGCGACGCCCGACCGGGGCTGTACGGGACCGCGTACAAGGCCATCCCGGACCGGCCGCAGGGTCCTCTCTACACCTGGCGCAACTACGACCGTGTCGGCGACGCGGACGACTCCGGCCACCGGTCGGCCGACGGCACCCCGTTCACCGGCGCAGGGGAGGAGGTCACCGACGTGCGGCAACTGGCCCGCAGCCTGGCAGAGCAGCCGCTGGACTTCACCGAGCAGTACTTCCCGACCAAGCTGGTCACGGACATCGAACTGGCCACCTCACCGCAGGTGAGGAAGCTCGTCGTCCACCCCGAGGGGCTCAAGGCCAACCCGGTGCTCACCGTGCTCGCCGGTGAGGGCCTGCTGGCCGGCCGGGTCCCGGCCGACCTGCACCCGGTGGTCGCGGACGGCTACCAGCACCTCGACGTCCTGACCGCCGCGCCGGTGCAGAACGACGGACGGCCGGAGCCCGTCTCCTCCAGCCTCGCCGGCTTCGCGCGGACACCGCGCTAGCCCTCGCCCGGTGCGCACGCCCGGGGCCCGGGAGGACAGCCTCCCGGGCCCCATCGCGTCGGGCGGGATCAGAGCCGGCCCGCCGCGAACGTGGCCGCCTCCTCGGCGTCGTCCCGGTAGCTCAGGTGCGCCCCGACGTCACCCCCGCCGTTCTCGCACACGGGGTCGCCCTCGGCGCAGAGGTCCAACGTGCGGCTCTGGTAGGTGCCGGTGACGCTCTTGCCGAGCGCACGGATCGGGTTGCCGAACAGCAGTACCGCGGCGACCTTCGGCTCGACCGCCGCGGGCAGGCTGGCCACGATGGGGCTGCCGACCACCGCGCCGGCGCTGCTGATGCCGATCGAGTTGTCGACGACATTGGCGCCCTGCGAATAGCCGACGAGAACGAATTTCTGACCCGGGCAGGCGGCGGCCTGGCTCTTCACGTGGTTCACCAGATCCAGATTTCCCTGTGCCGCGGACGTGGGGGAGAGGTCGGCGGGATAGTTCACCTTGTAGCTGGACAGGTTCTTGCCCGCCGCCTTCTTCTGCAGTGCGGAATACACCGGGTCGCCGACGATGAAGCCGAGCGTGCCCGGCTCGAAGGTGCCGCGAGCCGACACGACCTCGACGTCCGAGCAGGCCGCGGCCATGGCTGGGGGAGCCGAGAGCGTGGCGAGTCCGGCCCCGCCGGCGAGTGAGAGCGCCGCGAGGCACGTACGGATGCGCATGGGGGATCCTCCGCGTGGGAAGGCGCGTGAAGCGCCTGCGAAAAAGGACGCCCCGAACGTATGGGCTTTCTCTCGCCTGCTGTTATGGACGGGATTATCAAAACCCCGTCGGTTTTTGTCGCCGGTTGAGTACGCCGCTCGAATACGGGAAGTCAGTTCTCCCGCACGTGCGGTGATTCCGCGCGCAACGCGAGGATGAGGTCGAGGCGGGCCGCGGGGTCGTGCAGGGCGTCGCCGAAGAGCTTCTCCAGCTGGCGCAGGCGGTAGCGGACCGTCTGGGGGTGGATGTGCAGCCGCACGGCGACGTCCGGCACGTTGCTGCCGCTGAGCAGCCAGGCCAGCAGTGTCTCGGCGAGCCGACCGCGCTGCCCCGCCGAAACCGCGTCGAGGGGTGCCAGGGCCCGGGCCCGGAGCCGCTCCACCAGCGGCTCGTCACCGTGCAGCAGGAGCGTCGACAGATGCTCGTCGCAGCGCACCACGCCCTGGCGGGGCAGCACCCCACGGCCCATCAGCCCGAGCGCCCGGACGGCCAGGCGCAGCGACTGCGCGGCCTCGGTGACCGCGACCGTCGGGCCGATCGCGGCGGGCCTGCCGCGCAGCGCGAGGGCGAACGCCCGGCCGCCGATGCCGCCGGAGCCGTCCGGCTCGGGCACCAGCATGCGTGGCGGGCGGCACGCCATGTCCACCAGCGCACCCGCCGCGGCCAGCGGCCGGTCCTCCTCCCGCCGGTCCGGCGCCGCCGCGAGGGCCACGACGGCGACCGTCCGCGGCACGGGCCAGCGCGCGCTGTGCGCCAGGTCCTGCACGGCCTCGAGCGCCACCGGCCCGTCCTCCAGGAGCAGGTCCAGCAGGCGCTTGCGGCGCCGCTCCAGCTCGTCGGAGCTGCGCAGCCGGGCCTCGGCGTACCCGGACGCCGCCGCCTGTGCGACCTCGTGCACGGTCCGGAACGCCAGCTCACCGAGCCCGGCCACGACCGAGGAGTCCAGCCCGAGTTCCTCCGCGGTGCGGCCCATCTGCCGCCAGGCGCACATACCGCCGACCCGCAGCGCGGACTGCAGGGCGTCCAGGCTGCGTCCCTCCAGGGCCTCACCCCGCCCTAGTTCGTAGTACGTCGCCGCGATCGCTCCCCCGTCGTCGCGCGGGTCGGCGATGTGGTCGACGAACAGGGTCAGCGCCTGCACGACGCCGGACCGCAGGGCCTGGCGGTACGCGCCGTCGGCGGGCCGGGCGTACTCCGGGACCTGGCGGCGGACCTCCTCCTCCACCTCGTCGGCGACGGCCGCCAGATCGGCGCGCAGCATCTTGGCCAGCTCAGGGGGGAACCGCGGCGCGGCGGGGCGGTCCGGCACGCCGTGCGGGGTGGGCACAGCCATCACGGACACTCCTTTCGACCGGAAGCGGCTGCCCCACGGGCTGTCGCCCGTGGGGCGAGTGGGGAGTCCTGTGTGGGACGGACGACCCCTCCGTTCCGTTCCGTGCCCCGACGGCACCCCCGTCACTCGGGCACGCCCAGCGCACGGGCGAGGACCGGCCAGGAGGCCGTGAACTCCGGCTTCCAGTGCGTCCAGTCGTGCCCGCCGCCCCCGTAGAAGTGCGTGGTGGCCGGGACTCCCATGAGGGCCAGCGTGCGGGCGAAGCCCTGGGCCGAGGGCCACAGGGCGCTCTCGAGGATCCCGGGCAGCGGATCACCGCCGCCGCCCACCCCGCTGCCCTGCGACACGTACAGGGCCGTGCCGCGCAGCCCGGTGGCGCGGGCGCGCGGGTTGAAGTCCCGCCAGGTCAGGAGGTTGAACACCGGATTGCCCCAGAGTGACCCGGCCGGAAGGTTCTCGCGGGCCACGATCGCGTCCATGATGGCGGGGACACCGGGGGCCGTGGTGTCGAGGACGCCGCTGTAGGAGGCCGCCGCGGTGAACGCCCCGGGGTGGCGGGCCGCGTGGGCCATGGCCCCGTAGCCGCCGGTGGACACCCCGGCGACCGCCCGGACGCCGGAGGCCCGGTAGTCCCGGGCGAGCAGCGCCGGCACCTCCTTCACCTGGAACGTCTCGTAGTCCGGGCCGTCGCGCCAGGCGCTCGGGATGCCGGTGGGGCCCGCGTCCGGCATCGCCACGATCAGATCGCGGCCGGCGGTGAACGCCTCGATGTCCGTCTCGCGGGTCCAGGACGTGTAGTCGTCGTGGGCGCCGTGCAGCAGGTACAGCACCGGGTACTTCTTCTCCGGGCGCGTCCCGAAGTCCGACGGCAGGATCAGCCGGACCGGCGCGCTGCGGCCGAGCGCGGCGGAGGGCACGGACACGTCCAGCGTGCGCTGGCCGAGCCGGGTGGCCGCCCGGGCCGGGGCCGTGCCGGCAGCGGCCCCGAACAGGGCGGCGAGACCGGCGGCGGCCGTCGCTCTGGCGACGGCGCGCCGGGACATTCCGGCGGCGGGCTTCTGCGGCAGGTGGGGCATGACGGCTCCTCGGGTTCCATGTCAGGAGGCCGGCTCGGCGAGTGTCCGGCTCAGATGGGCGGCGATCCGGTCGACGTGCGGCGGATCGAGCAGCGACAGATGGTGACCGGCCACCGGCACCACCTGCAGACGTGGGCACACCTCGTCCCAGCCCAGCGCCGGGTCGTCCCGCTCGTACGCGGGGTCGCGCACGGTGTGCGGCGCGGGTTCGGTGGCGCGGTAGAGGACCACCGGCCCGTCGTGGGGGCCGGGGCTGTGCGACTCGCCGATGCCCATGTCCAGGTAGGAGGACCGCTGGTGCTCCAGCGCCGCGGGCGGCACGTCGGCGGCCTCGCGCAGGGTCCGCAGTACGGCGTCGATACGGGCCGCGTCGTCGCCCATCGCCACGAGCTCGTCGTACGGCAACGCCAGTTGCACGCCGTAGGCGTCGGCGACGTGGCGGGCGAAGCCCTCGAAGTGCGCCCGGATCCGGTCGGACCGGGTCGATCCCGGGCGGGGGAGCGGCCGTACCGAGTCGATGAGCACGACCAGTCGTACCTCCCGCCCGGCGGCGGTCAGTTGCCGTGCGGTCTCCTGGGCGACGAAGCCGCCGAAGGACCAACCGCCCAGCAGCAACGGGCCGTCGGGGCGGACGGTGTTGATCGCCTCGGCGTAGCGCCGCGCCTTCTCGGGCACGGTCCCGGCCTCCTCGACACGCTCCAACCCGTACACGGGCTGGTCGTCGCCGAGGAGTTCGGTGAGCGTGCCGTAGACGCTGACCGGGCCCCCGGCGGCGTGGACGAGGAACAGCGGGGGCCGCGAGCCGGTGGCGCGCAGTGGCCTCACCGGGGTGTCGTCCCGGTGCAGGGCGCGTTCGACACGGGCGGCCGCGTCTTCGACGGTGGCGGCGGCGAACAGGTCGCGCAGGGTCAGTTCGACGCCGAACTCGCGCTCCACCGCCGTGCGCACGCGGACGGCCATCAGCGAGTCCAGCCCGAGGTCGGCCCACGCCGTGCCCGGGGCGATACGGGCGGGGGAGTGGCCTGTGACGGCGGATACGTGCTGGGTCAGCCGGGCCAGGACCGAGGAGGGCTCGGCCACCGCCGCAGGACGTTCCTCCGGCACCGGCTTCGGCGGAGCGGCCCGGCCGTCCGTCCACCAGTGCCGTACGTGCCGCCACCGGGGCAGCGGCAGGTCGATGACCCGCCCCGGCGGCACGGGCAGGCGCTGTCCCGCCGCGTACAGAGCGCCCAGTTGCCCGGCGAACGCCTCCGACCCGTCGGCGTCCCGGCGCAGCGTGGCCAGGGCGAGGGCGCCGGGCACGGTGTCGGCGACGGCCCCCGTCAGCACGGGGTGGGGGGAGACCTCTACGAAGACCGTGTGGCCGTCGGCGGCGGCCGACGCGAGCGCCCGGTCCAGTCGCACGGGCCTGCGCAGGTTGGCCGCCCAGTGCGCGGCGTCGAAGAGGCAGTCTCCGCGCGGGTCGTCGAGGACCGTGGAGTGGACAGGGACACGCGGCAGCCGCCCTTTGATACCGGACAGCGCGTCCACCAGCTCCGGCAACAGCCCGTCCACCTGCGGCGAATGCCCGGCGCCGACGACCCGCATGGCCCGCGCCGCCCTGCCCCGCCCCTCCAGCCGGCGCACGAGCCCGGCCACCGCCGCCTCCTCACCCGTGACGACCTTCTGCCGCGGGGAGGAGTGCACGGCCACATGCACGTCCAGCAAGTCCCGCCCCAGCGCCTCCAGTTCGGCGTCGTCCAGGTCCACCACGGCCATCGCGCCGCCCCGCAGCCCGCTCAGCAGCCGGGCCCGTACGGCGATGACACGCGCCCCGTCCGACACGTCCAGCGCGCCCGCGCACACGGCCGCCGCCACCTCGCCCATGGAGTGACCGATCACGGCGGCGGGCTCGACTCCGTGGGACCGCCACAGCTCGGCGAGCGCCAACTGCAAGCCGAACAGCACTGGTTGGGCGACCTCCAGACGGTCGAGCCCGTCGCCCGAGGACAGGTGGTCGGACAGGGACAGGCCGCACTCGGGCGCGAGCTGAGGGTCGAGCTTCTCGACGGCGGCGGCGAACGCGGGTTCCTCGGCCAGCAGCCGGCGCCCCATGCCGGGCCACTGGCTGCCGTACCCGGAGAAGACCCACACGGGGCCGCGCCCCACGCGGTCGCGGTCGCCGGTCGTCACCCGTGTGTCCGGCCGCCCGGCCGCCAACGCGTCCAGTGCGTCCACCAGTCCGGCCCGGTCGCGGGCGACCACAGCGGCCCGCACGGGACCTCGGCCGGTGCGCCCGGCCAGGGTCCGGGCCACGTCGGCGGGGCGCGCGGCGCTGTCACGCAGCCGGCCCGCCAGCCGGCCCGCCGTGTCGCGGAGGCGCTCGGTGTCGAGGTCGCAGAGCATGTGCAGACGGGCGGCCGGTTCGTCGGCCGGCGGCACCTCGGACGCTGCCTCCTCCAGCACCACATGGGCGTTGGTGCCGCCGAAGCCGAATCCGGAGACGCCCGCGACGGCCGTGCCGCCGTAGCGGGGCCAGGGCTCGGGCTCGGTCACCACCCGCAGCCGGGGATCGGTGAGGGAACTGCCGCGCTCGCAGTGCAGGGACGGCGGGATGGTGTCGTGGTGCAGGGCCAGCACGGTCTTCACCAGGCCCGCGATGCCCGCCGCGGACTCCAGATGGCCGAGGTTGCCCTTGGCGGACCCCAGCAGCAGCGGCTGGTCGGGGTCCCGGTCCGCGCCGAGCACCGCGCCGAGCGCACCCGCCTCGATCGGGTCGCCCAGCGGGGTGCCCGTGCCGTGCGCCTCCACGTAGTCGACGTGCTCCGCGGCGAGCCCGGCCTGCGCGTACGCCCGCTCCAGCAGCGCCTGCTGGGCGGCCGGGTTGGGTGCCATGAGGCCGTTCGAGCGGCCGTCGGAGTTGACGGCGCTGGCCCGGATGACGGCCAGTACACGGTCGCCGTCCCGCTCGGCGTCGGAGAGCCGCTTCAGGATCACCGCCGCGCAGCCCTCGCCGCGTCCGATGCCGTCGGCCGCCGCGGAGAACGGCTTGCAGCGCCCGTCCGGGGCGAGGGCGCCCGCCCGGTGGAAGGCGACCGTGACGGCCGGGGACAGCAGCAGGTTGACCCCGGCCGCGATCGCCGTGTCGCTCTCGCCCGTGCGCAGACTGACGCAGGCGTGGTGCACGGCGACCAGCGATGAGGAGCAGGCCGTGTCGACGGCGAGGCTCGGTCCCCGGGTGTCCAGGACGTAGGCGAGCCGTCCCGCGGCGACGCCTAGCGCGCCCCCGGCCGGCGCCCAGGGGTCGACGGCGGCCGGGTCGGCGCCCGTCAACTGCCCGTACTCCGGTGCGGAGATGCCGACGAACACGCCGGTGGCCGTGCCCGCCAGGGACCCGGCCGGCACGGCTGCGTGGTCGAGTGCCTCGTGAACGACCTCCAGCAGGATCCGCTGCTGGGGGTCCATCACCGCGGCCTCGCGCGGGGTGATGCGGAAGAAGTCCGCGTCGAACCCGGCGATGTCGTCCAGATAGCCGCCGTACGGATGGGCGTCGGCGGGCGGGAACGCGGTGAAGTCGCGCCAGCGGTCCTCCGGGACGCGCCGTATCGCGTCGGCACCCTCGCTGAGCAGCCGCCAGTAGTCGTCCGGGCCGTGTACGCCGCCGGGCAGGCGGCAGCCGGCCCCGACGACCGCGATCGGCTCGGTCGTTCCGCCCGGCACCGCGGGACGCGGCACCGGCGTCGCCTCGGCCTCCGGCGCCCCCGTGCCGCACAGCCGTGCCACCAGGGCTTCCCCGGTGGGTGCCTCCCACAGCAGCGTCGTCGGCAGCTCCCGGCCGGTGGCGCGGGACAGTTCGCCGGCGAGGGCGACGGCATCCCGCGAGGCCATGCCGAGGTCCGCGAGCGGCCGGTCCATCGGGACGTCGTCCGGGGACGTGCCGTTCCAGGCGGCCGCTCGCTCGGCGATCAGCCGGCGCAGCGCGGCCTCGTCGATGCGCCTCATTCCGCGGCACCCGCCGCCCGGGCCTGCGCGCCGTAGGCACCGTCCAGATACCGGGTGCGGGTCAGTGCCCGTGCCACCTTGCCGCTGGAGGTGCGCGGCACCGTCCCCGGCGGTACCACGACGACGTCGGCCAGCCGCAACCCGTGCCGGGCGGACACGGCGCCGCGCACGGCACGCACCAGGGCGGTCACGTCCAGTTCGGCGAGGCGTGCGGTCCGTGTGTGCTCCGCCACGACGACCGCGCACTCGCCACCGGCACCGCCCGGCACGGCGAAGGCGGCGAGCCGGTCCCGGCGCACCGCCTCGTGCGCCTCCTGCACGGTCGCCTCGACGTCCTGCGGGTAGTGGTTGCGCCCGTCGACGATGATCAGGTCCTTCAGCCGTCCCGTGACGACCAGCCGCCCCTCCAGCACCGTCCCCAGGTCACCCGTGCGCAGCCAGCGTCCCGGACCGGCCTCGGCGTCCGCGAACTCCGCTCCGAAGACCTCCTGCGAGTCCCGGTTCCAGTAGCCGCGGCCCACGTTCGGCCCCTGCACCCAGACCTCCCCGACCTCTCCCTCCGCCAGCAGGGCCCGTGACACAGGGTCGGCGACCCGGACTCGCTGACCCGCCGGAGTGCCACAGCCCACCAGCAGCACCGCCCGGGGATCGTCGGGCCGGGCGGGCAGGGCCTTTCCGGCCGCCAGGGCGTCGCGGTCGAGCGCGAACCGGGTCAGCGGCTCACCCGGCCGGGCCGCGCACACGAACACCGTGGCCTCGGCCAGCCCGTACGACGGGCAGTGCGTCCCCGGCGCCAGGCCCTGGCCGGCGAACGCCGCGTGGAACCGGTCGGCCGTGCCCGGGCGGACCGGCTCACTGCCGTTGATCAGCGCGGTCACCTTGTCCAGCCGCAGGCCCTCCTTCTGGTCGGCGGTGACGGTCGCGACGCAGTAGTCGTAGGCGAAGTTGGGCGCGGCGCTCACCGCGTTCGGATGCGCGGAGAGCAGCCGCAGCCAGCGCACCGGCTCGTGCAGGAACGCCGCCGGGTCCATCAGCACCGACAACGCCCCGCGCGCCACCGGCGCCGCGACGCTGAGCACCAGCCCCATGTCGTGGTAGAGCGGCAGCCAGCCCACACAGGTCGGCGGGCGGGTGTCGAGGCCGTAGGCGGTCAGCGCCTGGCGGGCGTTGGCGACGACGTTGCCGTGGGTGATCTCCACGCCGGCCGGGGCACGGGTCGACCCGGACGTGTACTGGAGGTAGGCGGTCGCCCCGGCGTCCGGCGGGACCGCTTGCCGGTCCCGCCCTTCGTCGTCGGGCACCTCGTCCGCGACGACGATCCGCGGCCCGCCGGTGCCGAGGAACTCCCGCACCTCGTCGAGGACCCGGCTCGTCGTCACCACCACCGAGGGACGCGCGTCGGCCAGGACGCCCGCGAGCCGGTCGGCGTGCCCGGGCAGACCCGGCGTGTACAGCGGTACGGCCACCAGGCCGGCGGTCAGGGTCGCGAGGAAGGCGGTCACGTACTCCGTGCCCTGAGGGCACAGGAGTGCGACCCGGTCCCCGGGGCCCGTCCCGTCCGTGAGACGCGCGGCGATCGCCCGCACCCGCACGTCCAGGCGACGCCAGGTCAGGGTGCGGTGGACGCCGCGCGAGTGCGATGCCGGGTGTTCTACGAAGGTGAAGGCCCGGCGGTCGGGAGTGGTCTCGGCCCAGTGCCGTACGTACTCCGGCAGGGTCGGGCACGCGGGCGCGAGCGGGGGGCGGCGGCTGTCCATCGGGCGGGGCTCCTCACGGCGCGGATCGGCCTAGGGGTCGCAAAGGGGGAGAGTCGCAAAGGGGGGTTGGCTCGGGCGGGAATGGGGAGGGCTAGAGGGGGATGTTGCCGTGCCGGCGTTCCGGCATCGGGGCGCGTTTGCCGCGCAGCGCGCGCAGGGCGCGGCAGACCTGCTCCCGGGTCTCGCGCGGAGCGATGACGGCGTCGACATAGCCGCGTTCGGCGGCGAGGTACGGGGTGCCGTGGGTGCGTTCGTACGCGTCGAGAAGGCTTGCGCGCAGCGCCTCCGGGTCGTCGGACGCGGCGAGTTCGCGCCGGTGCAGGACACCCACGGCCCCCTCGGCGCCCATGACGGCGATCCGTGCGGTGGGCCAGGCGAGGTTGACGTCGGCACCCAGGTGCTTGGACCCCATCACCGCGTATCCGCCGCCGTACGCCTTGCGCACCACGACCGTCACCTTGGGGACGGTGGCCTCGGCGTAGGCGTACAGCAGCTTCGCGCCGCGCCGGATGATCCCGGCCTGCTCCTGCCGTACCCCGGAGAGATATCCGGGCACGTCGGCGAAGGTCAGCAGAGGGATGCCGAACGCGTCGCAGAACCGCACGAACCGCGCCGCCTTCTCGGACGCGTCGATGTCGAGGACACCGGCGGCGTGCAGCGGCTGATTGGCGACGACGCCCACCGAGCGGCCCTCGACGCGGGCCAGGGCGCAGATGATGTTCGGCGCGAACAGCTCCTGCACCGGCAGCAGTTCACCGTCGTCGACGACCGCGTGCAGAATGTCCCGCATGTCGTAGGCCTCGCCCAGCCGGTCCGGGACGACTTCGTCGAGTGCGGCGCCGGGCGGGGCGTGCCCGGGCGCGTACTCCGGGGGCCGTTCCAGGTTGTTGGCCGGCAGGTAGGACAGCAGGTCGCGCACGGTGTCGAGGGCGTCCGCCTCGTCGGCGGCCAGGAAATGGGCGTTGCCGTTGACGCTGTTGCTGGTGCGGGCACCGCCCAGCTCCTCGGCGGTGGTGCGCTCGCCCGTGACCGTCTCGATGACGTCGGGGCCGGTGACGAACATGTGCGAGGCACCGTCCACCATCACCGTGAAATCGGTGATCGCCGGGGAGTAGGCGGCGCCGCCGGCGCACGGGCCCAGGACGACCGAGATCTGCGGGATCACCCCGGACGCCTTGACGTTGCGCCGTACCAGTTCGGCGTAGAGGGCGAGGGCGGCGACACCCTCCTGGATCCGGGCCCCGCCGGAGTCGTTCAGCCCGATCACCGGGCAGCCGGTCTTCAGCGCCAGCTCCATCAGGGCTACGGTCTTCTCACCGAAGGCCTCGCCCATGCTGCCGCCGAACACGGTGGAGTCCTGGGCGAAGACGCACACCTGGCGGCCGTCGACCGTGCCGTACCCGGTGACCACCCCGTCGCCGTGGGGACGGCGGGCGCCGGGCCCGGCGGGCCGGGCCCGGACGAACAGGCCCGTCTCGGTGAAGGACTCCTTGTCCACGAGCCGTTCGATCCGTTCCCGGGCCGAGAACTCCCCGCGTCTGCGCGGCCCGCCCGGGGCCACCGCCCGCTCCCGGCGGTGCTCCAGGCCGGCGACGCGCTCCGCGGTGCCGCCGGGCGTGTGCGTCGCCGTCTCCCCCGGACCGGATGCTGTCACCTCTGTGCTCACAACCACCTCCGAAGTGGCTCTCGAATATGGCAGCGAGGCGGGGGAGTGCCCTACGGATCGTCGTTCTGTGTGGGAGAGGTGAGTCCTCGGGCGCGTGGTTTCATCCGGGTGTGACAAGCGGCCTTCGAGGGCCGGGCACGATTCAGAGGTCCGAGTGCTGAATGCGCCCGCACGATGACGATCGGAAGCGGGCCGTGATCGGATGTGCGCACTGATCGTCCGGGCTGATGGCCGTGCCCCCGCCCTGGTCTCGGGCGGGGACACGCTCCCCATCGCGCGGCGGCGGGGTCAGTTGGCGTTCACCAGGTCGTGCGCCGGCACGGTGACCGTCCGCTGACCCGGCTTGCCGCCGAGCACGATCTTCCGCAGGGCAGTGTTGTTGTCGAGGTTGGTTTCCTTCAGCCGCTTCTCGGGGTTGGCCAGCACCTGGATGTAGTAAGTGCCGTTGGGCACGTCGGTGATGTCGAACGACTGGCCCGGCAGGTCCTGGGTGTAAGTGTCACCGGAACCGACGTCCAGCACCTCGCGGACGGAGATCGAGTTCTCCTCACCGCAGGCGGTGGACAGGTCCGTGTTGTACGGGTGCCAGTTGGCGTTCTTCACCGTGTAATCGATCGCGTCGGTGTTGGCCAGGCAGAACGCTTCCTTGCCGCTGCGCACGGCCTCCTTCTTGTCGGCCTTCAGCAGCCGGTAACTGGCGAAGTCGGTGAAGTGCCAGTGCACGTGCCCCGGGCGCGGGTCCCACTCCATGGTGCCGGTCGGGGTGTAGCCGACCTGCTTGCCCTTGGCGTCGTAGAAGTACTGGAAGGCGTCCATCTCGGCCTTGCCGGGCGAGCGGAACCCGTCCACCACGAGCTGGGCCGGGCCGGCGTTCCAGACGTTGGCACTGAACGCCAGGTAGTCCTTGCCCGGGACGTCCTTGCCGCCGTCGCTGATGGTGATGCCGTAGGCCGGCAGCGAGCGCAGGTCGGGCTTGGGCACGTCCGGAACGGAGGCCTTACCGCTGGGCCGCTTCGACAGCGGTTCGAGAGCGGGCGCCCGACGCGAACCGTCGGTCTGGCCGCCGCTGTCCCCGGCCTGCGGAGACAGCGCGGACATCTGCTTCTTCTTCAGCGCCCACGGCAGGGCCGGCGGCGCGGCCTTCAACGGCCCGTGACCAACGTTGTACGAGGGACCCGCACCGCTCGTCACCGGCGCGGCGGCCTCGGCGGGTGCCGGGACATGCCCCGGCCCGTGACCGGCGTGCGCGGTCGGCGCCCGGTGACCGGCACCGTGCCCGGCGTGCTCGCCGGCCTTCGCGGAGCGGGGCACCGCCCTGGTGGAGCTCTCTTCGTCCTCTTCGCTTCGTTCCACCACGGTCACCTTGACGGTGGCCGCCTTGTCGGCGATGCCGAAGAGGTCGCGGTACTTCTTGGCGACGCCGACCTTGGCCGTGTACGTACCGGCCGGCAGCTGGACCAGGTCGCTGTACGAGCCCGCGTAGGTGTTGGCCGCCCAGCCCTTCTCGACGCCCCACACGGAGCCGAGAGTGAAGGGGTTGGTGGGGCAGCTCTCCGGATACTTGGAGGTGGAGGGTGCGTCGGGCCGCACCCGGCCGCTGGCGTTGTTCGGGCAGAAGCTCTCACTGCGGGTGAGGACCTTCTTGCCGGCTTTGTCGGTGAGGGTGATCTCCGAGAAGCCGGGCAGCCCGGAGAAGTCCTTCACGGTGCCCGTGGGCAGCTTCTTCGCCTTGGCCTTGCCGCCCTCGTATACGGTCTGAGTGACCGTCACCGGGTCCTTGTAGGACTTCCGGGACACCTTGAGGTCCAGCGGTGCTCCCTCGGCGATGAGGTAGGTGCCAAGGTCCAAGTACACACCCGGCTCCTCCTTCCAGGTGGTGAGCGTCACCGAATCGGCCGCTGCGACGAGGCTCAGCTCGGGGCCCGTCGCGGCCTTCGCCGGCTCCTGCGCTGCGGCCACGATGCCGGCCGTAACGGCCGTCACGGCGACGGCCGTGGTGCCGGCGAGCAGCGTACGCCGCAGCCGAGCGGTGCGTCTTCTGGTCATGGTCCCTCGTCCTCCGGTGCTGTGAGAAGGAAGCAGGCGACACGGCGCGTCCGCGAAAGTCCGGGCCGGTGCCGTCACATGGGAGGCGTTCGCTTCGCCCGCGCTGTGAGAGGAACGGGCCGGTTGCTTGGTTGTCCGAAAGTCGGGAAGGGGGTGGGGTGTTGGCCGAATGCCGTCGCAGTGACGAGATCCGGCCGTCCATGCGGACCTCACCCGAGGGCCGTCCAGGGCGCAGGCCGGATCGTGGTGGTGAGCGACGGCCGCGTCGAGGAGACCGGCGCCCCTGAGGAACTCCCGCGCAACCGATCAGTTCTCGTCAAATCCACCCCAGGTGAGAAAATGGTGTGAATGTTTACGCGTGGTTCGGGCATACGCAGCGAAAACACAGAGAGGGGCGCTACGTGCTTGTACCGGACCGGAAGATCGTCAGGGAGTTGCTGACGCGGTACGCGTCGCTGAGGATCGCTCAGTCGGAGAGGCACGTGCCGAAGGCGGCACGCGAACTGGAGGACGTCAGCTACACGCTGTGCGTGATGATGGGGACGTCCGACATCAGTGACGCCATTGCCAAGGCGGATGTCCTGCTGCTCACCGAGGGGCGGCCGGAGGCCGCGGACGCGGACGGGGAGAACGGCCTGACGCTGGTCGGCTGACGTTCGACGAAGGCCCGGCACGGACCGGGCATCACGCCTCGGCGGCCCGGGAAGGGGCCGTCGAGGCGTTCGTCCGCCCGTGGAACGCCGTGCGGTACGCGTACGGCGTGGTGCCCGCCACCTTGCGGAACCGCTCCCGGAACGCGGTCGGCGACCCGAACCCCGTCTGACGCGATCCGTTCGACGGAGTGATCGGAGTTTTCCAGCAGGTACTGGGCGCGCCGGACCCGCGCCCGCAGAGGGCCGGCCACCGCGGCCGTCATAGGAGTCCTCGGCAGCGGATGGCTCGTCACCTCCATCGCGCTGACCGCCGCGGCCGCGGGCGTCCTGGCCGCCTTCGTCCTGCCCCGCCAGGAGGAGATCCTGGAGCAACTGGAGGGTGAGCAGGCCCCCGATCACCGCGCCACCGTGCAACTCGCCATGTTCACCGGCATCTTCAACCTGCTGTGGGCGACGGTCACCGTCCTGATGGTCGTCCGCCCGGGTTCTACGACGGGAGCGTGACCAAGCCGCCTTCGCCTGTCACGGATGTCCGGTCTGCGTCAAGTCATCCCAGGGAATTCACACTCCGGGACACCGTGCCGCCTACACTCGCAGTCTCGCCCCCGCACGGGGCCTACGAGCAGAAAGGCGCGTTGACGGGTGTTCCAGGATTCCCCCATCTACGACCGACTCATCGCGGAGCGCGGTGACGTACCCGCACAGGTGCGCCGCGAGGCCGAACGTGTGAGCAGGGAACTGGAGCTGGTCATGCGGCCCTCACAGTCCCTCGGCTACGACCGCCCGCACTCCCCGGGCGCGGGCTGGCAGCGCGCGGGCATGCTGCCCGGGCCCCGCCCGCAGTGAACCGAACGGCTGCCCGGGCCCGGTCCGCTGCCGGGCCCGGCGCTCAACGGACTCTCGTGTCCGAGCCGTTGACATGGGACGGCTGGACCGGGACGGGCCGGGCCAGCCACTCGGCGATGGTGCGGGCGATCGGCTGACCCGTCTCCACCTCGACGAACCCGAACTGCCCCGACTGGTTGCACTCCAGGAACCACCAGGTCCCGTCGGAGTCCTCCGCGAAGTCGAAAGCCCCGTAGGCCAGTTCGGCCTCACGGAGATAAGCCAGGACACCCGGCGCGATGCGGGACGGCACATCGGTGGGCAGCCAGGGCGAGCCCGGCGCGGCGAACCGCACGTCGACGTCGTCCGGGTCCGCGTCCTCGGCGGTCGCCTTGCGTGCGGCCAGCATCCGCTCGCCCACGACGGTGAGCCGGATGTCGGCCCGCTTGCTGATCCGCCGCTGCAGCAGCGTCGGCCCGAACGCCACGGCGGAGAAATCCGTGTCCGGTGCGACCCGGCTGGTCGGGACGGCCCGTGGCGGGTCCTGGGGATGCGCGCCCGACACCGGCTTGACCACCAGTTCCGGGTAGCGCTCGGCGAACTCGCGGGCGGCGCGTGGGAACGTCGTGATCAGCGTCGCGGGCACGGGCAGGCCGCATCTCTGGGCGAGCCGCAGCTGCCACGGCTTGTGGCGGGCCCGGCGGGCCGCGTCGGGGTGGTTCATCCAGCGCGCGTCCGAGCCCCGCAACATGCCGTAGAGCGCCTGGCCGGCCTCCTCGGTCAGCCAGGCGGACGGCTGAGCCGCCCGCGCGGCCGGGGTGCCGGGCCGGCGCACCCACACGGACCGGAGCCCCCCGATGCTCACCAGCCGCCCCCCGGCGGACAGATGGCCGCGGAACCGGCCGTGCACGTACTCCCCCGAGAGCGAGACACCACCGGTCAGGTCCGCGGGATCGACCCGGACCACCGGCACCCCCGTCGCGTTCAGGTGCACGACCACCATGTCCGCGGTGACGTCCTCCTCACAGGTGAGGATCAGTACGGTCATCGTCGGCGGCCCGCGGTCAGTCGTCGAAGTGCGTCTTGGAGCCGGCGGTGGACGTCGTGGTGCCGAACTCTCTCAACAGGGCGAAGTCACAGGCCGCGACCCGGCCGTCGCGGAGCACGTTCAACTGCAGTCCGGCGTCGTACACGTACGGAATGGCAGCTTCCAACTCCACTGCCGGGCGCGCGTAGTTGAGCGCGAACGGTTGCATCGTCTCTCCCTCGTCGGTACTGCGCCGAGCAGACGGTGACCCAGCGGTGAGTCCCCCCGGTCCACCGACTGATTCGGCTTCCAGAGACTTATACGAATCGAACGGGTGGTTGGTTTCCTTACTTTCCGTAGTCATCGGCCAGTTGCCGGTCCGGCCGGTGTGCCGAACTGCGCCCCCGTTCGCCGAGGGAGCCGCGGACAGTGCGCAGAGCGAGCAGCAGGACCCCGATGTCGTCCAGGTACACCGGGTCGGGCACCAGATCGGTGGGCAGCACGAGATACAGCACCGCGCCCCAGAAGACCCAGCGCGGGCCGGTGGGCAGTCCGGCGCGCCGCAGATCGCGCCGGGTGCGGACCAGCCGTACGAGGACGGCGACGGCGACGGCGAGGACGACGGCCGCGACGACCGCGGCCAGAATGATCACTCTTGTGGTCGTGTCCACGGGGCGCCCTCCTCCTGGCATGCCACGACACGGGGTGTCCCTAGCTGGATTCCCTTTTCCGGCGGCTGTATTGCGGCCGGGGCCCGACATGTCGGCGAGTCGACGGATTTTCCCGTGCGCATGGTCATCCCGGTGGCTCATCCGAGTGGCACGGGGTGACGGGGGCGCCTAGTAATGGTCAGCGTAACGTCGCTCGTCACACGACGGGGGGCGCAGGAGCGGCCGCACTCTTCCCACGGAGGCGAGTATGACCACCTGCTCTTCAACACCCCGCTCGAACGAATCTGCCGGACTCGACGACACGAACGGGTCCGTGCAGCCGTCCGCCGAGACGACCACCGCCACCGGCACGCACCAGGTGGCGCAGACGAGCGCGCAGCCCGCTGCCGGCCCGTACGAGACGTACCCGGCGGGGAGCACCGGGCCCGTGGCCGGTTCCCACCCGGCCGAGCGGGTGGCCGCCGAGCCCGTCGCCCCCGGCCCTCACCCGGCGGCCGGTGCACCGGCGCAGCCGCCGGCCTTCGAACCGGACGGGACGGGCCCTGCCCCGCCCGTCGCGAACGAGTGGAACGCGACGGACACGACAGACCGGAACCCTGCCCGGCCCGTTGCGTACGACCCGGACGAGACGGACATGCCCGCCGCCCACGCCCCGGACCGGGCCGCAGCGCTGCCGGCTCCTCCCGCCGAGGACTGGCTGGATCCCGCCGAGGCGATGCCTTCGACTCCCGCGCCGGACGGGACGGACTCCGCCCAGGGGCCCGCCTTGCCCGCTGCCGCGGCCCCGGACGAGGGCGCCGAGCCCGCCGCGCACGGCGGCGACGAGGCCGATCCCCCGTCCGGGCCCGGCCCGGACGGCGCCGACCAGCCCGGTGCGCGGCCGTTCGTCGTCCGGTCGCTCGACGACAACGCGGTGGAGCTCCGGCCCGGCACCGGTCCGGCCTCCGGCGCACCGTACGGCGACGCCGTCAGCGACCTGGTGCACGCCGCCGTGGCCGACCGGCCGCTGGAGGAGGTCGTCGACCTCATCGTCTCGCTGGAGGAGTCACCCGACCACACCCGGGCGAGGGTGGACGCGCTTCGCACGGCCGGGGTGGGCCGGTCCGTCGAGGACGTGTCCCGGATGATCGCCCTGCTGACGAAGCCCCCGCGTGACGCCGAGTGCGCGGACGAGGCGATCCGGGCCGCGGCCGCCCACCGTCCGGTGGAGGAGGTGACCCGGCTGGTGACCCTGCTGCACAAGGAGCCGCAGGAGCCCCACGTCCGCGAGGAGGCCCTGCGCGCGGCCGCCACCGGCCGGTCCGTCGGGGAGCTGGTCGAGCTGATCGACCGCCTCGGCCTGGAACGGCTGGACCGCGAAGGCCGTCGCCCGGAGGAGACTTCGCGCCCCGAGGCCGGGACGGGCGGGCCCGAATCACCCGGTCGTCCGGGCAGGCGCCGTGCGGTACGCCAGGGCACGGGCCGTGAAAGCCACCGCATCCTCGACGACACACCGCCGGACCTGATGTCCGCGACGGACCGGCTGGCCCGGTCCGTGTCCTGGTCGGGCTGGCTCGCCGCCCTGGCCCTCGTGGCGTGCGCGGTGGTCCACTTCCCGCTGCAGCGCGGCGACGCGTCCCTGCAGCTGCACGCGTTCGCCCTCGGCCTGTCGGTGCTGTGCACGGTGCTGGCGCTGCTGCTGGCCCTGCGTCCCGTGGCGCTGGTCATGGCCGGGGCGGTGCTGGTGCCCACCGTGCTGGCCGGGGCCCAGGCGTACGGGAGCTCCTTCCCGTCGGCGTCCCTGCCCCGGGCCGTCGACCTGGCGCTCGCCCCGCCGTGGCTGGCCGCCGCGGTCGCCGTGTGCGCGGCGCTGCTGGCCCTGGTCGCGCTGGTCTTCCGGGTGCTGGCGCCCATCGCCGCCCGGCAGTGGGCCGCCGCCCCGGTCGGAGCGTCGTCGACCGACTGAGACAGACGGTGGCCGGGGCGAGCGGCTGACACCGCCCCGCTCACCCGTCTGTACGGTGCTGTGTCACACCGCGCCCTGCACCCGGCGATCGAGCAGCCCCGTCAGCACCCGGTCCGGTGACAACGGGAGTTCGCGCAAGCGCACGCCCGTGGCGTGGTGGACCGCGTTGCCGATCGCCGCGGCCGTTCCGACGATGCCGATCTCGCCGATCCCCTTGCTGCCCATGGGGTTGAGCCGGGAGTCCTCCTCGTCGAGCCAGTGCGCGTCGATCTCGGCGACGTCGGCGTGCACCGGCACGTGGTACGACGCCAGGTCCGACTCGGTGAAGTCACCGAACGCGGCGTCCATGGTGCTGCCCTCGGTCAGCGCCATGCCGAGGCCCATCGTCATGCCGCCGACGAACTGGGAACGCGCCGTACGGGCGTTGAGGATGCGGCCCGCCGCGTACACCCCGAGCAGCCGGACGACCCGCACCTCGCCGGTGACCGTGTCCACGGAGACCTCGGCGAAGTGCGCCCCGAAGGCGTGCCGGGCGAAGTCGCTCTCGGCGTCCGCCGCGCCCTTGGTGTCGGCACGGACGTCGAGGCCCTGCCCGGGCAGCGGTCCCGGGTGTTCGGCGAGCCGCCGGGCCAGCCGGGCACACGCGTCGTGCACCGCCCAGCCCCAGGAGGCGGTGCCGGACGAGCCGCCGGCCAGCGACGCCGGGGGGAGTTCGGTGCTGCCGACCTCGATCCCGACCCGCTCCAGCGGCACCCCGAGGGCGTCGGCGCCGACCTGCGCGAGCACGGTCCGGGCGCCCGTCCCGATGTCGGTGGCGTTGATCCGCACCAGGAACGTCCCGTCGGGCCGTGCGTGAGCCGTCGCCGCGGACGGAGCCACCATGACGGGGTAGGTCGCCGCCGCCACGCCCGTCCCCAGCAGCAGGGGCCCTTCCCGGCGGGTGCCCGGGCGGGGATCGCGCCCGGCCCAGCCGAAGCGGCGAGCGCCCTCGCGCAGGCACGCCACCAGGTTCCTGCTGCTGAACGGCTTGCCGCTGTCGGGCTCGACGTCCGGCTCGTTGCGGACCCGCAGCTCGATGGGATCCATGCCGAGTCCGGTGGCGAGCTCGTCCATGGCGGACTCCAGCGCGTACATGCCGGGAGCCTCGCCCGGAGCCCGCATCCAGGACGGCGACGGTACGTCCAGCGCCGCGACCCGGTGCACCGTACGGCTGTGCGGCGCGGCGTACATCACCCGCGCGGGCACCGCCGCCTGCTCCACGAACTCCTTGATGCGGGACGTGTGCGTGGTCACCTCGTGCACGAGGGACTCGAGACGGCCGGCCGCGTCGGCCCCGAGCCGCAGCCGGTGCAGGGTCGGGGCACGGTGGCCGACGACGGCGGGCAGGTAACGCCGCGGCAGCACCACCGTCACCGGCCGCCCGGTGTGACGGGCCGCCATGGCGGCGAGCACCACGTCGGGCCGGGGCGTTCCCTTGGAGCCGAAGCCACCGCCGACGTGCTCGGCGGTGACGACGATCCGCTCCTGCGGCAGGCCGAACAGCGCGGCGAGTGTGGCCCGTACGGCACCGGTGCCCTGGCTGGAGGTGTGCACGGTGAGCCGGCCGTCCTCCCACCGGGCGGTGCTGGCGTGCGGCTCCATCGGGTGGTTGTGCAGCGGCGGCACCCGGTACGCGACGTCCACCCGGGCGGCCGCCGAACCGTACGCCCCGTCGGGGTCGCCCTGTTCACGTACGGCCGGATGACCGCCGTTGGCCTCCTCGGGCACGTACACATCCGGGTGCGAGACGCTGAGGGCCACGTCGTGCTCCTCGGCGTCGTAGGTGACGCGGACGGCGGCGGCGCCGGCCCGGGCCGCTTCCAGGGTCTCGGCCACCACCAGGGCCACGAACCAACCGCGGTGCGGGACCCGGGCGTTCTGCAGCACGGCGAGCGCGGGATCGTCCGGCTCGGCGAGGCGCGGCGCGTTCTCGTGGCTGAGGACCGCGAGGACACCGGGCACGGCCAGCGCCGCCGCCGTGTCGACGCCGCTCACCCGGCCCCGGGCCACCGCCGCCGGTACGGGCCAGGCCTGGGCCCCGCCGGGGGAGTGGAACTCGGCGGCGTAGCGGGCGGTGCCGCCGACCTTCTCACGGCCCTCGCGGCGCTCCGCGGGCGCGCCCACACTGCCGGTCATGAGGCCCTCCCGGTGAGCGCGCTGTCGGTGAGCCGTGACAGGACGTCCACGGCGAGATTGCGGGCGAGCGGCACCTTGTAGGCGTTGTCCCGCAGTGGTTGCGCCGCGGACAGCTCCTCTTCGGCGGCGCGCTCGAACGCCGCGCGGGTCGGGGCCGCACCCAGGAGTGCCTCCTCCGCCCGCCTGGCACGCCAGGGACGGTGCGCCAGGCCCCCGAAGGCGAGCCCCGCATGGCCGACGACCCCGTCGTCAAGACGCAGCACGACCGCTACGGAGGCGAGTGCGAAGGCGTACGAGGCCCGGTCCCGGGCTTTGCGGTACGCCGACGGCAGCCCGGCCGTGGCGGCCGGCAGCACCACGCCGGTGATCAGCTCGCCGGGACGGATCTCGGTGTCCTGCTCGGGCCGGTCCTCCGGGAGCCGGTGGAAGTCGGCCGCCGGAACACTCCGGGCCCCTGCGGGCCCGTTCAGTTCGACACGCCCGTCGAGCGCGGCGAGTGCCACCGCCATGTCCGACGGATGGGTGGCGATGCAGTGCGCTGAATGGCCGAGCACCGCGTGATCGCGGTGGACGCCGTCCCGCGCACCGCAGCCGCTGCCCGGCTCGCGCTTGTTGCACGGCTTCGACAGGTCCTGGAAGTACGGGCACCGGGTGCGCTGGAGCAGGTTCCCGCCGGTTGTCGCCGCGTTGCGCAACTGCCCGGAGGCACCCGCGAGCACCGCCTGCGACAACGCCGGGTACCGGTCGCGGACGAGGGGGTGGGCGGCGAGGTCGCTGTTGCGGACCGTCGCACCCACGCGCAGGGATCCGTCGGGCAGTTCCTCGACGGCGTCCAGGGGCAGCCGGGTGACGTCGATGAGTGCGGCGGGCGCCTCGACGCCGAGCTTCATCAGGTCGACCAGGTTGGTGCCGCCGGCGAGGTACCGGGCGCCGGCGTGCGCGGCGTACGCGGAGGTCGCCTCCTCGACGCTGCCGGCACGGACGTAGGCGAACTCCTTCACGGGATCACGTCCTCGACGGCCTCGGCGATCCGCGGATACGCACCGCACCGGCAGAGGTTGCCGCTCAGCCGCTCCCGGATCTCCTCCCGGTCCAGCGGCACCGGCTCGCCCGAGGGTGCCGCCGGGTCGGTGACGTGCGAGGGGTGACCGGCCGCCGCCTCGGCGAGCGCACCAACCGCGGAGCAGATCTGGCCCGGGGTGCAGTAGCCGCACTGGAAGGCGTCGCGCTCCAGGAAGGCCCGCTGGAGCGGATGCGGTTCCTCCGCGTCGCCGGACAGACCCTCCACGGTGGTCACCTCGCAGCCGTCCAGGGCGACCGCGAACAGCAGGCAGCTGTTGACACGCCGCCCGTCCACCAGGACCGTGCAGGCGCCGCACTGGCCGTGGTCGCAGCCCTTCTTGGCGCCCGTGAGCCCGAGGTCCTCGCGCAGCAGGTCCAGCAGGACCCGCCGGTGGTCGACGGTGAGCGTGTGGGGTTTGCCGTTGACGCGGAGCGCGGTCCGCGAGTGGTGCTGGTGGTTGCCCATGTCGTGGAGGACCTTCCGGGGCGGGCCGTGTTGCCGTACGGACCGCGTATCCAGGAGGCGACGGCTGACACGTGCGCCCTGCGAGGAGGGTGTGTTACCGCTCCGACGTCACGTGCTGAGCGGACGTGCTCTTCTCGTCGCCCTCTTCGCCGCCCGTGCCGTGGCTCTTCTCGTCCTCGACCGGGGGTGCCGGGCGCTTGACCTTGAAGCGTTCGAACGTCCGTGTGAGCTGCTGGAACGGGGACGCGGCGGGCGGACCGGGCGGACCGGGTCTCGCGGGAGCACTCGCGGCGGACTCCTGGTAGGCGGCCAGGGCCTCGTGGGCGCTCTCGGCCGCCTCCCGGTACAGGTCACGGGACTTCGTCATGGCCTCCAGCGCCTCTGCGTACATGGCCACCAGGCCGCGCTGTCGGTCGAGCTCTTCCCGGAGGGTCAGCAGGTGCCAGTCCTCCCGCAGCGCGGTGAGGGCGTCCCCGGCGCCGTCGGGCAGGGGCCTGCTCAGTGCGGCGAACCGCGTCACCGCGTCGACGAGGTCGGCCGGCTCGGAGCCGTCGAGGAAGACCGCGCGGACCGAGAAGTCCTGGGCCTGGTACTTCTCCGGCGCCGGGACGCCCGGCAGGACCACGGCTCCACCGCGCGGCACCTCGACGCCGGTGTCCCGCAGGGCCCAGTTCAGGCCGCGCAGCTGCTGCGGGGCGGCGTGATGCTCCACCACACGGTGGCGCAGACCGGGCGGCAGCCACCGCGCCACCGGCGCACGCCCCCGGTCGTGGGTGGTCATCGCCTCGTGGACGACCACGTGGATGTGCCATCCGCCGCGCACGGCGTTCCGCAGCAGGCGCCGGATCTCCCTGTCGTCCTGGGGGAGGAGGTTGATCTCGCCCACGGCCAGACGGGTGGCGGGGTCCTGGTTCCAGGCGGTGTCCGGCTCCTTGGGCCAGAACAGGCCGGTGGGGGAGGGCCATGCGTCGTTCCACGGCTGCTCGGCCTCCGCGACCAGGATCCACTCCTGCCCTGGCCCCTCGCCTCCCGCGGGCCGCACGCTCAGCCGCGCCCGTACGGTCACGTCGTCGCCGACCCGCCAGCGGGCCTCGAAGACCCGTTCCGCCGGAGCGGTGTCGTCGTCGGGCAACTCCAGGAAGTCGTCGATGGCCTGGCTGTCCTTGCGCTGCTGCAGCGAGCGCCGGAGAACGTCTTCCGCTGAGCCCGGGGCGTGGCGGCCGCGCGCCAGCCACACCGTGTCGGGAGTCATGGTGCGGACGGTGAGGGAGGTCTGCATGGGTCCATCTGTGAACGGGGGCGGGTGCGCCTGCCAGTATCGTCGCCGCAGGCCGACGGGTGCTACCCGGGGTCGCACGGGGCTCCGGGCGCCGGTGGCGTACGTGTCTACGGCCCATCACCTCCCCGGCGGAGCCGGGGAGTGCCGCTCGTCGGGCCCTGGCCGGCCGGTGCACCGGACCACGGGCCCGCTCCGGTCCGCGCGCGGCCGACACGCTCTCTCGCGCGCACGTCCGTTTCCTCGTCCGTCTCACCGTGGGTCATGCGCACCGCCTACCCGCGCGGTGCTGTGCCATGTGGGGCTCGCCCTGTGCTGTGTGACGACGGCACCCGGCAGCGTGAGTCCGGGCGGGCGGCGCCCTGGGGTGGTGCCGGGCGCGCGGGAAGCGCACCGTGCGCGCGGGGTGTGCGCGCCGCGCGCAGATCGGGTGATCTCACCCGTGGTCCGTCCGTCACACGGTTCCCGACAATGGTGCGCACGAGCAGGACCCGCCCACCATCCGCATCGGGGCGGGTCCTGCTCGCCTCGCGTCAGGGGGAGCGTGGCTCAGCGATCCGCGCCATCGACCGAACGAGTCGTCTCCGGTCCGCTCGCGGCCCAACTGGCGAGAACCTTCAGCCGGTCCTCGTACGCGGTGCCCGGCTCGGCGGTGTAGAAGGTCATGGAGTGGGCCTCGTGGGCCGACACCGGCAGGTCCAGGGGCTGGTAGGTCAGCTCCAGGAAGCCCGCCTCGGGATGGTGGAAGCGTTTGACGCCGCCGTGGTGGATCCGCACGTTGTGCGCCGCCCAGCGGGTGCGGAACTCGTCGCTGACCGTGCACAGTTCGCCCACGAGCTCGCGCAGCCCGCGGTCGTGGGGGTAGCGGCCCGCCTCGGCGCGCAGCAGCGCGACGGTGATCTTGGCACCGGCGTCCCAGTCGTCGACGAAGTCCTGTGAGCCGGGTTCGAGGAAGTAGAACCGGGCGAAGTTGGGGCGGCCGCGTTCGACCGTGACCTCGCTGTCGAACAGGGGCGCGAACAAGGCGCGGGCGAGGGCGTTGGTGGCCACCATGTCCAGGCGGCCGTTGGTGACGAACGCCGCTGACAGCGTGACGGAGTCGAGCAGCCACCGGACGCGGGGCGGGATCTCCACGGGCTTGCGGCGGCGCCGGTTCGCCGGACCGGGCTGGGCGGCCTTGGCCAGGTCGAACAGATAGGTGCGTTCGTCCTCGGTCAGCTGCAGGGTGCGGGCGACCGCGTCGAGGACATCCTCGGAGACACCGCCGATGTGGCCCTTCTCCAGCCGCGTGTACCACTCGGTGCTCACACCGGCGAGGACCGCCACCTCCTCACGGCGCAGCCCGGGGACCCGGCGCCGGCCGCCGGCGGGCAGCCCGACCTGCTCGGGGGTCAGCTGAGCGCGCCTGCGGGCGAGGAAGTCACGGATGTCGGCGCGGTTGTCGGAGCGGTGGTCCATGGCCCCCACGCTACGGCGGGCCGCCCGGGCGAGGGGGGTTGAGCTTGTACCCCCGATAAACGCGCTCTCCCGCGCACCCGAGCAGGGCGGTTCCGTGGGACACGCACCTCGATCCCGATCCTGCGGAGACGACGTATGACCACGCGAGGAGAGACCCTCCACGCTCCCGCCGGGGCACGCCCCGACGACCATGCCACCGCCGGGGCATACTCCGGCGACCGCGAGCATCCGCCCACCCGGCTCCCGCTCGTCGTGTACGTGCTGGCTCTCGGCACCTTCCTGATGGGCACCACCGAGTTCGTGGTGGCGGGCCTGCTGCCGGAGATCGCCGGTGACGTACAGATCAGCGTGGCGCGGGCCGGGCTGCTGATCACGGTCTTCGCCGTCGGGATGATCGTCGGCGCACCCCTGATGGCGCTGCTGACGCTGCGGCTGCCCAGGCGGCTGACGCTGATCCTCGCCCTGGCCGTCTTCGCCGCGGGGCACGTCGTCGTCGCGCTCGGCTCCGGCTTCGGTGTGCTGCTGGCGGCCCGGTTCCTGACGGTGCTGGCGACCGGGGCGTTCTGGGCGGTGGCCAACGTCGTGGCCGCGCACACCGCCGGTCCCGCCGCGAGCTCCCGCGCTCTGGGCGTGGTGGGCGCCGGAGCGATGCTCGCCAACGTCGTCGGTGTCCCGCTCGGCGCCTTCGCCGGGCAGCTCATGGGCTGGCGGGGACCCTTCTGGGCCCTGGCCGCTCTCGGCGCGGCCGCCACGGTGCTCATCGCCCGTCACGTGCCGCGCGACACCGAGGGCCGCGAGGCGGTCTCGGTCCGCTCGGAACTGTCCGCCCTGCGGTCGGGCCGCCTGTGGCTGGCTCTCGCGGCCTGCGCGACCACGACCGGCGGCGTGCTGTCGACGCACACGTACATCTCGCCGCTGCTGACCGGACGGGCCCAGCTGGCCGCCGCCCTCGTCCCCCTGGTACTGGTCGGCTTCGGCGTTGGCGCCCTGGCGGGCTTCCTGGTGGGAGGCCGGCTGGGCGACCACCGTCCCCACGCGACGACCATCGCCGCCGCGGCGGTGACCACGGTACTGCTCCTGGCGATCTGCCTGCTGTCGGCCCACGCCGCGCCCACGATCGCGCTGATCGCCCTGCTCGGTCTGTTCGGGCTCGGCGCCAACCCGGTGCTGATCTCCCTGGGCGTCCGCTTCGCCGGCCGGGCCCCCACCCTGGGCTCCGCGCTGACCGTGTCGGCGTTCAACCTCGGCACGGCCGTCGGCTCATGGGCCGCGGGACTCGCCCTGGACTCCCCCCTGGGAGCGACGGGCCCCGCCGCCGTCGGCAGCGCGGTCTCCGCGCTCACGCTCATCCCCACGATCACCATCGCGGTCGTCCAGCGCCGCCGGTCGGGAAAGCCCGCCGGCACCGTCGTCCGGAGTTCAGCCGCCGGGAACGCCTGAAGCCCGGCTTCGCGAACCCGCTGCCCGAAAACCACGCGCTCAAGAACCACCCGCTCAAGAACCACCCGTTTCGAAGAACCAAGGAGTAATCCCCATGCGCGCTGCTGTTCTGCATGCACCCGGTGACATCCGGGTGGAGGAGATCGCCGATCCGAGGATCACCGCCCCCACCGACGCCGTCATCCGGCTGGCGGCCGCCTGCGTCTGCGGCTCGGACCTGTGGCCCTACCGCGGCGTCGAGTCCCTCGACGGCCCCGTGCCGATGGGGCACGAGTACGTCGGCGTCGTCGAGGAGGTCGGCAGCGACGTCACGAACGTCAAGCCCGGCCAGTTCGTCGTCGGCTCCTTCGTCGCCTCCTGCGGCACCTGCGAGATCTGCCGCTCCGGCTACCCCTCCTCCTGCGTGCACCACGTGTTCATGGCCCAGGTCGGCACCCAGTCCGAACGCGCCCTGATCCCGCACGCCGACGGCACCCTCGTCCCCCTGCCCGGCACGCCCGACGCCGACCTGATCCCCGATCTGCTGGCCGCCTCCGACGTACTCGGCACCGGATGGTTCGGGGCGGTCGCCGCCGAGGCGGGCCCCGGCAGGACCGTCGCGGTCGTCGGCGACGGCGCGGTCGGCCTGCTGGCGGTCCTGGCCGCTCGGCAGCTCGGCGCGGAGCGGGTCATCGCGATGAGCCGCCACGAGCCGCGTCGGCGCCTGGCCCGTGAGTTCGGCGCCACGGACATCGTCACCGAACGCGGCGACGAGGGCGTCGCGAAGCTCAAGGAACTGACCGATGGCCTCGGCGCCCACTCCGTCGTCGAAGCGGTCGGCACCCAGGAGTCCATGCAGCAGGCGATCCGATCGGCCCGGCCGGGCGGACACGTCGGCTTCGTGGGCGTCAACCACGACGTCTCCCTCAGCGGCGAGGAGCTCTTCTTCTCCCAGGTCCATCTGCACGGCGGCCCCGCCCCGGTGCGCCGGTACCTGCCCGAGTTGATCGACCTGATCTGGCAGCGGAAGATCAACCCCGGCAAGGTCTTCGACCTCGTCGTCCCGCTCGACGAGGCCGCCGTGGCCTACCGGGCCATGGACGAGCGCCGCGCGATCAAGGCCATGCTCACCCTCTGACCGAACCCGCCACCCCATGCCCGACCGCGGAACGCCCCACCGCGGAACGCTCACCCTCGGCGGGACGCCCGGCCCCCCGGGCGTCCCGCATCCGCCACCCCATGGAGCTGAACATGACCACCTTCGCCCTCATCGGTGCCGGACCCGGCCTGGGACTGGCCACCGCCCGCCGCTTCGGCGCCGCCGGCCACAGCGTCGCCCTGATCTCCCGCAGCGGCGAGCACCTGGAGCGGCTGTGCGACGAGCTGCGGCGGGACGGCGTCACCGCGCGCGGCTTCACCGCCGACGTCCTCGACACCGCCTCCCTCACGGCGGCCCTGGAGGCGGCAGCCGCGTCCCTCGGCACCATCGAGATCCTTCAGTACAGCCCCGCCCCGCGCGCGGACTTCATGAAGCCGGTCCTCGACACCGGCGCCGACGACCTGGACGACCCGCTGGCCTTCTCCCTCAAGGGCCCGCTCGCCGGTGTCGACGCGGTCCTGCCCGGGATGCGCCGACTGGGCCGCGGCACCCTGCTGTTCGTCAACGGCGGCAGCGCGGTACGTCCGCACCCCGACCGTGCGGGCACCTCCATCGCCTTCGCCGCCGAGAGTGCCTACGCGGCCATGCTCCATCAGGCCCTGGCACCGGAGAACATCCACGCCGCCCAGCTGATCGTCCCCGGCGCCATCCGCCCCGGCGCCGGGCACAGCAGCCCCGACGCCCTCGCGGCCCGCCTGTACTCCCTCCACCAGGAACGCGAGGGCTTCCGCCACTTCGCCGAGCCGATGCCCGGGTGACGGGTTCCGATGCCTGTCGGGGCGGGGACCGGGTACTCGGTTCCCGCACGAGCTGGTGCTTGGACGGAGGAGAGGGGACCGGGGGCAGTGGCGGTAAAGGCGATGGGGTGGGCACACTCGTTCCGAATGTCCGGAGGAGTGCGTGCGGGGAGGGAGTGGACGCGCGGGCGCCTGGAAACCCTGCCCTGGGCCGCTGCCGAGCCGGACACGGTGGACGCGGTGGTGCTGGCGGTGTCCGAGCTGATCACCAACGCGCACATCCACGCGCACAGCGACGCGCATCTGGTCCTCACGTGGGACGGCGACTGCCTTCACGTGAGCGTCCACGACGAGGACCCGACGCTGCCGCGCCAGCGTGAACCGGAGCCAGGGGAGGCCTCCGGCCGCGGAGTGGCGATCGTGCGCAAGCTCGCCGACGAGTGGGCGATGAGGTGCCAGCGGCACGGCAAGACGGTGACGGCGTGCTTCCGCCCCGCCGACCCCGAGGGCGGCGGCGCCGGTTGATTTCCGCTCACCGACGCCCGCTTCCGAAGGAGAAGTGTTGTGTACCTGGCACGAGGGTCGAGTGACGACCCCTACGTCTGGCTCTGGGTCCTGGGCGCCCTCGCGCTGTACGCACTGATCAGCTACGGGCTGCAGTACCGCACCCGCGCCCGGCGCGGTAGCGCCCATCCCGCTCAGGACGCCCTGCACGACCTCAAGGACCGGGAGGACCCCCAGCCGCCCGAGAACCGCTTCGTCAGCCGCGTGATCATGCTGGGCGGAGCGGGGCTCACTGGGCTGGTCGCCTACCTGACCAGTGGCGCCGTGCGCGTCATGACGGTCGGCCTCACCGCCGTGGTGGCCGTGACCGTCTGGGCGTACTACGACCACCGCACGGAGACGCGCGCCTCCGCCCGGTCGTGAGACGGACAAGGGCCCCTCACCTCCGGGAACGGGAGGGAGGGGCCCGAATGCGTCAGTCGGTCCCGGGGTGTTTGCCTGGCCCCGCGGCACCGGGGGACAGCGGAGTGGGCGACAGCGTGGTGTCCTCCTCACCCGGCTCCAGCAGGGTGTCGGCGGCGCCCACGATGAGCGGGTCGGGTGTGTCCACCGCCTCGTGATCCTTGCTCGCGTAGTCGATGCGTGACAGCAGACTGCGCATGGTCTCCAGCCGGGCGCGCCGCTTGTCGTTGCTCTTGACGACGGTCCAGGGGGCGTGAGCGGTGTCCGTGGCGCGGAACATGTCGACCTTCGCCTCGGTGTATTCGTCCCAGAGGTCCAGCGATGCCAGGTCGGTGGGGGAGAGCTTCCACTGGCGCACCGGATCCACCTGCCGGATCGCGAAGCGCGTGCGTTGTTCGGAGCGCGACACCGAGAACCAGAACTTCACCAGCAGGATCCCGTCGTCCACCAGCATCCGCTCGAAGGCCGGGCACTGGTCGAGGAACAACTCGTACTCGTCCTTGGAGCAGTAGCCCATCACGCGCTCCACGCCGGCCCGGTTGTACCAGGAGCGGTCGAGGAACACGATCTCCCCGGCCGTCGGCAGATGCGCGATGTAGCGCTGGAAGTACCACTGGCCCGTCTCGCGTTCGGTGGGTTTGTCCAGGGCGACGACGCGCGCGCCGCGCGGGTTGAGCCGCTCGGTGAACCGCTGGATCGTGCCGCCCTTGCCCGCCGCGTCCCGCCCCTCGCACACGACGACCAGACGCGCGCCGGTGTCCTTGACCCAGCGCTGGAGCTTGAGCAGCTCTATCTGCAGGATGCGCTTGGTCCGCTCGTACTCCTTGCGGCCCACTTTCCGGTCGTAGGGGTAGTTCTCCCGCCAGGTGCGGATGGGGCGTCCGTCACCGTCCAGCACGATCGGCTGCTCCCGCCGGCTGGTGTCCACGGTCAGCCCGTCCAGCAGGTTGCCCGCGTCTTCGGCGCTCATCACTCGACTCCCCGTTTCGGCTCGCACAGTCGGCACCGGGCGTACGGTGCACGTCGTGCGGATACGGCTCCCGTCGCCGGTGAACGCACACACGGGTGCCCCGCCCGGCCCCGCCCATGTGGGGTCCTGCGCGGCTACTCTCCGGGCCGGGCCGTGGTACGCCGTTCCACCAGCGTGGGGGACAGTTTGACCTGCACGGACGGCTCGCCGCGGTCCGCGATCCGCTCCAGCAGCAGCCGTGCGGCGTTCCGGCCGATCTCCCGGCCCGCGTGGTCGACGCCCGTCAGGGAGATCGGGCCGAGCGCGGCGAAGGTCGTGTTGTCGTAACCGGCCACCGAGAGGTTCCCGGGCACCGACAACCCGGCCTCGCCGATCGCCTGCAGGACCCCCATGGCGACGATGTCCGCGCCCGCGAAGACGGCCGTGGGTCGCAGGGGACGCGTGAGCAGCTCCTTCGCGCCCAGGTAGCCGCCCTGCTGGGTGTAGGTGGTGGAGACGAGGTCGATCTCCGCCTCCAGGCCGAGGTTCCGCATGGTCCGCCGGTACCCTTCGGCGCGCTGGGCGTTCGGCATCTCG
This sequence comes from Streptomyces sp. NPDC126510, assembly GCF_040302345.1. Taxonomy (NCBI): domain Bacteria; kingdom Bacillati; phylum Actinomycetota; class Actinomycetes; order Kitasatosporales; family Streptomycetaceae; genus Streptomyces; species Streptomyces sp. NPDC126510. The sequence goes on along the minus strand of NZ_JBEORR010000010.1, from coordinate 226,220 downwards.
GCCGTGCGGGTCGGGTCGGTCTCGTGGTTGCTCGACATGGGCGATCCGCCGGTGTCCGAGCCCGGCGAGGTGCTCGACGACGCCGACGCAGGCGCCGACGGCCCCGAGATCACCGCCCTGACCGGCAAGGCCGATCACCTCCGCGATCCAGGAGACCGGTACCCTCCGCACGGACGACCCCGGCACCAACCGGCTGATCGGCAACATCCGCTGGGGCCAGCGCGGCAACTACCTCGTCCCCACCGACCGCCCCCAGCGCGACGAACGCCTCGGCTGGACCGGCGACACCCAGGTCTTCGCCACCACCGGCCTCTACAACGCGCACGCCGGACCCTTCCTCGCCCACTTCCAGAACACCGTGATCGACTCACAGACCCGCTACGGCGAGGACGGGGAACAGATGGCGGGCATCGTCCGCAATTCGGAGAGTCCCGGCTTCCGGCGCTTCGTCCTGCACCCGCACCTCGATCCCACCGGGACGGTCGTGCCCGCGAACAGCGAAGCCACCCTGCGCCTGCCGGCCCTCTCCGCGGACGCCGTCCGCGAGGGCCGGACCCCGCTGGCCCGGGTGGACGGCGTCCGCTTCACCGGACACGAGGACGGCGTGGCCTCCTACCGGCTGCCGTCCGGCCCGGCGCAGGCCCGGCCGGCGGTGGGCCCGTGCTCAGAGCGCGGTACCCGTCTCCTCGGCCAGGGCCTGTACGAGACGGTCCTGGAACGCCTCGTCGTGGACGGCGTCATGCGGCTGCGACCGTCGGCCGTGGTACCAGTACCCGCCGGTGGTCAGGGCCTCCGGGTCGTCGCTCGACGCCAGCCACTCCTGCGTCCGGTGGCCGAGCTCGAGGTCGTCCGGCGCACTCGGCCCGCCCATCCTCGTCGGCACCCAGCCGGGATCCACGGCGTTGCTCGGCGCTCCGGGGCGCAGCCGGGCCACCGCGGCCGCCAGCGCCGTCACGAACAGCTTGCTGTCGGCGTACGACCCCGCGCTCTCACCCCGCCAGTCGGCCCCGTCCAGTGCCGACGGGCGTCCGCCGAGATGCGAGCCGCTGCTCAGGTACACCAGCCGGCGCGGCGCGCGCAGCAGGGCGGTCAGCAGATAGGGCGCGACGATGTTGACCGGCATGACCGAGGGTCCGCTCCACACCCCGGCGTTGTGGACGACGGCGTCGAGCGGCGGCGAGGCGTTCAGCTCGTCGGCGACCCGCCGCACGGCGTCACGCTCGGCGAAGTCGCCCACCACGACCTGTGCCCCACGGCCGGCCGGCCCGTCCAGCGCCTTCGCCCGCTCCGGGTTGCGGGCGTGCACCACCACGTCGTGCCCGGCGGCCAGCAGCGCCTCTGCCGTGGCCCGCCCCAGTCCCTCGGCGGACCCCGTCACCAGGATCCGGCGCACCGTTCCTCGCATGTGACTGCCTCCTTCGCTGGATTCGCGCCTCGCGACGAGACACGTCCTGGATCAGCCTTGCGGGTACCCCGTCGATCCCCTCGAGGCCATGGGTGGCCGCCTCGGCGCCGGCGGTGAAGGCGGCAAGCGCTACGCCAGTGCGTTCACCGCCGCCGCGAACACCCGTGGCAGGCGCGCCGCGGTGGGCATGATGAGTGGTGCGAGCGCGGGCCGCCGGCGGACCCTCACCAGGAGGTCGGTCAGCAGCCGGTGCCGGCGGGTGGCACGGTTCCAGTCGGCCTCGTAGCGGTCCGGCGTTCCGCGGCGCACGTTCGTGACGAGGGCCTGTGCGCCCGTGAGGGCCAGGGAGATGCCTTCGCCGGTGAGGGCGTCGATGTAGCCGGCGGCGTCACCGACGAGCAGCACCCGGCCGTGGAAGCGGGTGCGCACCCGCTGGCGCAGCGGCCCCGCGCCCCGCACCGCGGTCACGGCCGCCGTCGGGGGCAGGCGGGCGGCCAGCTCGGGAAAGGCCGCCAGCCGGGTGTCGAAGGAGCCGCGCCGGGACGTCAGGAGCGCCACGCCGAGCAGTGAGGGGCCCAACGGCGTGACGTACGCCTCCCCGTCGGGCCCCCAGTGCACCTCGACGTAGGACGCCCACGGCGGCACCGCGTAGTGCCGTCGCAGTCCGTACCTGGGTTCGCCCCGGGTCCTCATCTCCAGCCCGAGCGACCGGCGCACCGGCGAGTGCAGCCCGTCCGCGGCCACGAGCCACCGGGCGCGCAGACCCGTGCCCGGCACGGTCACGCCCGTGTCGTCCTGCCGTACTGCGTCGACGCGGAGGGGCAGTACGGGCACCCCGGCGTCGGTGACGGCCCGGTGCAGGGCGTCGTGCAGGCCGGTGCGGCGTGCGCCGAGGCCCGGGCCCTGCCGGAAATCCGCCTGGGCCGTACGGTGCCCCTGGATGTAGCGGATGCCGGTGATCGGCCGGCCGGGGACCTCCAGACCGAGGGCGGAGAGGGCTCGCACGGCGCCGGGCATCAGGCCCTCGCCGCAGGCCTTGTCGACCGGCGCGGGGCGGGGCTCGGCGACGACGACGTCGAAGCCGGCGCGTGCGGCGTGCAGAGCGGTCGCCAGCCCCGCGGGCCCGCCTCCGGCGATCACCATGTCGAGGGTGGCGCTCATGCGGGCACGGCCCGGGGGAGGGCGGCGTTCTCGCAGCGGATGCGGACGGTCAGCAGCCAGGCGTTGGCCACGGTGAACGCCAGCGCGGTCAGCCACGCGCAGTGCACCAGCGGCAGGGCGGCGATCTCCACGACGACGGCCACGTAGTTGGGGTGGCGCAGGAACCGGTAGGGCCCGGTGCCGATCGGACGCGCCCCGGGGACGACGATGACCCGGGTGTTCCAGTACGGCCCGAGCGTCATGACGCACCACCAGCGCAACGCCTGGGCCGACATCACGAGGGCGAGCATGGGCCAGCCGAGCGCGGGCACGAAAGGCCGGCCGGCCAGGGCGGGTTCGAGAAGGCAGCACACGAGCAGGCCGGTGTGCAGGGCGACCATGGCCGGGTAGTGGCCGCGGCCGTGCTCGACGCCGGCGCGGGCCAGGGTCCAGGACGCGTTGCGCCGGGCCACGACCAGTTCGGCGAGGCGTTCGGCGCCGATGGCCAGGAGGAGAAGGACGTACCACGTCATGAGGTCACCAGCGCAGCAGGACGAGTTCGGAGCAGAACCCGGGGCCCATCGCCATGAGCAGGCCCCAGCTGCCGGGCTCGGGCCTGGCGGATTCCCGGACGGTCTGCAGGATGTGCAGGACGGAGACGGAGGACATGTTCCCCACGGCCGCCAGCGAGTTCCACGCCGGTGCCAGGGCGTTGTCCGGCAGATCAAGGGTGTCGGCGACGGCGGAGAGCACCTTGGGCCCTCCCGGATGGCACACCCAGGTGCCGATGTCCTCGACGGTGAGGCCGTACTCGGCCAGGAAACCACGCAGATGCCGACCGAAGTGGCTCCGTACGATGCCCGGGATGCCGGCACCGATCACCACGCGGAACCCGGTCGTGCCGATGCTCCAGCCGAGCAGTTGCTCGGTGTCCGGATACAGCCTGCTGCGCGTGGCGACCACGGTGGGGCCGGAGGCCCGCGGCCCGGCGGGTGTGCCGGCGCGAGCGACGAGTGCGGCGGCGCCGTCCCCGAACAGGGCGCCGGCCACGAGGTTGGCCTGGGAGTCGTCCCGTCGCTGAAGGGTCAGTGAGCACAGTTCGACGGCGAGCAGCACGGCCGTGCCACCGGGATGCCCACGCAGATAGTCGTGCAGCCGGGCCAGACCGGCCGCGCCCGCCACACACCCCAGTCCGAACACGGGCACCCTCTTGACGTCGGGCCGCATGCCCAGACGTCCGGCCAGCCGGGCATCGAGCGAGGGGGCGGCGATGCCGGTGACGGAGGTGCACACCAGGAGGTCGACATCGGCCGGTTCGAGTCCCGCTTCCTTCAGCGCGCCGGCGATGGCCTCTTCGCCCAGCTCCAGACCCGCCGCCATCCAGGCGTCGTTGGCCTGCCCGAAGTCGCGCAGGGCGGCGTACCGGGCGATCGGCAGCGCGAGGTGCCGGGCGCGGACCCCGGCGGACGCGTGCAGGCGGCGCAGCAGGGCGCGGTCGGCTCCCGGCGCCAGGCACAGATCGCCGATCGGTTCGGTGAGGTCGTCCTGGGCGTAGCGGTGCGCGGGCAGCGCCGTGTGGACCGCCGTGATCGTGGTCCCCGCAGGGAGCCGGGCCTTCCCGCGCACCGTGCCCGGTGAGGCGGGGAGGTCTTCGGCCGTCACAGGGACACGCATATCGACAGTGCCTCTCTCGCCCTCTTTGCCCATTTATCTTGCCTGTGTGTCTCTACACCCGTCACCGGTCCTCTCCCGAGCGACACGCCGCGTTCCGGCGCTGTTGCGTTCCTGCCACCTGGAACCGGCGCTCGCCGTGACAGCGTTCGCGACCGTGCTGGCCGTCGCGGCCGGCCGGGGCGCGGCGGGTGCGGCCGAGGTGGCGGCAGCCGTGCTGGTGGGCCAGCTCTCGGTGGGCTGGTGCAACGACGCGGCCGACGCCCGGCGCGACGCGTTCTGCGGGCGCAGCGACAAGCCGGTGGCCACCGGCGAACTGCCGCTCCGGGCCGCGGCCGTCGCAGCCGGGACGGCCCTGGGCCTGTGCGTGCCGCTGTCCCTGCTGAGCGGCGCTCTCGCAGGAGTGGCGCACTTCGCCGCGGTCGCCACCGCCTGGAGCTACAACCTGCTGTTCAAACGCACGCCGCTCTCCCCGCTGCCCTACGCCGTCGCCTTCGGTCTGCTGCCGGCGTTCGTCACCCTCGGCCTGCCCTCGCCGTCCTGGCCCGCCTGGTGGGCGATGGCGGCCGGGGCCCTGCTGGGGGTGGGGGCGCACCTGGTCAACGTGCTTCCGGACATCCGGGACGATCTCGCGACCGGGGTGCGCGGCCTCCCGCAGAGGCTGGGCCGCGGAGCCTGCCGATGGCTGGCGCCGTCCCTGATGCTCGCCGCCGTCTGCGTGCTCGTCACCGGCCCGCCCGGAGGCGTGGGGCGCCCGGGCTGGGTTCTGGCGGGGGCGGCCGTCGTCGTGTCGGTCGCGGGCACGACCCTGCCCGTCGACGACCGCAGCCGGTGGCCGTTCCGGGCGGCTGTCATCGTCGCGGGCCTGGCCGTGACCCAACTCCTCCTGCGCGGCCCGGACATGTCGTAGGCGTCGAAGGTCCGCTCAGCAGCCCACGCGGAAGTTCGTGTCCTGCCGGCCGGGCCGTAGGGCGCCGTCATGTCACCGTCGATACTTGTGTTCGGTCGCAGGTAAGCGTTCGGTGAGAGCCGACCTCGGCTTCACGCCTGGGCATTGGTCATGTACCGGCCGAGCGGTACGGTCGGTGCGAATCGACGACGGCAGGACGGAAGCCGGTGGGAATCCGGCACGGTCGCGCCACTGTGTGCTCCCTCCCCGAAACGGGACGGGGCGAGTCAGACCCGTAGCCGTCGTCCCGTGCACCACCGACAGGGGACGCGAGCTCCCCGAGGAGGACCCGCCATGGCGCAGCATGTCGCCCAGCCGACCGACACCACTCCCGCCCTCCCCGCCAAGCTGCCGATCGGCGCGATCGTCCCCTGGGCGGTCTTCTTCGGCGTCCTGATGCTGGTCCTGCTCTACTTCGTCGGCGCCGAGCAGGGCGCCACCTCCGTCGTCTCCGGCGAGGACGTCCACGAGTGGGTGCACGACGCACGCCACCTGCTCGGCTTCCCCTGCCACTGACGCCGCGGAGCCGCATCCCTCATGAACTCCACCCTGGTGAGAAACCTGCTCGTGCGCGGCATGCTCGCCGGTCTCGCCGCCGGCGTATTCGCCCTGGCCGTCGCCTACTTCCTCGGTGAACCGCTCGTCGACCGGGCGATCGGCTTCGAAGAGGCCCATGCCCCCGCTCACGGGCACGAGGCCGAACTCGTCTCCCGCGGCCTGCAGTCCACCGCCGGCCTGGCCACCGGCGTCCTCCTCTACGGGGTCGCCTTCGGCGGTATCGCGGCTCTGGCCTACTGTTTCGCGCTCGGCCGGGTGGGCCGCTTCAGTCCCCGGGCCACCGCGCTGCTGCTGTCCGGTGGCGCTCTGCTCGCCGTCTACGTCGTACCGTTCCTGAAGTATCCGGCCAACCCGCCGGCCGTCGGCGACCCCGACACGATCGGCCGTCGGACCACCCTGTACTTCCTGATGATGCTGCTCGGCGTCCTGCTGGCGATCGCCGCCACCCTCCTCGGCAAGCGCCTCGCGCGGGGCCTGGGCACCTGGTGGGCGACGGTCGCCGCGGTGGCCGCGTTCGTTCTCGCGATCGGGCTCGCGTACGCGTTCCTGCCCGCCGTCGACGAGGTTCCCGCCGGCTTCCCAGCCACCGTGCTGTGGCGGTTCCGCCTCTGCGCGCTGGCCGTCCAGACCACCCTCTGGTCCGGATTCGGGCTGCTCTTCGGCGAGTTGGCCGAGCGGTTGCCGACCCCCGGGCCCGCGACGTCCACAGCCCCGGCCCGGCCGGTCGCCGCACCCCGACGGCCTGCCTGAAGCAGCGTTCCCGGAGAGCCGGCGCGACTCAGTGCTCCGCGCCGGCTTCCGGCACGTCCAGCGGGCGCCCGAGCCGCAGGTTCCAGCGCCCGGCCCGCCCGCTGAGTTCCGTCGCAGTCAGCGGCGGCACGTCCAGCCGCCGAAATCCCGCCGTCGGCAGGCCCAGGGCGTGAACCACGGCCGCCCGTACGACGTCCGGCTCGACCACGGCGAGCGTGCGCCCGTCCGTCTCGCGGAGGCCGTCCAGCCAGTGGGCGACCCGCGCACATGCGTCCCGTACCGATTCCCCGCCGTGGGGTGCGCTGGAGGGATCGGTCAGCCACCGCCCCACCGCCTCCGGTTCGGCGACGGCCACCTCGTCGAGGGTCCGGCCGCGCCACCGCCCCACATTCAGCCCCGTGAGCCCGGCCTCCTCGACCCCGTCCAGACCGAGCGCCCCGGCGGTCTGCCGGCAGCGCGCACTGGGGGAGACGACCACCCGGGCGGCCCGGGGCAGCGACCCGGCCGCCGCCGAGGCCCGCTCCCGCCCGCCCTCGTCGAGCGCGCCCCCGTCGTCGAAACGGGCCTGCCGCAGCGAGCGGTTCATCGCGGGAGAGACGAGGACGACTCGGCTGGTCATCCGTCCGTGCCCCCCCCTGCCCGGCACCGAGGTCACGTCCGCGGCCGGCCCTGGATCTGCATGCCCGGGCGGCGGCGGTGGACCGTCACGTACGACAGGCCGTCCGCGCCCGCGGTCACGCTGCGCACGCTGCCGTGCGGCAGCCAGACCAGGCTGCCGGGCTCCACCGGGTGCGGCCCGGCCGCGGAGCCGAGCGTGCCGTCCCCCGAGACGACGAGCAGCAGGACGTCGAGGTCGGGTTCGGCGTGGGCGTCGATGGACCCCTCGGGCGGGACGCGGACGAGGTTGGCGTCCAGCTGCCGGCCGGGTTCGGCCAGCCGCCACAGAGCGCCGGTCGCCTCCGGTTCGGCCGCGGCGAGCGACCCGGTATTGCCGAGGATCCGCGGAAGAGGGGTGTCGGCCGCGGAGAGCTCCTCCGGGTCAGTCATGGATCGTGCCACCATCCGATTCGGGCCTGCCCTGGGCCGATTCACCTGTACGGCGGGCGATCCGCACCTCTCACGGGCGGACGCCCGGATGAATTTAGCATCGGCCGCGGTCCCGGCCGCGGCCGATGCGCGCTCACTCGTCGTCGGAGGTGGTGGGGCGCGTCCGACCGGGCTCCGGTGCCTCGCCCTGTTGCGCGCGGGCGTGCAGTACGTCGCCGATGAAGAGGTCGTACACCAGGACGCCGATCACACCGCCGACGAGCGGTCCGACGATCGGGATCCACCAGTAGTCGCTGAACGCCCCGGCCAGACTGCCGGGGAAGGCCAATCCGTCCCATCCCGCCATCCAGGTGAACAGGCGCGGGCCGAAGTCGCGGGCCGGGTTGATGGCGTATCCGGCGTTCGCCCCGAAGGACATGCCGATGGCCGCCACGACGAAGCCGATCACCAGCGGGCCGAGATTCGCCTTCACGGCGGTGTTGCGCAGGTCGATGATCGCCACGACCAGCATGACCAGGAAGGCGGTGCCGACGATCTGGTCGATCAGCGGACCCCAGATGCCTCCGTTGAAGTACGGCGCCGGGAACGTCGCGAAGATCGAGAAAGAGGCGAGGGTCTTTCCGTCGGTCTTCGGCCCCTTGAAGGCGGCGTCGAACGCGTTGATGGCGTCGTGGTACACGGCGTAGACCAGGGCCGCCCCCGCCAGGGCGCCGGCCACCTGGGACACCCAGTAGGGCAGGACCTTGACCCAGGGGAACTTACGGCGGACGGCGAAGGCCAGGGTGACCGCCGGGTTGATGTGCGCTCCGCTGACGCCGCCGGCCACATAGATGCCGAGGATCACGGCCATGCACCAGCCCCAGGTGATCAGGAGCCAGTCCCCGGCGCCGAGGAAGAAGATGGTGGGCCCCTCGGTACGGCCCGAGCCGGGCAGGGCCGCCACCGTCATCGCCACCACGCCGCACCCGAAGGAGATGAGGACGAACGTCCCGAGGAACTCCGCCAGGCACTCGCCCGCCAAGCCGGCGCGACGTCTGAGCCTGGAGGGTTTCACCAGAGGCTTGATCTCCACTGCCATGTGATTTCTCCCTGGGTTCGCTGCGGTCGCGTGTGACGCCTGGTAATCACGTGGTAACCCGGCGCATGGCCCGCGGCAACCGCAGGAGACCCTCTGGCGGCTCGCTCACCGTGCCCGCCGAACGAGCGACGAGCAGCGGTGTGCGACTCCGACGACCCTCAAGGGCCCGGGGGTGTCTCCTCGGCCGACTCGCTGTCCTCGGAACCGAGCCGGACGCAGCACTCCCCGGGTTCCGGCGCCGGCACCGCGCCGACCCCGTTGACCTCGAGCCCCTCGAGGTAGCCGCTGAGGAACGCCTGGTTCATGCCGCACACCAGATCCGGCGCCCTGGCGGCCAGCGGATGGAAGGGGCAGTTGCGCAGCCGGATCCGTGTCGGGGTTTCCCGCACCGGCTCGTAGCCGTACTGGTCCAGCAGGCCCTCGCAGGTGGTCAGCCCGCGCTCGGGGCCGAGCCGGCCCGGGCGGGTCTCGTGCCGTGCGGCCTCGCCCACCTGCCGGCCGCGCTGCCGCGCGACGCGCATCGCGGCCTGCGCGGCGTCCTCGCCGGTCTGCTCGGTCAGGACGGCGTCCAGGAGCAGGTCGGCCAGCAGCTCGTGCCGCCGGTCGGGGATGTTCACGGTGATCTGGGCGCCGGTGGGCTCGTACACCTTCGGCTGCCTGCCGACCTTGCGGGTCCCGCCCGGCGCTCCGTAGCGGGCGCGCAGCAGGCCGGCGTCGACCAGCTTGTCGAGGTGGAAGGCGGCGAGTTTGCGGGAGATGCCGACGCTGGCGGCGGCCTCGTCGCGGGTGACGGGGTGCCGGGCCCGCCGGATGAAGGCGAACATGCGCCGGCGCGAGTCCTCGCTCAGGACGCTGACGGAGTCGATGGCGCTGTCGGCCGGATCGGCCGGCGCGGGCGGGTCGGAAGCCACACGACCACGGTAACTCCCACACCTGTGGGAGCGAGGGCAGTTCGGGCTCTGTGGTCTGCAAGCCTTGACGATGGCGTGGAATAAAGGAAAAACTTGTTGGTGAAACTCTTGGAGGTCACCATGGTCCCGTTCTCACCGCACTCGGCATCGGAGGCAGCCGGCATGACGGCACCCGTGCGGCCCGCCCTGCGGGTGGTCCACGAAACCGACGGGATCGATCTGGCCGCCGCCGAGGCCGCGGCAGGCCGGTTCCTGGAGGCCCTCGGCATCTCCACGGCTTCGGAGAGCCTGCGCGGCACGCCCGGCCGGATGGCCCGCGCCTACGCCGAACTCTTCAGCCCGCGCCCCTTCGACCTGACGACGTTCCCCAACGACGAGGGTTACGACGAACTCGTCCTCGCCCGGCGCATTCCGGTCCGCACCGTCTGCGAGCACCATCTGCTGCCGGTGGTCGGCACCGCGCACGTCGGCTATCTGCCCGGCGCCCGCATCCTGGGCCTGTCCAAGCTGGCCCGCGTCGTCGAGCACTTCGCCTGCCGTCCCCAGGTCCAGGAGCGCCTGACCAAGCAGGTCGCCGACTGGCTGCAGGTCCATCTGGAGCCCAAGGGCGTCGGTGTGGTCATCGAGGCCGAGCACTCCTGCATGACGCTGCGCGGTGTACAGGCCACCGGCTCCGACACCCTGACCTCGACCCTGCTCGGTCTCCTGCGCTCCGACGCCCGCTCCCGCGGCGAGTTCCTCGCTCTGACGGGGGTGGCCAAGTGAGCGCGGCGGGGTGCCCGGGACCGTCGGGGACGGTTCCGGGCGCCGCGCGTCAGCGGGTCATCGCACCTCTCGCGCGTAGGGCGCGACGGTGATCCGGTCGATCAGCGGCGCGTAGCGGGAGCGGAGCAGCACGCCGGGGAAGGTGTCCGAGGCGTAGGTGGTGCCGTCGAAGTTCGGCAGTTCCTCGGAGCGGAAGCCGATCGTGTTCTTGCCCTTCTTCAGCTGTACCGGGACGGTCAGCTCCCAGAAGTTGTTCTGGTGGAAGCTGTGCGGGAAGCCGACGCGATGTGCCGGGCCGCCGTTGACGCTGATGTCGGCGTGGCGGGCGAGCGGGTCGGGGTTGTAGTGCGTGGCCTCCGACTGTTCGGGGTTGGAGTAGCGGACGCGCAGCGCGTACAGGCCGGCCCGGTCGGCCGTGACGGTGAAGGTCGCGGTGTTGCCGTTGCCGGGGGCCCCGCCGATACCCGTGATCGCCGTGCCGCCGGTGGCGAGCGAGAGCGGGGCGAGCGTGGCCGATCCGGCGAGGGCGGCGTCCCCGGCTTCGTAGGTGCGTGCCGGCAGCGCGCCCTCGGTCGGGGTGACCGTGAGGCGGTCGACGAGGGTCGTGGCCGGACCACCGGTCACCGTCACCTTGTTGACGCCGCCGGAGAGGGAGACCGCCGCACTGGTCCGGCCCTTGGCCAGGCGCAGGACGTCGTGGCCGTTGACGGAGACCTGGGCGCCCGTCCCGCCGAGGGTGTCGACCCGGAGGGTGGCCTCGCGGTCGGCCGGTGAGTAGACCCAGAACGTCGCGCTCTGGTCCTTCGCGAGGCGGACCGCGCCCGAGCCGGTGGCTGCCGGCTTCGGAAGGTCGTACACCGGGCGTGCCCCGCCTGCCGGCCACGCCAGTTCGCCTTCGTACACCCGTGTGTCCGCCGACGCGCGGGGGAGGGAGAGGGTCAGGCGGTCGACGATGGCGTCGCCCTTGGTCACGCGCTTGCCGTCGGCGCTCTTCGCGGCGAGCGTCAGGGTGTGCTTGCCCTTGGTCAGTTTCACCTTGGTGTCGGTGTGGTCCCAGACGACCCACTTGTAGCCGAGCGGCAGGTGCAGTTCCTGTTCGCCGGATGCCTTGCCGTCCACGCGCAGGAAGACGTTGGTGGGGCCCTGCTCCTCGACCTTGTCGTAGGTGTTGAGGGAGTTGGCGAAGACGCTCAGGTCGTAGGTGCCGTCCTCGGGCACGTCCACGGTGAAGTCGAGTGCGACGTCCGAGCCGGTGCGCAGGCCGCCGACGTCGTAGCCGCCGGAGGTGTAGAACTTCGACACGTCGCGGGGTGAGCCCTCGGGGCCGTTCTTCGACCAGCCGGAGCCGGTGTGCGCGGCGTCCTCGGCCTCGTACGAGGACTGCCAGCGCACGGGAGATGCCTGGGTGCCCTTCGCCTCGCCGGCCGGACTGAGGACGACCTCGTAGGCCGAGGACTCCTTCAGTTTCGGCAGGGTGCCGTCGCCGAAGTCGAGGGCGACCGTGCCGTCGCCGCCGACCGTCAGGTTCGTCTCGGCGAGGAGCTTCGGGCCGGACGAATCGCCGACCTGCCCGCTCCACTCGATCTCCCGCACCCAGGCGTGCACCCGCTTGCCGAACACCTTCTCCGGGACCCCGGCGAAGGTGACGTGACCCTTGCCGGTGGAGCCACCGAAGATCAGCCGGGACTGCTTCCTCTTCTCGTCGAGGGTGGCGACGCCCTGCATGGTGTAGTTCTCGCCCGGGAACGGCGGGGTCACCTTCACCGTGTGACCGCTCATCGAGGCGTACGAGTTCAGCAGCCACCACTGGCCGTTGCCGCGGTTCGACTGCACCGCGGAGTCGGACAGGTTGCCGTCGATGTTCCAGTACGCGATGTCGGCGTCGACCTTCGACTCCTCGATCGCGGACACCCACTGGATCATCTGGCCCGGCACCGAGGTGTGGTAGTTGAACGCGTACTCGTTGATGTTGATCGGGAGTTGGGTGCCCTGGCGGTCGGTGCCCTGGAACAGGTCCTTCTCCCAGGCCCGGTACTTGGCGACGCTCTGGCGCACCGCCTCGGGGTGGCTCAGCTCGTGCCAGGTGATGACGTCCGGGAGCGTGCCGGCCGCGAGGGTGTGGGTGAGGAAGCCCTTCACCTGGTCGTACAGGACGCTGGTGTTGGGCCCGGCGATGCGGGCGCCGGGCATCCGGCCTTTGATGAGCTGGTACGCGTCGTCCCAGGCGGTGAAGTAGTCGTCGGGGTCGTTCAGCCAGCTGACTTTGTCGTAGCTCCACTCGCCGGTGCCGAACATGTTGCCCTCGGGCTCGTTGAACGGCACGAAGACGATGTTGTCCTGGTACTGCTTCGGCAGCTTCAGGACCTGGTCGACCTGCTGGGCGATCTTCTCCTTGTAGAGCTTCAGCTTCTCCGCGGGGGTGTCGCCCGGCCACTGGTACGGGAAGCCGCGGTGGATGTCGGTCATGTAGATGTACACGTCCCCGTCGGTGGAGTCGGCGAGCGGCTTCACCACCTCCAGGGCGTCGGCGCCGGGGTGCTGCGGGCCGTCCTGCGCCTTGGTGGAGACCGTGCGCAGGCCCATGCCCTCCATGAGGTTGTTGGTGGGGACGTCCGGCCCGTACACGCCGTAGAGGGTGCCGGAGGCGCCGCCGTGGAACGCGCCGGTGTCCGAGCCGAGGTCGACGGTGAGCTCCCCCTCGCGGACCACGGTGACGGTGCCCTTCACCGCGCGCCCGGCCGCGGTTCCGGCGACCGTGAAGGTGCCCGGCGCGGCGTACTCGTCGGAGGGCACGGCATCCCAGGTGACGGGCGTGTCGCGGTCGTAGCCGTCGGAGAACGAGGCACGGACGGCGGCGGGCAGGGAGGGGGCGGTCCCGGTGGTGGTACGGACCTCGAACGACGTCCGTGAGAGTTCCTGGAGGGTCGGCACGGCACCGACCGTACCGGCCACCTGCTCGGGGCTCAGTGCCGCGTGCCACACGGTGAAGTCGTCGATCGCGCCCCGGAGCAGCGGGTCCGGGTAGAGGGACTTGCCTATGTACCCGGCGGCGGTGGCCGAACCGTCCAGCAGATCTCCCGCCTTGATGCCGGTCGCCGAGGAGGAGACCGCCACGCCGTCGAGGTAGGTGGTGAGCCGGCCGGCGGTGGTGTCGAGGGTGACGGTGACCGTCCTCCACTCGTCGGCGGGCAGGCTCGCATAACCGCGCACCTGGGCTTCCGCGCCCCCGCCACCGGTGGTCACCGAGGTCTGGAACAGCCCGCTGCCGTTGTAGGGCGTGCTGAAGAGGTACTTGGTGGTGTCCGTGCCCAGGTCGAAGATCCGCTGCCAGGGCGACGTGTCGCCGCTCCACCTCACGCGGGCCGAGACGGTGAGGTCGGTCGTGCCGGCGAGCACCTGGCGGGGCAGGCGGACGTACGCGCCGTCGGAGGCGGGAGCTCCGCCGGGCAGGGACAGCGCCTTTCCGCCGGCCGTGCCGTCGACCGAGCGGGCGGTGGAGACGTTCACCAGGGTCGCCGTCAGGCCGTTCCCGGAGCTGTCGGTGATCTTTCCGGAGGCGAGGTCGTCCTGGTCGAAGGAGTAGTGCGCGGCGGGCTGCGGTGCCTCGGCGGCCTGCGCCGGGGCGGCCGGTGCGGCCAGCAGGCCCGCTCCGAGGGTCAGCGCCACGGCGGCCGGGGCCCGGCGCCGCGTGAATCTGTCAGCGGATGGCATGGATGGCGTCCTCAGTCGTCGTGTCGTCGCTTCGTCGAGCAGCGGTTCGGCCCGCGCGTCCGTCGAACCGGTTCGATCCGTGGCGCGTGCGAGGGAACGGCGTGCGTCTCGGGTGGCGGGTAGGCCGGTGCGCGGATGAGGGCATGAGGGTCTGTCTCACCGCGACCGAACGGGTCGATGCGTCGAACCGGTTCGCGAAGCTAGCACCGGCATCCCGGGTCAGCAATGCCTGTGACACGAGGATTCCGCGCTGGCGCCCGACCGACCAGCGAAGTGTGTCCCAGGTGTTGACAGGAGTCGGGACGCTTCCTACCTTCCTGCCATGCGAACCGGTTCGACGAGCCAGGAGATGCCGTGAACATCGGGGAGATCGCCAAGCGTGCCGGTGTCTCGCGGAGCACCGTGTCCTACGCACTCAGCGGCAAGCGCCCGGTCTCGGAGGACACCCGCCGGAAGATCCAGCAGGTCGTCGACGAACTGGGCTACCGTCCGAGCGCCAGCGCCCGCGCCCTGGCCAACGGGCGGACCAGCACCATCGGCCTCGTCTTCCCGCCGGCCGGCAACCACTACACCGGCATGCAGCTGGACTTCATCGGCAGTGTCGTGGAGGCCGCCGCGGCCTACGACTACGACGTGCTGCTGTCACCGAGCGGCGTGGACAGCGACCGGTCCTTCCAGCGGCTGCTGGGGGAGCGGCGGGTCGACGGCGCCATCCTGATGGAGATCCGGCTAGAGGACGACCGGGCCGATCACCTCGCCGCCCTCGACTTCCCTGCCGTCGCCATCGGCCGCACCGCCCATCCGGAGAGCGGCTGGTGGGTCGGCCTGGACCACACCGCGCTGGCGGCGGCGTGCGTCCACCACCTCGCTGACCTGGGCCACCGACGGGTCGCCTTCGTCAACCGCCCCGAGCAACTGCTGCGCGCGGGTTACGAGTCGGCACACCGCGGCCTCGACGGCTTCACCAAGGCCGCGGCCGAACGCGGACTGACCGTGCGGACCTACTGCTGCGGGGACGACGCCGCCTCCGGCCAGGCCTGCCTGGAACACATCCTGCGCGACGACCCGGACACGACCGCCCTGGTCACCCTGAACGAGGCCGCGCTGGGCGGTCTGTACCGAGGACTGGCCCGGGCCGGCCGCCATGTGCCGCGCGACTTCTCCGTCACCGGGGTGGTGGCGAGCCGGTGGGCGGAGACGGTGACCCCGCAGCTCACCGCCGCGGACGTACCGGCGGAGGAACTGGGCCGGCGCGCCGTCGAACTGCTCGTGGAGCGGCTCGACCAGCCCGGCGCCCCCGCTCGGCACCATCTGCTGACACCCCCCATCTCGCTGCGGGCCAGTACCGGACCCGCCACCGGCTCCCCACAGCCCTGACCCCCGTCCCCGGCCCCTCTCCCTCCCTTTCTTCGAGCACACCCCCGCAACGCCTCCCTGCGGTGTGCCCGCTTCCCCCACATCGCCCCCGCCACGGCACCCCTGTGCCTAGAACGAAGGAACCCGCGATGCACAGCTCCTCCAGACGGCGTCTCGCCGCAGTGGCCCTGTCGACCGTCCTCGCCGCGGCCGGCACCGCCTGCTCCTCCGGCTCCGGGAGCACCGACACCAAGGGCGCGGACAGCGGCACCTACACCATCTGGGACCCCTACCCGCAGTTCGCCAAGGGCTCGGCGTGGGTGAAGCTGCTGGACGCCTGCGGCAGCAAGGCCGGTGTGAAGGTCAAGCGGACCGGTTTCGACACCAGCGACCTGGCCAACAAGACGCTGCTCGCGGCCCAGCAGGGCAACTCCCCGGACGTCCTCATCGTCGACAACCCGGTGGTGTCGACCCTCGCCGAGGCGGGCGTGCTCACCACGACCGACGAGACCAAGCTCGACACCTCCGCCGTGGACCCCAACCTTCTCGCGGCCGGCCAGTCGGACGGCAAGACCTACGGCACCCCGATCGGCGCCAACACCCTCGCGCTCTACTACAACAAGAAGGTCCTGAAGGCGGCCGGTGTCGACATCGCCTCCGTCAAGGACTGGAAGTCGCTGACAGCAGCCCTGTCCGAGGTCGAAAGGGCGGGGAAGAAGGGCATCACCTTCTCCGCGATCGGCACCGAGGAGGGCAGCTTCCAGTTCCTGCCCTGGTTCTGGGGATCCGGCGCCGCCCTGACCGACCTCGACTCGCCCGCGGCCGTCTCCGCGCTGTCCCTCTGGAAGAACTGGCTGGACAAGGGCTACGCCCCCAACTCCGTGCTCAACAACACCCAGACCACCAGCTGGCAGGAGTTCGCGAGCGGCGACTACGCCTTCGCCGAGAACGGCACCTGGCAACTCGCGGCCGCCAAGAAGGCCGGCTTCGACTACGGCGTCCTGCCCATCCCGGCCACCGGCGGAGGCAGCGCCGCAGCCCCGACGGGAGGCGAGTTCGTCACCGTCCCCGTCCAGAGCGACACCGCCCGCTACGCCACCACGAGCAAGCTCACCGCCTGCCTGACCAGCACCACCAACCTGTACGACACCGACACCACCCTCTCCTACGTCGCCCCCACCGAAGAGGTCCGGAAGAAGCAGGTGGCGGCCGACCCCGCGCTGAAGCCGTGGGTCGACGCGGTCAAGGCGGCCAAGGGACGTACCAGTGACGACCTGGGCACCAAGTACCCCAAGATCTCCGAGCAGATGTGGAAGGCCGTGCAGTCCGCCCTCAGCGGATCGAAGTCGCCCAAGGACGCGCTGACCTCGGCGCAGGCCGCGGTCAAGTGATGTGGGTCCGATGAAGCAGACCGTCCGTCCGCCGGACCAGCAGTCCGTGCGGCCGCGGAACGGGGCGGCCCACGCCGCCCCACCCCCGGCCCGCACCACGGAACGCCGCCGGCCCGTCTCCCCGCAGTGGGCCGCCTGGGCCTTCCTCACCCCGGTGACCCTCTATCTCGCCCTCTTCTACGCCTATCCGCTCTACCGCAACCTCGACCTGAGCCTGCGCAACTACACCGTCCGCTCCTTCGTCCAGGGCGACGCGCCGTTCACCGGCCTGGAGAACTACCGGAAGGTCTTCGACGACCCGACCTTCGCCCCGGCCCTGCTCCACACCGTGGTCTTCACCGGTGTGTGCCTGGCCTTCCAGTACGCCATCGGTCTGGCCCTCGCGGTCTTCTTCAACCAGCACTTCCGGCTCTCGGCGACCCTGCGGGCCCTGTTCCTCGTGCCCTGGCTGCTGCCGCTGATCGTGTCGGCCTCGACCTGGTCGTGGATGCTCAACAGCGACTCCGGCATCGTCAACGCGGCCCTGCACGCCCTCGGCCTCGACCCCGTCAACTGGCTGACCTCACCGTCCTGGTCACTCACCTCGGTGATCATCGCGAACATCTGGATCGGCGTGCCGTTCAACCTGGTCGTGCTCTACAGCGGCCTGCAGTCCATCCCCTCCGGACTGTACGAGGCGGCCGCCCTCGACGGGGCGGGAGCCTGGCGCCGCTTCTGGAGCATCACCTTCCCGCTGCTGCGCCCCGTGTCCGCGATCACCCTGCTCCTCGGGCTGGTCTACACCCTCAAGGTCTTCGACATCATCTGGATCATGACCAAGGGAGGCCCGGCCGACGCCTCCACGACCTTCGCCACCTGGTCCTACCGGCTCGGCTTCGGCAACCTGCTGCCCGCCTTCGGTCCGGGCGCGGCCGTCGGCAACCTGCTGGTGGTGGCCGCCCTGGCGTTCGGCCTCCTGTACATGAGGGTCCAGCGAAAGCAGGCGTACTCATGAGAAGCCGACGCACCTGGGGAAAGACGACCGTCGGCGTCCTGCTGACCGCGATCATGCTCTTCCCGGTCTACTGGATGCTGAACGTGTCCCTCACCCGCGACCAGGACATGCGCAAGTCCCCTCCCGACCTGTTCCCCGTCCACGGCACCCTGGCCGGCTACCGCACCGTCCTCCACGAGCAGTTGCCCTACCTCGGCACCAGCCTGGTCATCGGCCTGGGCACCGTCGCCCTCACCGTGGCCCTGTCCGCCCCCGCCGGCTACGCCCTGGCCAAACTGCGCCCGCGCGGCGCAGGCGCGCTGAGCTTCTTCCTCCTCGCCGCGCAGATGATCCCCGGCATCATCATGGCGATGGGCTTCTACGCCATCTACCTGCAACTGGGCCTGCTCCAGTCCGTCCCCGGGCTGATCGTCGCCGACTCCACGCTGGCCGTCCCCTTCGCGGTGCTCATCTTCACCGCGTTCATGTCCGGCATCCCGGGCGAGATGCTCCAGGCGGCCCGGACGGACGGCGCCGGGCCCGTGCGCACCTTCTGGTCGATCGTCCTGCCGATGAGCCGCAACGCAGTGGTCACGGTCTCGCTCTTCGCGTTCCTGTGGTCCTGGTCCGACTTCGTCTTCGCCGGCACCCTCGTCAACGGCGGGGCGCACGAGCCGATCACCCTGGGCATCTACCACTACATCGGCAACAACAACCAGGAGTGGAACGCCATCATGGCCACCGCCGTCGTGGCCTCGCTGCCCGCCGCGGTCATCCTCGTCCTGGCCCAGCGCTACGTCGCCGCCGGCGTGACGGCCGGCGCGGTCAAGGACTGACCTTCCCCCTGCTCGAGAAACGAGTGACACCTCATGACCGCCGACCGCTCCGGCCCGGCCTTCTCCGTCCAGGACATCCCGTTCAGCACGTACGGATCCTGGTTCGGTATCTCGCCCGTGGTGGCCGAGAAGACGTACGCCGAGGATCTCCACCTCGTCTCCCACCAGAACGGCATGCACGCCGTCCTGAGCCTGACCCCCCTGGACCCGGTCACGGGCGAACGCGCCGAGACCCATGTGCAGGCCAGACCGGGCCTGCTCAGCTGGGCCGGCGCGGACGGACGTGTCGACCTCGCCTACGAGTCGCCGGACACCGTGCGACTGCGGGGGAGCGGCCTGGGCATGGCCGTACGGGCGGCCGCCCCGACCCTGACGCCGTTCAGCGGAACCTACTTCTTTCACGACGCCGCCGCCGGTGCCCACGTGTTCACGTCCTACGAGACGGGACGCCGGTACCGCGTCACCACGCTGGCCGACAGCCTCGACGCGACCGGCGCCCAGACGCTGGGCAGCGCCGAGCGCGGTCTCGTCACGGCCGCGGCGGCGGACGGAACCTGGGAGATCGCGATCGAGGAACTCGAAGCCGCCCGCCCGCCGTACACGTCCGCGGTGGCCTTCGACGACATCGCGGCATCCGCGCAGGCCTCGTTCGCCCGGTTCGTGGACGTGGTGGCTCCCTGGCGCTCCTCCGCCACCCCGGCCGCCGAACTGGCCGCCTACGTCGTCTGGTCGGCCACCGTGAACCCGACCGGTCTGGTCACCCGGCCCGCGGTGCTGATGTCCAAGCACTGGATGGACAAGGTGTGGAGCTGGGACCACTGCTTCAACGCCCTCGCCCTGGCACCCGGTTGCCCGGAACTGGCCCGGGACCAGTTCGCCCTGCCCTTCGACCACCAGGACGGCAGCGGCGCCCTGCCCGACTCGGTGACCCACTCCGAGGTCCTCTACAACTTCGTCAAACCGCCCATCCACGGCTGGGCCTTCGGCCACCTGCGCCGACGCCTGCCGACGCCTCCCGGCCCGGCCGAACTGGACGAGACCTACCAGCGGCTGGAACGCTGGACGAACTTCTGGCTCACCGCCCGGCGCGCCCCCGGCGCCGCCTTCCCTCACTACCAGCACGGCAACGACAGCGGCTGGGACAACGCCACCACCTTCGACCCCGAGCGGGCGATCGAGACCGCCGACCTGTCCGCCTTCCTCATCCTGCAACTCCACGAACTCGCCTACCTTGCTGAGGAGTTGGGTCGAGGTGACGAGGCCCGCAGCTGGGCGCGAGCCGCCGAGGAGACCCAGGCGGCACTGCTGGACCAGCTCTGGAGGGACGACCGTTTCCTCGCCCGGGGCGTCGGTACGGGGGACACCTGGAGCAGCGCCAGCCTCCTGGACCTCATGCCCATCGTGCTCGGCGAGCACCTGCCCGGTCACGTCAGCGGCGCCCTGGCCGACCACATCAAGGCCCATCTGACGCCGTACGGTCTCGCCACCGAACTGCCCACCTCCCCCCACTACCTCGACGACGGCTACTGGCGCGGCCCCATCTGGGCTCCCGCCACCGTCCTCGTCGAGGACGGCCTGCGCCGCGCCGGTCACCACCGGCTGGCGGACGACGTCAGCAGCCGCTTCCGCGCCCTGTGCGAGGCCCACGGCTTCGCCGAGAACTTCGACGCCCTCGCCGGAACGGGCCTGCGCGACCGTGCCTACACCTGGACCGCCAGCAGCTACCTCCTCCTCGCCGAGGCGTACGCACTCCGCGGCGACCATGACCTGACGTGAACCCCGTGGGCGGCGCTCATGACCGGGCGAGACGCGCGACCCGGTCGTGGAGGCGCCGCACGTGGTCCTCGGACTCCGGCTTCATCAGGACGCTGCGCAGGATGCGGGCGCCGTCGGCATCGGCGGTGACCTGCGGGTGGCGTGCGGTGAAGGCGCCCCGGTCGGCCTTGAGGGTGCTCAGGAAAACGGGATCGGGGCCCGTCATACCGTCGGCCAGGGTGCGTGCCGATGCCGCGTCGACAGCGCTGAGGGTGGCGGGCTCCACCGCGGGGAAGTAGGCGACGATGTCCAACTCGGGCCGCTGGTAGAGCTCCAGCTCGTCCGAGGCGGTGATCAGGTCGGCCCAGCGCAGCGCGGCCCGTCGGCCGGCCCCGAGGACGCGGCCCAGTCCCTCGGGCGTGGGCGGGAGCACCTGGAAGGTGAGCCACAGGGCGGCGGCCGAGGCACCGGCGCGGGAGCACTCCAGGCTGATCTCGCCGAGGTGCAACTCGCTGGAGGTGAAGTAGGTGTAGGGCGAGTCGTGCAGGTAGAAGCGGCCCACCTCGGGGTCGCGGAAGAGGACGGCACCGCAGCCGTAGGGCTGGAGTCCGTGCTTGTGCGGATCGACGACGACCGAGTCGCAGCGGGCGATCGCCCGCCAGGGCTGCGGGGGGAGTCCCTCCGGGCCTTCGGCACCGGCGAGCAGGGTGAAGAAGCCGCCGTACGCGGCGTCGACATGGAGCCGTACGCCGTAGCGCTCCTTGAGGGCGAGGGCGTCGTGGACCGGGTCGACCGCTCCGAGCCCGGTGGTGCCGGCGGTGAGCACGACCGTGCCGACCTCTCCCGTGCGCACGAGGTCCTCGAGCGCGTCGAGGCTGATGCGGCCGCGGTCGTCGGTCGGGACGGGGTACCCCTTCATGCCCAGGACGTGGCACATGCGGCCGTGGGTGTAGTGGGCGTCGGCGCTGTAGGCGATGCCGCGGCCGGGGTGGAGCTCGCGGGCGACGAAGAGGGCCTCGAGGTTGGCGATCGTGCCGCTGGTGGTGAGGTGGCCGAGGTGGGTGTCGTAGCCGAACATCGAGGCCAGTTGCGCGACGGCCTCGCGTTCCATGCGGGCGGTGGCGGGGCCGCCGTCCAGGGCGTGGTTGTTGGGGTTGATCAGCATGGTGGTGAGGTGCCCGACGATCGCGGCCGGGTGCGGGGGCTTGAGCATCTGCCCCGCGTAGCGCGGGTGGAAGAAGGGATAGTTCTCCTTCAGTCTCCCGGTCAGCTCCTCGAAGGCGGCGGCGAAACGGTCGTCGTCGACGAGGAGGGACGGGTGCTGCTCGTAGGGGCCGAAGGTGTCGGCCCACTGCTGTATCGCGTCGTTGGCCCGGCCGAGCCAGTGCTGAAGGTCCACTGCTCTCCCTTTCTCTGTCGACGTCTGCGGGTGGCGTTCACAGTAGGACTTTGTTGACTGCTCAGCAATTGATTGCTCAGTAATTGAGACGACAGTAGGTGAAGGAGCAGTAAAGTCGGCCGGGTGAATCCCGCGAAGCGAGAGAACGACGAGGCGGCCCACGCCGCCGACAGCCGGCTGGTGCACGACTTCGGCCTGCTGATCAAGACCGCCACCCGCCTGGAGCGGCGGATCGACATGGCTCTGCGCACGGAGTGCGAGATCAGCCACACGATGTTCGAGGTCCTCATCCGGCTCTGCCGGCATCCGGACGAGGAGATCTCGCAGCGCCGGCTCGCCGATGACCTCACGCTCACCAGCAGCGGCATCACGCGCCTGATCGACCGCATGGAGGGAACCGGCCTGGTGCGGCGCGTACCGGCCCCCGGGGACCGCAGGAGTGTCCTGGTCGAGCCGACCGGGCAAGGTCGTACGGTGTTCCTCCGGGCGGCCGCGGTCCACGCGCAGGTCGTCGAACGGTACTTCGTGTCGCCGGTGACCCCCGCCGACTACGGGCGGCTGACCCGCTCGCTGGGTGAGATCGAGAAGGCGCTGCGCGACAACTGACCGTTCAGGCCTGTGACGGTTGCACGATTACGCAATCAATGAACTTTCGTGATGTGATCGGAGGCAGGATCCACCGACACGCGACGAAAGAGGTGTTCTGGTCTGTCCGGGCTTCAACCGCAAGGAAACGCCGGCCCGCGCACGCTGCCCCCGCGCGACGACCGGGAGACACGGCACTCCCCACCCGAAGTCACCCGTGAAGCGAGCGGCCGGACGACCGGCGACCGGCCGGCGGCCCCCGCGGCCAAGCCCAGAGACGCGTTCTTCGACAACGCCAAGTACCTGGCCATCGTTCTGGTGGCCATCGGACACGCCTGGGAGCCGCTGCGCGACGGCAGCCGGGCCGTCACCGCTCTCTACACCCTCGTCTACGCCTTCCACATGCCGGCGTTCATCGTCATCTCCGGCTACTTCTCCCGCAGTTTCGACGCCGGTCCGGAGCGGATCAAACGCCTGGTCACCACCGTGGTCGTGCCGTACGTCGTCTTCGAGGTGGCGTACACCTACTACACCCGCTGGACGAGCGGCGACCCCGACCGTGCCATCAGTCTGCTGAGTCCGCTCTATCTGACGTGGTTCCTGGCGGCCCTGTTCATCTGGCGGCTGACCACCCCGGTCTGGAGGCTCCTGCGGTGGCCGCTGCCGGTCGCCCTCGTCGTCGCGGCGTCGGCGACCCTCTCGCCGTCCATCGGCGACGACCTCGATCTCCAGCGCGTCCTGCAGTTCCTGCCCTACTTCGTGCTCGGGCTGCTGCTGAAGCCGGAACACTTCCGGCTGGTGCGCCGACGGCAGACGCGCCTGCTGTCCCTGCCCGTCTTCGCCGTGGCCCTCACCGGGGCGTACTGGATCACGCCCCGGTGGGACTACGCCTGGCTCTTCCACCGCTCAAGCGCCCAGGAACTGGGCGTCCCCGGCTGGTACGGGCCCATGATGACCCTGGCCCTCTTCGGCTGCTCGCTGCTCCTCGTCGCCTGCTTCTTCGCCTGGGTCCCGGGACGGCGCACGTGGTTCACCGCCCTCGGCGCGGGCACGCTGTACGGCTACCTGCTGCACGGCTTCGTCGTCCAGGGAGCCAAACACTTCGGCTGGTTCGGTCCCGACTGGATCCACGAACCCGTGGGCGAGATCACGGTCACCCTCGTCGCGGCGGCCGTCATGACCGCCCTGTGCACACCGCCTGTGCGGCGGCTGTTCCGCTTCGCCCTGGAGCCCTGGCTGGGGTGGGCGTTCCGGCGGGACCGCGCCGGTCAGGGCGTGTAGACCGTCGGCCGGGGCGCCGGCGGCATGCCGTTGCCGATGAAGAAGCTCGGGTGCGGGGGCTGGTTGTAGGCGGTGTTCTGCCAGGCCAGGGCCGTGCGGTACTGGGTGTCGTGGAGCAGGGTGGTGATCTTGGTGCTGGTCTGGTGCGGCGTCGAGTAGATCCTCAGCGCCCTGTTGTCGCCGGTACGCCAGACGACCTCCTCGCGCCAGTCGCCGAGCAGGTCACCGGACAGGACCGGGGTGGACTTGGTGCCGTTGTTGGAGGCGACGCCGGAGCCGGTGAGCAGCCGGGTGTCGCCGGAGGTGCCGTACTTGTCGACGCGGGTGCCGTCGAGGAGTTCGCGTACGGGGTCGCCGTCCCACCAGGACAGGAAGTTGATGCTGGAGGGTTCCCGGCCCAGGGAGGCGCCGGAGGCGGAGCGCAGGGTGGTGTCGGAGGCGGACCAGGCTTCGGCGCCCGGGCTGCCGGCGTAGATGTCGGCGGCGACACCGCGGCCGTTGTCGGAGCCCGACGCCGTCTGCCACAGCCTCGCCCCCGTGCGGGCGTCGGCCATCCAGGAACCCGGCTTGCTCGAGTCCTCCGAGACCTTGAAGTACTCCAGACCCGCACGGGAGGGATCGAGGTCGCCGACGTGACCGGCGTCGCCGTGGCCCAGCCTGGTGGTCCACAGGCCGTTGCCGTTGTCGTCGACGGTCATCGCGCCGTAGACGATCTCGTCCTTGCCGTCGGCGTCGACGTCGGCGACGGACAGGCTGTGGTTGCCCTGACCGTCGTAGCCCTTGCCGCTGTTGGACGACGACGCCGTGTCGAAGGTCCAGCGGCGGGTGAAGGCGCCGCCCCGCCAGTCCCAGGCGGCTATCACCGTGCGGGTGTAGTAGCCGCGCGCCATGATCAGGGAGGGGCGGGCGCCGTCGAGATAGGCGGTGCCGGCGAGGAAACGGTCCACGCGGTTGCCGTAGTTGTCGCCCCAGGAGGAGACGGTGCCGCGGCCGGGGACGTAGTCGACGCTCTGCATCGCCTTGCCCGTCCGGCCGTCGAACATCGTCAGGTACTCGGGCCCGGACAGGACGTAGCCGCTGGAATTGCGGTGGTCGGCGGAGGAGTTGCCGATCACCGCGCCCGTGCCGTCGCGGGTGCCGTCCGCGGTCTTCATGGCGACCTCCGCCCGGCCGTCACCGTCGTAGTCGTAGACCTGGAACTGCGTGTAGTGGGCGCCGGAGCGGATGTTGCGGCCCAGGTCGATGCGCCACAGCCGGGTGCCGTCGAGCTTGATGCCGTCGACGATCGTGTTGCCGGTGTACCCGGACTGGGAGTTGTCCTTGGCGTTCGTGGGCTGCCACTTGAGGACGAGGTCCAGGACGCCGTCGCCGTCGAGGTCGCCGACCGAGGCGTCGTTGGCGTCGTAGGTGTAGGCGGAGTTGCCCGGGGCGGTGCCGCCCGCGGGCGGGGAGATCGGCACGTCCTTGTAGCCCGTGCGGAACTGGACCGCGGGCGCGGACGCGGCCTGCTCGGTGCCGCCGACCACCGCGCGCACCGTGTAGTCGGCCGAGGCCGCGCCGCCCGCGTCGAAGTAGTTCGTCGAGGCGGTGACGGGCGAGGAGGTGAGTCTGGTGGTGCCGCGGTAGACGTGGAACGACACGTCGTTCGGGTCGGTCGCCAGCCACCGCCACGACACCAGGTTTCCACTGCCGGTGTGCACGCTGCTCAGTCCGCGGTCGAGCTTCTCGACCTGGCGGGCGGTCGCCGCTTGGGCGGACTGCGGCAGTGCGACGAGCGCGGAGACGGCCAGTGCGGCAGCGGACAAGCAGCCGACGAGCCGGCCGCCCGGCCGGTGGGGCGATCGCCGGGGTCGTAACACGGTGAGGGGACGCCGGTGCGGGTCGGTCACGGTGGCCTCCGGGGGGCGTGGGGGTATGGGAACGCTCCCATAAGGAGGGAGACTAAGAACGGCCTGATGGCTCGTCAAGGATTCTGTCCGGGCCACTGTGCGGCCCTGTTGGAATGAGTGAGTTGTCTGCGCCCGCGCATTGACAGTCGGGTGTGGAGCCTTGAACACTGCGTGATGACGCCTCGCGGGCAACTGCGATCCAAGACAGTCGAATTGGCTGACCTCGGCAGGCAATCGGGTCCAGGGCACCGATTGTTCTTGGATCTCCCCACCTGCCCATGGTGTGAACGCTCCCAGAGCACGGATCACGCGGTCCCGGAAACTCCACCCCCACAACCCGCTGCCCGCCGGCCGCGGCACCTCACGCGCGGTCGGCGGACAGGGAGGAGCGACCATGTCCCCCACCCCTGCTCCCACTTCCTCTCGGATCACCCGCCCCCGGACACCGCTCCAGGCCGCCCCGAGCCGGGTGGGGCTGCTGGGAACAGCGGGTCTTCTGACCCTTGCCACGCTGGCCGGTACCGGTGCGGTGGCGCAAACCGCGTCAGCCGTGCCGCGGGCCCTGCCGGCCGGCTGCTCCGGAACCTCCCCGATCACCTGTCACTACGGTGTCGCACCGGGCAACTACGACGTGACGGTCTCCGTCGGTGGCGTCACCGCCGGTCAGACCGAGATGTGGGCGGAGGCCCGGCGTCTGATGCTTCCGGTGACGAGGACGGCGGCCGGAGCCGTCGCCACGTACTCGTTCACCGTCAACGTGCGCCAGCCGGAGGGGCAGCCGACCGGCCAGGGCGGTACCGGCAACCCCGGCCTGGACCTCCGCTTCACGGGTGCCGCCCCACAGGTCTCGGCCGTCTCGGTGAGGCCCGCGGCGCAGCCGCTGGTCGCGTACCTGGCCGGTGACTCGACGGTGTGCGACCAGCCGGCCGCTCCGTACACCGGCTGGGGCCAGATGATCACCACAGCGGTGCGTCCCGGCGCTGCCATCGCCAACTACGGTGACTCGGGGGAGAGTTCGGGAAGCTTCCTGAGCAACTCGGCGCTCCTGGCCGCGTTGCTGTCGAAGGTCGGTGCGAACGACCCGGTCTTCATCCAGTTCGGCCACAACGACAAGCAGACCAGCGCGTCCGTCTACCGGAACAACCTCACCACCATGATCTCGCGGGTCCGCGCCGAGGGCGGCGTCCCGGTCCTGGTGACGCCACCGGTCCGCAGGCTCTTCGACGGGAACCGGCTCACGCCGACGGCACTGCACGTCAACGGCGCGGGCGCGGACCTGCCCTCCGAGATGCGCGCGGTCGGTGCCGCTCAGCGGGTCCCGGTGGTCGACCTGACCGCCCGGAGCAAGGCGCTGGTCGAGTCCCTCGGACCGTCCGCTTCCGCGCAGCTCTTCCTCCGCTCCTCCACCGACGGCGTCACGGACAACACCCACTTCTCGCAGTACGGCGCGACCCGGATGGCCGGGCTGGTGCTCCAGAGCATCCGGGAGCAGAACCTGCCCCTGGCCGCGTACCTGCGCTGACCGACCCGAGAGGACCGATGATGAGGAAACTTCGTGCGTTCGTCACGACGGCGCTGGTGATCGCCCTGTCGAGCCTCGGCGTCGGCACGGCCTCAGCGGCTGACGGCACCGCGGCGACATGTGCCGGCGCCTCCGGAACCAAGGCCGCGGCCCCACGGACGGCGGCCGCACCGGTCACGGTATGGCTGGCCGGTGACTCCACCATGGCCAACCCGGGCTCCGCCCGCTGCCCGGCCGGCTGGGGCAGCCAGTTCGACGCCCTGTTCACCGCCGACGTGACCGTCAAGAACCAGGCCGTGGGAGGACGCAGTATCCAGACCTGGATGTACGAGGGGAACGTCAGCGGCACCAAGGGCCCGGACGGCGAGTGCCGGCTCACCTCCGGCACGTACTCCGCACGCTGGCAGTCGATGCTGAACGCGAGCACCGGGATGAAGGCGGGTGACTACCTGTTCATCCAGTTCGGCATCAACGACTCCTCCTCGACCTGTCCCCGGCACGTGGGCCCCGCCCGCTACCGGCAGTTGATGACCACCATGGCGCAGGCCGCCCTGGCCCGGGGAGCACACCCGGTGCTGCTCACCCCGGTGGCCGCCCTCACCTGTTCCGGGAGCACGGCGACCAAGAACCGCGGCTTCGTGAACGAGACCTTCGCCGTCGGCTCCGCCACCGGGGCACCCGTCGTCGACCTTCAGGCGCTGAGCGTCTCGCTCTACAACGGCCTGCGGTTCTGCCCGCACAACGGCGACTTCGGATCGGGGCCCGTGGGCGCCTTCTTCTGCGACGACCGCACCCACTTCGAAACGTACGGCGCACAGCGGATAGCCGGACTGGTCGCCGGTGACGTGCGCAGGCAGAACGTGCCGCTGGCCGCATATCTCAAGTAGCGCCGGGATGTGGTCGCAAGTCGCTGACTAGCATGGCTGCCGGCATCCGACGACGCCGTGTGGGCCTGCCGGCCGACCGGCTCCGGCAGAGCACAGGAAGGCGCAGCACGATGACAGGGCTCCGCGACGCCGTCGCACTCGACGACCCGGTGGGCGAGTCGCTCCGCGAGCACCACGCGCATCTCGCCCGGCGGCTCGGCGGTGCCCTCACCTTCGTACCCGAGGTCGCGACCTTCTCCGCGGTGCCGGCCGAGCCGGACGCGGCGGCATGGGCCGACCTGGCCAAGCTGCTGGGCCCGGGCGAGTTCGCCGACATGTTCAGCTGCCCGGCGATGCCGCCGCCGGACTGGGAGCCGGTCTTCGTCCTGGAAGGCCGCCAGATGATCTGGACCGGCCACGGCGGGCCGGACCGCTCCGCCGCCGAGTCCTACTCCGACGTGGTCGAACTCGGCGCGGAGGACGTCTCCGAGATGCTCGACCTCGTCGAGCGGACCCGGCCGGGCCCGTTCCGGCCCCGCACGCACGAGCTCGGCACCTATCTCGGCATCCGCGACGGCGACACGCTGGTGGCCATGGTGGGGGAGCGGCTGAGGCCTCCCGGGTGGACCGAGATCAGCGCCGTCTGCACCGCCCCCAAGGCCCGTGGACGAGGCCACGCGGTCCGCCTGCTGCGCGCTCACATCGCACGCATCACGGCCCGCGGCGACCGCCCATTCCTGCACGTGGCCGAAGCGAACAGCGGCGCTCTCGCGCTCTACGAACGACTCGGCTTCGATACCCGCAGGCACGTGACGTTCCGAGGGTTCCGGACCCCGTGAAGGAGCCCGGTGCATGCCGTGGACGAGGTGTCGGGAATGCGGCGCCGGGAGGCCGGCCGTCGGGTCCTGTCGCGCCAGTATGTTGGGGACCATGGCACTGTCGCAGATAGTTCTCACTTCCGGCCGTTCGATCGAACTCTCGGACGTGCGACTGTCCTCGACGTACGGCGGGATGCTGGAGGGGTACCCGTTCCGGCGCTGGAACGACCTCACGCTGGAGCGCCTGCTCAGCAGTGTCGAGAAGGATCGGCCCGCGATTCCGGTGCACCTGGTCGCGCCGGACCGGGAGCTGCCGGACCTGCCTGCCGGTGCCTTCGGCCCGGTCGAACTGCTGCCCGCGGTGACGTGTGTGGGGTCGTTCACCTCTCAGCCGATCGATCCGGAACGGGATTCGGTGCTGCACCACTCCGCACTGACCGTCGTGTGGTTCCAGGCGGCTCCCGACGTCCCGTCGGGCGAGAACGCCGATCACGGTCTCCGCAGCCTCTGCTGGGACGACGCCGCGAGAGACTTCGAACGTTGAGAAGGCCGGCTTCAGCGCGTTCTGGGCGACAGGTTCTCCCGGTGACTCACCAGGCCGCGTCCTCCCACTGGTCCAGCAGGGCCTCGGCCGACATCTCCTCGGGTTCGCCCGCAGGGTCACGGGTGGACTGCTCGGTCCAGATCACCTTGCCGCGGGCCAGGTAGCGGGTGCCCCACCGCTGGGCGAACCGGGCGACGAGGAACAGTCCCCGCCCGCCCTCGTCGGTGGTCGCGGCCCGTCGCAGGTGGGGTGAGGTGCTGCTGCCGTCGGCGACCTCGCAGATCAGACTGTCGCGGTCGTGCAGCACCCGGAGCCCGATCGGTTCGATGCCGTAGCGGATGGCGTTGGTGACCAGCTCGCTGACGATCAGCTCGGTCGTGAACGCCATCTCCTCCAGCCCCCAGGTCCGCAGCCTCCCGGTGACCTCCGCCCGGAGGGCCGCGACGGCCGAGGGATCAAACGGCACGTCCCACTCGGCCACCTGGGAACGGTCCAGCAGCCGGGTGCGGGCGACGAGCAGGGCGATGTCGTCGCTCGACCGGGCGGGAAGCAGCGCGTCGAGGACGTCCCGGCAGGTCTCCTCGGAGGTCCGGCCCGGACGGGCCAGAGCCTGGCCGAGCGCCTCGAGGCCGGTGTCGATGCCCTGCTCCCTGTCCTCGACCAGGCCGTCCGTGAAGAAGACCAGCCGGGAATCCTCGGGCAGGGTGACTTCCGTGGTCTCGAAAGGCTCACCGCCGCCCAGACCGAGCGGAGGCGAACCGGGCACCCGCAGGAACTCCACGGTGCCGTCGGGACGCACCAGGGCCGGCTCCACGTGCCCGGAGCGGGACAGGAGGCACACCCCGGAGGCGGGGTCGTAGATGGCGTAGAGACACGTGGCGCCCGAGACGCTCTCGCTGTCCCGTTCCACGTTCTCGTCGCCGTCGATCCGCGCGACCAGTTCGTCCAGGTGCCCGAGCAACTCGTCCGGGGGCAGGTCCAGGGCGGAGAAGTTGTGCACGGCGGTGCGCAGCCGGCCCATCGTGGCCGCGGCGTGCAGGCCGTGCCCCACGACGTCGCCGACCACCAGGGCGACCCGCGCACCGGGCAGGGGAATCACGTCGAACCAGTCGCCGCCCACGCCGTCCAGGGCGGGCAGATAGCGGTGGGCGACCTCCACGGCCGAGTGGTCGGGCAGGGAGCCCGGCAGCAGGCTGCGCTGCAGCGTCTCGGCCATGGTGTGCTCGCGGGTGTACCGCCGGGCGTTGTCGACGGCGACGGCGGCCCGGGCGGCCAGTTCCTCGGCGGTGGCGAGATCCTCCCCGTCGAAGGGAACACCGTCCGAGCGCCAGAAGCTCGCCATGCCCAGCACCACGCCCCGGGCCTGGAGCGGCACGGTGATCACGGAGTGGAAGCCGAGGGCCAGCAGCCGCCGGGCGCGATCGGGATCCTGGGCGTTCATCCAGCCGTCGGAACCGGTCAGATCGGCATCCAGGACCGCACGGCCGCGCTCGACGCCGACCGCCACGGGCGACGTGGGTTCAAAACGGATCAGCTCACCCACCGGATAAAGGGACCGGGCCCCGTCGACGCCGTGCACCGCCACCCGGCGCATCTCCGGACCGGGGCCGGCCGACACCGCACCTCGCAGGAGCGGATCCAGCAGATCGACCGTCGCGGCGTCGGCGAACCGGGGGACCGCCACCTCGGCCAGTTCCTCCGCGGTACGCACCACATCCAGCGTGGTCCCGATCCGTACACCCGCCTCGTACAGCAGTCCCAGCCGCTCCCGCGCCCCCTCCGCCCGGCCCGCCAGCGCACGCAGCTCCGTCGTGTCACGCAAGGTGGCCACGCTCCCCGCGGGGGGATCGTCGGGGTCGACCGGCCGTACGCTGACCGCCAGCAGCCGGTCGCCTGCCCGGTGCACCACGTCCGTGACCTCCCGGTCCGTGCCCAGCAGCGCCGCGGTACCCGCCTCCAGGCCGAGCTCGGCGACCCGGCGGTCCTCGGCGTCCGCGGGCAGGTCCAGCAGCCGTCGCGCCTCGTCGTTCGCCAGCAGCAGCCGCCTGTCGCCCCCGATGATCAGTACGCCTTCCCGCACCGCGTGCAGCACCGCGTCGTGGTGCTCGTACATCCGGGTCATCTCGGAGGGATCCAGGCCGCGGGTCTGCCGCCGCAGCCGCCAGGAGACCAGTGCCGTACCGCCCGCGGCGACGGCGAGCGCGCCGCCGGCGAACCCAAGCAGCTGCGGCAACTGATCCTGGACGACGTCGTCCACGCTGGCCACGGTGACCCCGACCGACACGAAGCCGGCGATGGTGATCCCGTTGGTGTCGTAGACCGGAACCGTCGTGTCCACGGCAAGACCGAGACTGCCCTCGAACGTCTTGGTGAACGGCCGGTCGGCGGCGGCGCCCTCACGCCGGGCGTAGATGTGCTTGCCGATCAGCGTCGGGTCGGGGTGGGTCCAGCGGAAGCCCTGGGGATCGAAGGTCACCACGTAGTCGACCCCGCTGTTCTTGCGGGTGTCCTCCGCGCGCGGCTGCAGCAGCTCGGTGGGCTCGCCGGACTTCATGGCGGCCAGCGTTCCCGGGGCCCGGGCGAAGGACTGGGCGACACCCTTCGAAAGCTGCCGGGCCTCCTCCGTACTCGAGTCCCTGGCCTGCACCACGAGCGCTCCTCCCGCGGCGGCGGCGAACAGCACCATGATCATCAGCTGGAGCAGGAACACCTGGCCGGCGACGCTGCGCACCCTCGGCAGGGTCTTCCAGCGCGCACCGGGCCCGGCGCCCGGCTGCTGCCGCGCATCGAACTCCCCGGCCCGGCGCGAGGCCCGCCGAAGTCGCCCACCTCTGCGCGCGGGGGAGCGAAAGGCCGAGAATCGGCCTGGGTGCCGGACCATACCGACTCTTTACCATGCGCATTGATATTCAGCCATATGGCTGCATCCGCTCGGTTAGCCGCGAGCCCACCGCTGCCAGCGCCTGGTCACGGCGTCCCCGTTCTCCAGCCACCACTCGATGTCCAGGTCGAAGCCCGTCAACAGGTGGCCGGGAGTGCTCGCCAGACGGACGGCGGTGGACTCGGTGAGATGGCCGTAGGCGGCGGGCACCACCGGGCCGTCGGGGTAGAGCCGGGCCATGTGGGCCTGCACCTCGGGCCGCAGCGCGAAATCGATGAGCCGGTACGCGGCGTCCTGGTTCGCGGAGCCCTTGGGGATGCCGTAGCCGTTGCTCTGCCGGCGGGCGCCGTTCCACTCGTACGCGAGCGGTACCCCGTCGGCGATCATGTTCTGGAGTCTGCCGGCCCACGTGCTGGAAGCCATGACGCTGCCGCGGGACAGCAGCTCGCCCGGCTCCGCACCGTACTCCCAGAACGTCCGCACCGAGCCCCTGATCTCGTCGAGGACCTTGAAGGCACGGTCCACGTCGAGGGGGTAGAGCCCGTCGAGCGGTACACCGTCGGCGAGCAGGGCGAACTCGAGCTCGGGCCGGTCGACCGCGCCCTGCAGGGCGCGGCGGCCGGGGAAGGCTCCCAGGCTCCAGAAGTCCGCCCACGACTCGGGCTTCCTTCCGCCGAAGGCGTCGGTGTGGTAGGCGAGGACGCTGGCCCAGTAGCTCTTGCCCACGCCGTTGGGGGTGAGCAGGGACTGGGCGATGCCCGTGTTCCTGGTGTTTTTCAACCGGCCGTAGTCCAGGGGCTCGGAGGCGTCCTCGGACTCGAACAGCACCAGGTTGGACATGTCGATGTCCATGACGTCGAACTGCGGACGGCCTTCCCTGATCTGGGCGAGCATCTGGTCGTGCCCGAAGTTCACCGCCCGGACCCGGATGCCGGTCTCCCTGGTGAACGGGTCGTACACGGCCTTGCGGTTCGCCTCGCCGTAGGAGCCGCCGAAGTTCCGGACGACGAGCGGTCTGCTGCCCTCGGTGGCGCTCCGCTCGGCGCGGGTCTCGCACGCCGTGAGCGGTGCGGCGGCCGCGCCGGCGGCGATCCCCCCGACCCTGGCCAGGAAGGCTCTGCGGCCGACTCCGACGTCTCCCACCGGCTGCCTCCACAACGTCCTCGTGCAGCTTTGATGAGTGTTTACCAGGAAAAGTGCCGCTTTCACAGATGCGGAGGGGCGGGGTCAGGGCCGGGAAGGGGCCCGGGGCCCATCCGTCAGGACGTCGGCTTCACGATCGACGGCGTCCTGGGTGAGGTCGTGGGCCTTGCTGCGGCGGTCGGTGCCGGGGCGGGCAGTTCCACGGAGAGGTGCGAGGACAGCGCGTGCAGGAAATCGGCCGCGTCGAAGATCTCGCCCGCGGAGACGACACCGACCGTCCGGGTCTGACCGGTGAGGATGCGGTGCACCGCCTCCACCGCGAGCGGCGCCGTGACGGCGTAGATGTCCTGCCCTCTCGCCACTGCGCGCCGCTCTGTCCCGCCGGAACGTACGACGACGTCGACGAGGAAGGTCTGGGCGGACCGTCCGTGCTCGTCGACCGCGGCCGGCGTCGGCGTGTCCGGAGCCACCACGTCCCTGGCGGCCTCGGCCGACATATGGGTCCGCACGTCGGGGATGCGCAGGTGGCTGGGGATGGTGACGACGTCGGCCATCGTGAACTCCCCGACGACCGCCCGCGATCCCAGCGGCTCCGGGAAGGGCCACTGGAAGGTCGTGGCCTCGTCGTCGACGTAGTCCAGCCGCCCGTTCCGGTACACGACCCGCGCACCGCCCCGACGCTGCCGGGAGACCGCGCCCGCGGTCCGCGTCCCGTCCGTGGGCTGCCAACCGCTCAGTGCATAGGCGACGTGCGCCTCGTCGGCCGCGGTCCAGTCGCCCATCGCCGCGGTGGCCAGCAGGTCACCGAGGCCGCCGAAGAAGGCCATCGCCGGGACGACCACGGCTCCCGCGGCGCGGGCGCGGTCCGCGAAGTGCGTGAACGTGTCCGCGTTCGCCTCGATCTCGGCCGCCACGTCGACATACGGGATGCCGGCGCGCAGGGCCGCTTCGATCACGGGGGCCGCGGTCGTGGCGAACGGCCCGGCGGAGTTGACCACCGCAGCGGCTCCGGCCAGCGCACGGTCGAGCGAGTCCGGATCGTCCACCGACGCCGGCCGCACCTCCAGCCCGGGGTGCGACGCCGCCAGCGCCTTCAGCTTGACCTCGTCGCGGCCGGAGAGAACCGGGACGAACCCGCGCCTGTGCAGCTCCGCCACCACGAACCGCCCGGTGTGTCCGTACGCACCGAACACCGTCACCGTCTGACCCGGTCCCATGAGCTCTCCCCTGTGCTCGAACGATCAACTACGGCCATCCTGACGGCTCTGAGCACCCGGCCGTGAGTGTCTGGAACGACATGCCCCATACAATTACGGACATGGCCACTGTCGCGCTCGCCGCCACCGACGGAATGCTGCACTTCGAACTGTCCCTGGCACACGAGGTGTTCGACGCCGCCCCGGACGGGGTGACGGCCCCCTGGTACGACTTCGTCGTCTGCGGACCGGCCGCCGTGCGGGTCGGCCGGTTCCTGCTGGAGCCCGATGCTGGGCTGGACCGGCTCCGGCAGGCCGACACCGTGATCGTCCCCGGCTGGGCGGACATCGACGAGGAGCCGCCCGCTCAACTCGTCGACGCGGTGCGCGAGGCCCATGAGGCGGGCGCGCGCGTGGTCTCCCTGTGCACGGGCGCGTTCGTGCTGGCCGCGGCGGGGCTTCTCGACGGGCTGCGCGCCACCACGCACTGGGCGCACACCGACGCTCTGGCTGTCCGCCACCCGCGGGTGGAGGTCGACCCGGACGTGCTCTACGTGGACAACGGCTCTGTGCTCACCTCGGCCGGCAAGGCCGCCGCACTGGATCTGTGCCTGCACCTCGTCCGTCTCGACCTGGGCTCGTCCGTCGCCAACGCCGTCGCGCGTCGCCTGGTCGTACCGCCCCACCGGGCAGGCGGCCAGGCCCAGTTCGTCACCGCCCCGGTGCCCGACCGGGACGACCACCCGCTGGCCGCCCTGTTCCCCTGGATCATCGAACGGCTCGACCAGCCGCTGACCGTGGAGGACCTGGCCCGCCGGGCGGGGATGAGCTCCCGTCACCTGGGCCGCCACTTCAGGGCGGTGACCGGCACGACCCCGCTCCAGTGGCTGCTGACCCAGCGGATCCGGTACGCCCAGGAGCTGCTGGAACAGACCGACGACGGCGTCGGCACCATAGCGGCGGCCACCGGCATGGGGACCGCCACGACGCTGCGCCGCCACTTCAACCGCACGGTCGGCGTGCCCCCGGACGCGTACCGCAGGACATTCCGCTCGGGGACTCGCTGATCCCGGAGGAAGCTACGCCCGACCGGCCCTGTGCAGGACTGCGAACGCCCCCCGGGTGCGGCTGCCGTCAGGCAGCTGCCAGGAACCGGTGACGCGGCCGATCGCTTCCCCGGGAGACGCGAGCGGGCCGTCCGGGGAAGGTCGCAGGGCTCGATGCAAACGGAGGGTCGCGCCGTGCGGCGTGGTCAGTGCGGTGCCGTCCTGATCGTCGGTGACGTCGAAGTCCGGCGCGAGGGAGCCTTCAGAGGCGCACGAGACGAGGACCTCCCGCGCGGGAGCGTCGCTGATGTTCTGGTCCTGGGCCCGCACGCGTCCCTCGATCAGGGCCGTCAACTGGGCGACCGCCACGGCGTCGTGGCATCCGTCGTAGGCCCAGCGCGGCCCCAGCACGCCGTGCTCCATCGTGCCGACCAGGGCGTGCGCCGCTCCTTCGAGCGGGGCGCCGCGATAGGTGAGGGGCACCAGGTACGCGACCGGCTGGGGACCGGAGGCGTCGGTGACGACCATGAACTCGATCCCCACCTCCCCTCGCGGATCGTCGAGCCGGAAGCCGCCCGCCTTCGCCAGGCGCGGTTCGGCCGGGCCGCCGCGGTACCACGGGCGGGACGGCAGCCACGAAGTCAGCAGCTCCAGCTTGGTCGGCTTGAGGGTGGTGCGATGGATGACGGCCATGCCGAGGTTCCCTTCCGGCGAGTCACACGGGTGATCACACTGTCGCACCGCCCGGCCGCGGCAGGGCGGTCGCCGAGCGGCCGGCCTACGGTGCGCCGCCCCGAGTGCCCGGAAGGCCCGAGAAGATCACCCCCGGATGGGACGGCGCCTCGTTCAGCACCCACAGGCCGATCAGCGTGGCCAGCGCGAACACGACGGTGATGAGCACGGCGAGGACGAGCCGGCGACGGCGTTCGCGGCGCAGCCACTCGCCGCGTGCCGTGCGGTAGGCGTCGGGCGCGGCCCGCACCCCGCCGGCCAGGGCGGCCAAGGCCTCGGCGAGCTCCTGCTCCGTGCGGTCCGGTTCGGTGTGGTTCATCGCCGGGCCTCCATCGCCTGGGTCAGTGCGGCGAGGCCGCGTGCGGTGTGCGTCTTGACGGAGCCGGCGGAAATGCCCATCGCGGCGGCGATCTCGCCCTCCTTCAGCCCGAGCCAGTGCCGCAGCACGAGCGCCTCGCGCTGCCGGGACGGCAGGTGCTGCAGCGCCTCGATCAGCACGCGCTGGTCGTCGCGGAGCAGCGCCGCGCTCTCGGCGGAGACGACCGTCTCCTCGGGCGGGCTCTCCACGTGCTTGCGGGCGACCTGGAGGTGTCGGATGCGCATCCGGGTCAGATTGCACACCGTGGAGCGCAGATAGGCCTCCGCCGCCTCGACGTCCCTCAGGCGCCGCCACTTCCGGTAGATCTGGTAGTACGCCTCGGCCACCACGTTCTCCGGGTCGTCCGCGCCCAGCAGCACGGCCAGGCGCAGCATCGAGGCGTAGTGCCGCTCGAAGAGCCCGGCGAGTCCGGCCTCGCGCTCCAGCTCCGCCGGGTCGGCCGGTGCCGGCGTCAGCGTCTCGACGCCGGGCTCCGGCACCGGTATCGGGTGTCTGGGTCTCACTGCTGGTTCGCTCCCGTCTCCGGACGCCGCCCGACGGTCAGGCGGGACGGCAGGTCGGTCAGATCGGCGCCCCGCGGGACGCCGAGACGTTCGAGCACGGCGGTGCCGGCCGAAGCGACGATCAGGTTGAGCACGAGCGCGGCGAGGCCCGCGTAGATCTCCAGCGCCCCGGAACCGAGGCCCACGATGGAGGAGAACCCCTCGCGCACGACCAGGAAGGTCCCGGACGCCATACCCACGGCCCACCCGGCGAGCAGCGCCCGCGGATGCAGCCGCGCGGTGTACAGGCCCACGGCGACGGCGGGGAAGATCTGCAGGATCCAGACCCCGCCGAGCAGCTGGAGGTTGATGGCGTCCTGGTCGCGCAGCCCGAAGACGAACGCGACCGCCCCGGCCTTGGCGATGAGCGAAACGGCCTTGGCGATGCGCACCTGCCTTTTCGGCGTGGCAGTGGGGTGCACGTACTCGACGTACACGTTGCGTACGAAGCCGGTGGCCGCCGCGATCGACATCACCGCCGCCGGGACGAGCGCCCCGACCGTGATCGCGCCGAACACCAGCCCGGCCAGCGGCCCCGGCATCAGCCGGTCGACGAGCATCGGCACGGCCGCCTCGGCGCCGCCCTCCGGTGCCCGCACCCCGGCCGCGAGCGCCGCGAAACCGAGGACGCCGAAGAGCGCGAGCAGCCCCGTCCAGGCGGGCAGCGCCACCGAGACCTTGCGCAGGGTACGCGGTCCGTCGGCGGCGAAGCCCGCCGTCAGCACGTGCGGGTACATCATCAGGGCGAGCGCGGAGCCGAGTGCGAGGGTGGCGTAGGCGGGCTGCTGGGCCGGGGACAGGGCCAGCGCCGGGCCGCCGAGCCGCCGGGCCGCTCCGTCGAAGACGGCGCCCGGCCCGCCGAGGCGCTCCAGGACCAGCCAGGTGACCGCGGTCAGCGACACGAAGACGGCCACCGCCTTGAGCGCCGAGATGACCGCGGGCGCGCGCAGCCCGTGCCGGTAGGTGGCCACGGCGAGCCCCGCGAACAGCGCCACCATCACCAGGTCCCCGGCCGCACCGCGCGGATACACCCCGCCGGCCGTCAGCACGGCCCGTATGCCGAGCAGCTGGAGCGCCAGGTACGGCATGGTCGCGAGGATCCCGGTCAGCGCGACGACCAGCGCGAGGGGCGGTGACCCGTACCGCCCGCGCACGAAGTCGGCGACGGTGACGTAGCCGTGGGCGCGGGCCACGGTCCACAGACGGCTGAGCAGCACGAAGGCGAGGGGGCAGACGATCACCGTGTACGGCACGGCGAAGAAGGCGGCCGCGCCGTTGCCGTACGCGAGCCCCGGTACGGCGGTGAAGGTGTACGCGGTGAAGATCGTGCCGCCCAGCAGGAACCAGGTCCACACCGGGCCCAGACTGCGGTCGGCCAGCGCCCAGCCCTCCAGGGACGGCAGCCGGTCGCTGGGGCGCAGGCGCCGCGCGGTGACGGCGAGCAGCGACGCTCCGCCGATCACGGCGAGGAACGTCGCGGTCATGGTGCCGTCGGCCATGGGTCACCGTCCTTGGTGTGCCTGATCCTCACGGGAGAGTTGCGCGGGGGCCCCGATCGGAGGACACGGAACCGGCGGGAAATCCTCTGGACATTCGCTGTCAACCGGATCCGCGGGGCGGGCAACTCTTGCACAGACCGGCAGCGAGCGGGAGAGCCGCCGTTTCGCCGATCCCACAGCACCTCGTGTCACGAGGTGTCTCCACCGCCCCGGTGAGGAGCCGCCATGCCTACGTCCGCCCTGCCCGAAACCGGCCCGCCAGCGCCCGAGAAGTCGCGTATGTCACCTCGGTCCGCCCTGCTGTGGACCGTCGTGGCCCTACTCGGGGCTGTCGCCTGGGGTGTCCTCGCGCTGGCCCGGGGCGAGAAGATCTCCGCGGTCTGGCTGGTGGTCGCCGCGCTCGGCTCCTACGCCATCGCCTATCGCTTCTACGCACGGTTCATCGCCCGCCGGGTGCTCCGGCCGGACGACCGCCGGGCCACCCCCGCCGAACGCCTGGAGGAGGGCGTCGACTTCCAGCCGACCGACCGCCGGGTGCTGCTCGGCCACCACTTCGCCGCGATCGCCGGCGCCGGCCCGCTGGTGGGACCGGTCCTCGCGGCGCAGATGGGCTATCTGCCGGGCACGCTGTGGATCGTCGCCGGGGTGATCTTCGCCGGGGCGGTGCAGGACATGGTGGTGCTGTTCCTGTCGATGCGCCGGGACGGCAAGTCGCTCGGGCAGATGGCCCGCGAGGAGATCGGCCGGGCGGGCGGGGTCGCCGCCCTGGTCGCGGTGTTCGCCATCATGATCATCCTGCTGGGTGTGCTCGCCCTGGTGGTCGTGAACGCGCTGGCCCACTCGCCGTGGGGCACGTTCTCCGTCGCCATGACGATCCCCATCGCCCTCTTCATGGGCTTCTGGATGCACCGCGTCCGCCCCGGCAGGGTCGTCGAGACCAGCCTGATCGGCGTTGCGCTGCTGCTTCTGGCGATCGTCGGCGGCAGCTGGGTGCAGAACTCCTCCCTGGCCGGCACGTTCACCCTCAGCCCCACGACCCTCGTCTTCTGTCTGATCGGCTACGGCTTCGTCGCCTCAGTGCTGCCGGTGTGGATGCTGCTGGCCCCGCGCGACTACCTCTCCACCTTCATGAAGATCGGCACGATCGCGCTGCTCGCGGTCGGTGTGGTCGTGGCCGCACCCGTGCTCAGGGCGGACGCGGTCAGCGACTTCGCGACCTCGGGCGCCGGGCCGGTCTTCGCGGGCTCGCTCTTCCCCTTCCTCTTCATCACGATCGCCTGCGGAGCCCTGTCCGGCTTCCACGCCCTGGTCTCTTCCGGCACCACCCCGAAGCTGATCCAGAAGGAGTCCCAGGTCCGGCTGATCGGCTACGGCGCGATGCTGATGGAGTCGTTCGTCGCGATCATGGCGCTGATAGCCGCGGCGACGCTGGAGCCCGGCCTGTACTACGCCATGAACGCACCGGCGGGCCTGCTCGGCGCGACGGCCGAGTCCGCCTCCCACGCGGTGGCCGGCCTCGGCTTCACCATCACCCCCGACCAGCTCACCCAGGCCGCGAAGGCCGTCGAGGAACAGACCCTGATCGCCCGCTCCGGCGGGGCCCCGACCCTCGCGGTCGGCATGTCGGAGATCTTCTCCGGAGTCTTCGGCGGGGCGGCCATGAAGGCCTTCTGGTACCACTTCGCGATCATGTTCGAAGCCCTGTTCATCCTGACCACGGTGGACGCCGGGACCCGGGTGGGCCGCTTCATGCTCCAGGACATGCTCGGCAATGTCTTCAGGCCGCTCGGCCGGGTCAACTGGAAGCCCGGCATCTGGCTGTGCAGCGGCATGGTCGTCGCCGCCTGGGGCTACTTCCTCCACACCGGCGCGACCGACCCGCTCGGCGGGATCAACCAGCTCTTCCCGCTCTTCGGTATCGCCAACCAGCTGCTCGCCGCCATCGCCCTCGCCGTCTGCACCACCGTCCTGATCAAGTCCGGGCGGCTGCGCTGGGCCTGGGTCACCGGCGTCCCCCTGGCCTGGGTCACCGCGATCACCTTCACCGCCGGCTGGCAGAAGATCTTCTCCGCCGACCCCAAGATCGGCTTCTTCGCCCAACGGGCCCACTACGCCGACGCACTGGACGCCGGGCAGATCCTCGCCCCCGCCAAGTCGACGGCCGACATGCACACCGTGATCACCAACTCCACCGTCGACGGCGTCCTCATCGCCCTCTTCCTGCTCCTGGTCGCCGTGGTGATCGGCAACGCGGCGGTGGTCTGCGTACGCGCGATGCGGTCCGCGACGCCGCTGCCGACCACCGAGGCGCCGTACGTCGAGTCCCGCATCGACGCGTCGGGCAGTCCGGTCGAGCCTCTGACCGGAGCCGGAGCCGGAGCCGGAGCCGGAGCCGGAGCCGGAGCCGGAGCCCGCTCGTGAGGATCCGGCGCTGGGCGCGGGCCGTGCGCTGGTACCTGCGCGAGCTGACCGGCGAGGCCGAGTACGACCGCCACTGCGAGCGCCACCGGCGCCATCACCCGTTCGCCCCGGCCCCGACCCGCCGCGAGTATCAGGCGCTGCGTCTCCGGCACCAAGAGGCCCGCAGCCACAGCCGCTGTTGCTGAACGGCTCAGGTCACGCACGGTGTGCCATCGGTGGTGCCGCACGCTCCGTCGGTGGTCCGCGGGCCCCGACGACCGGACCCGAGCCGCACCGGGCCACCAGGAGCCGCGCGGCTCAGCTGCCCACGACGCTGCGGAAGTCGCGGAGCGCGAGGGAGAAGAGCGGCCGATGTCGGCCGAGGACGGACAGGGGCCCTTCGGGCCCGGTCGTGACGCGGCCGCGGCCGACGGCCGGCCGTCCACTGATCCGCATGGGGACGTGGCACTCCGCACCGTCGGACGCCTGCTGGACCAGGTGGCCACGGGCGGGCAGCCGGCAGGGCAGCCGCAGGACGTCGCGGTACGTGAGGCGGGCGGCGGCCGGAGCCCCGGGAGCGGTCAGCTCGCCCCGGACGCCGCGGCCGTCCGCGCGGAACGTGATCGCGCCCCGCTCTTTCGGGATGCCCCACAGGGCACGTCCCCCGGCGAGGGACCGTTCGTCGTCGACCCAGGCGGCCACGGTGCCGGCCGCGAGGCCGTGTCCGTGGCGCACGACCAGGGCGATGAGGAACTCGCGGTAGGTGAGGACGCCCCCGGGCCGGTAGTCGACCCAGAAGCTGACCAGGGTGGCGCGGCGCCGCACGATCCACGGGCGGGCCCGGGGCGGCAGGGGCCAGGGCGGCAGCTCGCCCACGGGGACGCGCCACAGCGAGACGATCATGTCACCGGTGAGGTGCCACGGCGAAGGAGGAAAAGGGACGGCTGGTGGTTCCACGGCGTGATGACCGACTTCCTCGGTTCGGACTCGTACGGCCGATTGTTCCACCCGGCACGGCGGGGACGGGCCCGCGGCGCGACGCCACCGGCCCGCCCCGGCCGGGGTCAGCGGTCGTCTGC
Organism: Streptomyces sp. NPDC126510; assembly: GCF_040302345.1. Classification (NCBI taxonomy): domain Bacteria; kingdom Bacillati; phylum Actinomycetota; class Actinomycetes; order Kitasatosporales; family Streptomycetaceae; genus Streptomyces; species Streptomyces sp. NPDC126510. The sequence continues at coordinate 184,123 of NZ_JBEORR010000010.1, read as the reverse complement.
CAGCGCGACGAGTTCGGCGAACAGGCCGCCGGCGTCGACGAGCTCCTCGTACGTCCCCTGTTCGACGACCCGGCCCTGGTCCATGACGAGGACGCGGTCGGCGAGGCGGGTGTTCGCCAGTTGGTGGGTGACGACGATCGTCATGCGTTCGGCGGCGATTCTCTTGATCTCCAGAAAGATGGCGTGTTCGCCGCGCGCGTCCATCTGAGACGTCGGCTCGTCCAGGATCAGCAGCGGCGTCCGGCGGTACAGTGCGCGGCCGCACACCAGCCGCTGCCACTGCCCGCCGGAGAGTTCGGCGCCGCCCCACAGCTCCTTGGCGAGCAGCGTGTCGAGTTGCCGGGGCAGCTTCTCGACGGCCTCGCGCATGCCGACGGCGTCGACGACATCCCACACGGGACCGTCGTCGAAGCTCTTCGGCTGCCCGAGGGTGATGTTCTCGCGGGCGCGCAGCGGCCAGCAGGCGAAGTTCTGCGGTACGAGCGCGGTCCGTTTCCACACGGCGTCGGGATCGGCGTGCGCCAGGTCGACGCCGTCCCAGAGCACGCGTCCCTTGTCGGCGAGGAGGACGCCGGTGATGAGCTTGGCGAGGGTGGACTTGCCCGAGCCGTTCTCGCCGACGACCGCCAGGATCTCGCCCCGGCGCAGGGTGAGCGACACCCCCGCCACGGCCGGTTCCTCCTTGCCCGGGTAGCGGTACACGACCTCGTCGAGACGGATCTCGTCGACGCGTTCCGGGATGGTCAGCTCACCGCGTCGCGGGGCGCGTTCGGCGGCCATGTCGAGGAAGGCCCGCATGTCGGCCAGGTAGAGCGAGGTGTGGAACATCGCGGCGCCGTGGACGACGAACTGGCCGAGCGCGGCAAGGGTGGTCTGCACGGCGACGACGGCCGTGGCGGCGACGGGCAGAGCGACCCGGCCGTCGGCTGCCAGCCAGGCGAGGGTGGCCCAGGTGCACAGGAGGAACACTCCGCCCAGGGCGCTGGTGGTCAGCACGATGCGCAGCAGGCGCGGGGCGGCGGTGAGGGTGCGCTGGTCGATGCGGTCGGACAGGGCCCGGTACCAGTGGACGAGATAGCCGGTCATGCCGTTGGCGCGGACCTCGTCGCCGAATCGGGAGTACGTGGCCCACCAGCGCATCATCGAGCGCACGTTGCGGTCGCCGACGTTGAGGTAGTGGGTCTCGTAGTCGACGCGGGCGGACAGCACGGCCCCGGCGCCGGCCGGGAGGACGGCCAGGAGCAGCAGCGGCAGCATCAGCGGGTGCAGTGCCGTGATGACTCCGCTCGCGGCGATCATGCGGATCAACGCCGACACGAACCGCTGGGCGTCCTGCACCATCGTCCGGGTACGGGTGACCCCGACCTCGGCGGCTTCCTGCCGGTCGGCGAAGCCGTCCTCGCCGTAGGCGGCGGTCTCCACCCGGCACACCGCGGCGACCAGGGCGAGGTCGGCCTCGGTCGTCAGCAGCGGAGTGATGCGGCCGTCGGCGTAGGAGGACAGGGCGCCGCTGACCCGGCCGACGGCCGCGGCCGTCGTCACCACGATCAGGGCCGGCAGCGCGCCGTGCAGGCGTTCGGGAACGCTGCCACTGCCGAGGACGTGCGTCATGGCCTGCGCGGTGAACGCGAGCACGACCGCCGCCGCGATGCCGGTGAGGAGCTGGCACGCGAGGAGCAGCACGACGCCGGTCCGGTCGACGGCCCACGCCATCCGCGCGGTGTGTCCGAGGACGGACGGCAGGCGGCGGCACATCGCTCCGAAACCGGCGTCTGCCAGCGGGTTCTTGCCGTACTTCCCGCCGAACGTGATGGTCGCCGGCGGGGGAGGGGGCGGAGTGTTCTCGTCAGCGGTCGAGGCATGGGTCACCGTCACCTGAGGCCCTCCTGGGGTCCGTGCCGCGCCCGGACGGGCCCGGCGGTGCACGGCCTAACGACACGACCTCTGATTCGAACGCGCTCGATTCCGGACGCGCTGAGTCCCTTGCCGCACAAGGGACCGACCGGAGCGGCTCCTTGCTGAGGCCGCTCCCGGCAGCCCCGGGATTGGCCGAATCGCGGAGGCTTGAAACGCGTGGGGTACATGGGTTTGCGGAGCCTCGGGACGGTCGTGAGGCGGGCGGGCTTTCGCTGAAGGCCTTCCGGCCGTGCCGCCCCGGGCCCGGGCCTACTTCGCTCCGGCGGGCCCCGTGCCGGATCTCACCGCCGGGGCCAGCGCCAGCAAGCTCAGGCCGAACATCAGCACGCCCAGGGGGAGATGGAGCGACGGGACGTGCGCGATGCCGAGCACGACCTGGAGCGAGGCGAGCGCGAGGAAACCCGACGCGTACCAGATCGGCCGGGGCGAGCCTCCGCCCGGCTTCCACGCCAGCACCGCCGCGAGCACGTACAGCATCGACGCCCCGTACATCACCCGCGCCCCGACGCTGTGCAGCATCTCTCCGTAGGACGAGGTGAGCAGCAATCCGGCGGACACCGCCTGGACGAAGATGGTCAGCGTCTGCAGGGCGATCGCGATCTGCAGGAACGCGGTGCCACGCCGCGCCGCCGCCGTCACCTGAGTGGCCATGTCACAGTCCTCTCTTCCGCCCTCGGGCAGGAGATCGATAAGGTCTCGACAGCCCGACGACGCCGGGGCGCGAAAGGTAAGGCGAGGGGGACGCCGACATATGGGAACGGGCGGGGCCGGCACGGACGAGACAGCCGGTGAGCAACGTCAACTGATCAATGTCGCCTACCGGTTGCTCGGCTCGGTCACCGAGGCCGAGGACGCCGTGCAGGACGCCTACGCACGCTGGTACGCGCTGCCGCGAAGCCGGCGCGAGGAGATCCTTTCCCCCGGCGCCTGGCTGACGACGGTGACCAGCCGCATCTGCCTGGACGTGCTCGGTTCTGCGCGGGCCCGCCGTGAACGCTATGTCGGCGCGTGGCTGCCCGAGCCGCTGCCCGACCGCACCGAGTGGGGCCCCGCGGACGGTTCCGTCCCCACCGGCACGGTGGACCCCGCCGACCAGATCGTCCTGGACGAGTCGGTGACCGTGGCCTTCCTCGTCGTCCTGGAGTCGATGACGCCCGCCGAGAGGGTCGCGTTCGTCCTGCACGACGTCTTCCGCTACCCGTTCGCCGAGATCGCCGAGGTTCTCGGCCGGACTCCCGCGGCCTGCAAGCAGCTTGCGGCCTCCGCCCGGCGGCGGGTGAGCGCCGCGCGCGCCCAGGAGAAGGCCACCGGCCAGGCCGACGTGGTGCGGCACGTCAAAGAAGCCTGGGAGAGCAAGGACATCGCCGCCCTGGTCCGTCTCCTCGACCCCGCCGCCGTGATGACGGCCGACGGCGGCGGCGTGGCGGGCGCGTCGCGGCGCCCGGTCGAGGGCGGCACGCGCATCGCCCAGTACATGGTCGCCATCGCCGACAAGGCGCCGGGCCTCGAACTGCTGGAGCGGTCGGTCAACGGCAGGCCGGGACTGGTGGCCCAGCGGGCCGGCATCGTCATGACCGTCGCCTCGTTCGACGTCTCCGCAGGTCGCGTCACCGGGATCTGGGCTGTCCGCAACCCGGAGAAGCTGCGGCCGTGGAGGCGGGGCGGCTAGATGCAGGAGGGCCGGACGCGAGGATTCCCGCTCCGGATCGTTGCCGGGTCCCAGGCGGTCGCCGCCGACCTGGAATCCGGACCCCCGAGCTCCGGGCGGTCGCGCCGACGTAGAAGTCGCCGCCCTACGCTCGCGGCGCTCGGGCCGAGGCAGACCCTGCCGTCCTGAGGTCCGGGCGGTCGGGCCGAGGCCGACCCCGCCGTCCTGAGATCCGGGCGTTCGCACCGCCGAAGAGCCCGCCGTCCTGAGGTCCGGGCGGTCGGGCCGAGGCAGCCCCTGCCGTCCTGAGGTCCGGGCGTTCGTACCGCCGAAGAACCCGCCGCCTCGTGCTCAGGGGACCGGGCCGACACAGAGTCCGCCCCCGAGCACCAGTCGGCCGCCCGAGCGGACCGACCTGCCAGGACGCCCCTCTGTACCCACCCCAGTCCCCCCGCCCGGCACCTGGCCTTCCGGTCCAGACCAGCAGGCGAATTCCTCGAGGTCCGGACCGCGGAAGCAGCCGACTTCGCGCGAAGTCTTGACGCCGCGCTCTCGACTGCGTAGATATGTCTGCGCAGTCATGACAGCGCAGTCACCCGGCGACACCGGCGGGCGACCGTGGCCGTCGACACGATCCGATCCACCGCACACCGGGAGACGCCATGACGCGAGCAAGGGGGCGGGACGGTGGTCCCGCCGCGCCGCGAGGTGTCGACGTGGCCAGAGCCGCGGGTGTCTCCCAGAAGACGGTGTCCCGGGTCCTCAACGGCGAGCGGTACGTCTCGGTGGACGTGCGCCGCCGCGTCCTCGAGGCGGCCGACCGTCTCGGCTACCGGCTGAACAGCGCGGCACGGGCCCTGGCCTCGGGGCGGTCCCGGACCATCGGCGTGGTGGCGCTGGGAACCGCCTTGTACGGCCCCGCCTCGCTGCTCCTCGGCGTCGAGCGGGCCGCGCGGGACGCCGGGTACGCGCTGAGTGTCGTCAACACCCTCGAAGGCGACCAGGGTGGCGTCGGCGGCGCCGTGCAGTCACTCCTGGAACGGGGCGTGGACGGCATCGTCGTGTCTGAGCCCATCGACGAGGACGCCGATCCGCTCGCGTCGGAGGTTCCGGTACTCGTCCTCGGGGCGCCGGCCGGCACCCGTACGGGGGAGCGGACCATCGCCGCGGGGGTCGACTCCGAGGCGCTGGCCAGGGCCGCCACCGAACACCTGCTGGACCTGGGACACCCGACGGTCCATCACCTCGCGGGTCCCGAGCGGTGGTTCGCCGCCCGGGACCGGCTGGCGGGCTGGCGGCAGGCGCTGGCGGCGCGTGGCCGTGAGCAGCCCCCGGTCGCCGAGGGGGACTGGTCCGCCGCGTCCGGGTACGCGGCTGGGCGTGAACTGGCCGCCAGGAACGACCTCACGGCCGTGTTCGCCGCCAACGACGACATGGCCGTCGGCCTGATCAGCGCCCTCACCGAGGCCGGGTTGCGGGTGCCCCAGGACGTCAGCGTGGTCGGCTTCGACGACATCCCGCTGGCCGCCTACGTCCGTCCGCCGCTGACGACGGTGCGCCAGCCGTTCGACGCGGTGGCCGACGAGGGGCTGCGGCTGCTCGTCCACGCCATCGAGAACCCGGAGGCGGAGCTGCCGACGGCGCTGGGGCAACCCGTGGAGCTCGTCGTCCGCTCCTCCACCGCGCCGCCACCGGCCCGGGTGGGCTCGGGCCCGGTGCGACATACCGTGCAACCCCTGGCCGGCGAGGCTCACGCCCCTCCAGCCGCCTGACGGAGCGCCACGTCCCGTCCCCGTCACCCGCGGGGGTGCGAGGGCACCACGACGTGACCGGACATCCACCGGCACCGTCCCGGTCCCGCGCCCTCCACCCGTACAAGCCCCGCCACAGGCGGTCGCCCGACCGGCCCACCAGGGGCCAACCCACCTCGCAGGACCCGCTTCCCGGCTCGGCCACCCCGACGCCCGCGGTCACCGGTCCACACCCTTCGTACATCTCGCTTTCCCCGGGCACGCCGCTGCCGGCCTCTGCCTTCCCTCTTCCTTCGCCTCGGCGGGAGTCCAGCATGTCCAAAACCCCCATCCCCTCGTCCGCACCGAGCCGCCGGTTCTTCCTCACCGCCACCGGCGCGGTGACGCTCGGCGCGGCCCTGTCCGCCTGCGGCGGAGGCGACTCGGGCGGCTCGTCCGCCGCGGCCAAGCCGGTCAGCCAGTCCGACATCGACAAGGCGATGCGCAAGCCGACCCAGCTGACGTTCTGGACCTGGGTCCCGAACATCCAGCGGGAGGTCGCCCTGTTCGAGAAGAAGTACCCCGCGATCAAGGTCAACGTGGTCAACGCCGGCCAGGGGATCAAGCACTACACGAAGCTGCGCACCGCGCTCAAGGCCGGGAGCGGGGCCCCGGACCTGGCACAGATCGAGTACCAGGCGGTCCCGACGTTCACCATCACGGACAGCCTGCTGGACCTGGGCCCGCACGGCGCCTCGGCCCTCAAGGGGAAGTTCGTCGACTGGACCTGGGGCCAGGTCAGCGGACCGAAGGGGGAGGTCTGGGCGATACCCCAGGACACCGGCCCGATGGGGATGCTGTACCGCAAGGACATCTTCGACCGGCACGGCATCCAGGTCCCCAAGACCTGGGACGACTTCGCCGCCGCGGCCCGCAAGCTGCACAAGGCCGACCCGGACGTCTACCTGACCAACCTCTCGGCCAACGAACCCGCCGCCTGGCACGGCCTGTTGTGGCAGGCGGGCGCGAGCCCCTACGGCGTCTCCGGCAAGAGCGACCTCTCCGTCAGCGTCGACGACGCGGTCTCCAAGAAGCTCGGCACGTACTGGGGCGGGCTCGCCAAGGAAGGCGTCATCAGCACCGACCCCGACTTCACCGACGGCTGGTACGCGGGCTTCAACAAGGGCAAGTACGCCACCTGGCTCACCGCGGCCTGGGGGCCGGCGTTCCTGTCCGGCTCGGCCAAGTCCACCGCCGGCAAGTGGCGCGCGGCCCCGCTGCCCCAGTGGGACGCGTCCAAGCCGGCCTCCGGCAACTGGGGCGGCTCGACCACCGCCGTCCTGCGCTCGACCAAGAACGCCATCGCCGCCGCGCAGTTCGCCCAGTTCCTCAACAGCGACCCCGCCAGCGCGAAGCTCTTCGCCACGGAGCAGTCCTTCTTCCCGGCCACCAAGGCCCTGCTCACCGACCCCTCCTTCACCGGTGACGCCGCCCCCTTCTACGGCGGTCAGAAGGTCAACGAGCTCTTCGCGTCCATCGGCGACACGGTCGACCCCGCCTTCCAGTGGCCGCCCTTCTACGACCAGGCGGCGACCGACTGGATCGAGACCGTCGGCAAGTCCCTCGCCGACAGGACCGACACGGGTGCCGCGCTCGGCGCCTGGCAGACGCGCCTGACCTCGTACGCCAAGAAGCAGGGCTTCACCGTCAAGGGAACGTGACATGACCGCCGCCACCGCACCCCCCGTCTCCAGGCCGAAGGGAGCCGGCCCGCGTCGCCGCCGCGTCGCCGGCCCCCTGTTCGTCGCCCCGTTCCTCGTCCTCTTCCTGCTGCTCTTCCTCGCCCCGCTCGGCTACGCCGCCTACCTGAGCCTCTTCCAGGAACGCCTCGTCGGCGGAACGGTGTTCGTCGGTCTGGACAACTACGTCACCGCCCTGACCGACCCCCTGCTGCTGAGCGGTGTCGGCCGCGTGGCCCTGTTCTTCCTCATCCAGGTCCCGCTGATGCTGGCGCTGGCGCTGGTGTTCGCCCTCGCCCTGGACAGCGGACTGCTGCGGCTGGCGCGCGTGATCCGGCTGGGCATCTTCGTGCCGTACGCCGTCCCGAGCGTGGTCGCGGCCCTCATGTGGGGCTACCTGTACGGGCCGGACTTCGGCCCGTTCGCCCAGCTGAGCCGCGCACTCGGCATCCCGGCACCGAACTTCCTCAGCGACGGGTGGATGCTCGGCAGCCTCGCCAACGTCGTCACCTGGGAGTTCGTCGGCTACAACATGATCATCCTGTACGCGGCCCTGCGTACCATCCCGCACGAGCTGTACGAGGCGGCCGCGATGGACGGAGCCGGCCCCTGGCGCATCGCGAGGTCGATCAAGCTCCCCGCGCTGAAACCCGCCCTGCTGCTCACCCTGCTGTTCTCCGTGATCGGCAGCTTCCAGCTCTTCAACGAGCCGAACCTGCTGATGAAGATCGCGCCCGACGTCATCAGCAGCTCCTACACCGCCAATCTCTACGCCTACTCCCTCGCCTTCACCGGCCAGCAGGTCAACTACGCGGCCACGGTCTCCTTCCTCCTCGGCCTGGTCATCGTCATCGCCTCCTACGGCGTCCTGCTCACGGCGAACCGCAGGAGGACCCCGTGACCATGACCACTCCCGCGGGCACGACCGCCACTCGCCGAACCGAGCGGAAGCACACCCCGGCGCCGCCGCCGCGTCGCCGGTCCCGGTCTAGCCGCAGCACCCCGCTGACCATCGCCATGCTGGCGGCGCTCGCCTACTTCCTGCTGCCGCTGCTGTGGCTGCTCGTCGCCTCCACCAAGAACACCCAGGACCTGTTCGACAGCTTCGGCCTGTGGTTCTCGCACGCCCCACAGCTGCTGACCAACATCCGGGCCACCTTCGCCCAGGACGGCGGTGTCTTCGCGCACTGGCTGCTCAACACCGCCGTGTACGCGGGGGTCAGCGCGGTCGGCGCGGCGCTGCTCGCGGCAGCCGCCGGGTACGGGTTCGCCAAGTTCCGCTTCCGCGGGGACCGCCTGGCCTTCAACCTGGTCCTCGGCGCCATCATGGTGCCGGCCACCGCCCTGGCCATCCCGACCTATCTGCTGTTCGCCAACGTAGGCCTGGTCAACACCCCGTGGGCGGTCATCCTCCCCTCCCTCGTCAACCCCTTCGGGCTGTACCTGATGCGCGTCTACGCCGCCGACGCCGTCCCGGACAGCCTCCTGGAAGCGGCCCGCATCGACGGGGCCGGCGAGGCGCGGATCTTCTTCGGGATCGCGCTGCGCCTGCTGGCCCCCGGCCTGGTGACCGTCCTGCTCTTCACACTCGTGGCGACCTGGAACAACTACTTCCTGCCGCTGATCATGCTCAACGACCCGGACCTGTACCCCATCACGGTCGGACTGTCGTCCTGGGCGGAGCGGGCGCAGAACGGTGGGGCGGGCGCCAGCAGCGACATGCTCCCCCTCGTCGTGACCGGTTCGCTGATCTCGATCGTGCCGCTCGTCGCGGCCTTCCTGCTGCTGCAGCGCTACTGGCAGAGCGGTCTGGCCGCCGGCAGCGTCAAGCAGTAGGGCGCGCGCAGCCCTCGTCCCCCCTTCTTGTTCACGGAGGTTCCTCCCATGGCGGATCTGCCCGCCCGCGTTCTGTTCGGTGCCGCGTACTACCACGAGTACACCCCCTCCTACGACGCCGGCCTGCGGCCCGACGAACGGCTGAAGACCGATCTCGACCTCATGGCCGAGGCGCACTTCACCGTGATCCGGGTGGGGGAGTCGGTCTGGTCGACCTGGGAGCCCGAGAACGGCCGCTTCGACCTCGACTGGCTGCAGCCGGTTCTCGACGGTGCCCACGAGCGCGGCATCTCCGTCATCCTCGGCACACCGACGTACGCGGTGCCGCCGTGGCTGGCCCGCCAGTACCCCGAGATCACGGGGGAGCGGCGCACCGGTGAGCGCATCGGCTGGGGAGCCCGCCAGGAGGTCGACTTCACCCACCCGGCCTTCCGCTTCTTCGCCGAGCGGATCATCCGCAAGGTCGTCGCCCGGTACGCGGACCATCCGGCGGTCATCGGCTGGCAGGTGGACAACGAGCCGGGCCTGCACCTCTTCCACAACCACGGCGTCTTCCAGCGCTTCACGGACCACCTGCGGGAGAAGTACGGGGACGTCGAGACCCTCAACCGGGAGTGGGGCCTGGTCTACTGGTCCCACCGGCTGTCCACCTGGGCCGATCTGTGGACCCCGGACGGCAACGAACAGCCCCAGTACGACGTCGCCTGGCGGGAGTTCCAGGCCCGCCAGGTCACCGAGTTCATCGGCTGGCAGGCGGACATCGTCCGCGAGTACGCCCTTCCCGGCCAGTTCGTCACCACCTGCATCTCCTACACGCGGCAGGGCGTCGCGGACGACGAGCTGTCCGCCCGGCTCGACATCGCCTCCGGCAACCCGTACTACGACATGCAGGACGGTCTGCTGCTGCCCGACCCCACGCCCGACGAGCACGAGCAGGTCTGGAAGACCACCGGCGTCTGGTCGATGTACCAGACCGCGGACTGGATGTTCTCCTCCCGCCAGGAGCCCTTCCTGGTCACCGAGACCAACGCCAACTCCATCGGCTTCTGCTGGGACAACAGGCCCGGCTACGACGGGCAGTGGCGCCAGGCCGCCTGGGCACACGTGGCGCGCGGTGCGCGGATGATCGAGTACTGGCAGTGGCAGACGCTGCGCTTCGGCGCCGAGACGTACTGGGGCGGGGTCCTGCCGCACACCGGGCAACCCGGCCGGACGTACGCCGAGATCGCGCGCCTGGGAGCCGAGTTCGACCGGGCGGGCTCGCTCGTCGCGGACCTCGAACCGGACGCCGACATCACGGTCGTCTACTCCACGCCCAGCAAGTGGCTGATGCAGAAGTACCCGCCGCTGGCGAACGCCGCCGGCGAGCCGGACCCGGCCGCCTACCACCGCATCCTCGACCCCTTCTACCGCGGCGCCTTCGAGGCCGACCGCCAGGTCCGCATCGTCCACGCCCGCCAACTGCACGACCCTCGCGGCGAGAACGCGGGCCTGACCCCCGAGGAGGCCGTGCACCGCCACCCGGTCCTGGTCGTCCCGGCGCTCTACGTCGCCCACGACGAGCTGCTCGACTGGCTCGCCGCCTACGCCCACGCGGGCGGCCACCTGGTCCTCGGCCCCCGTACGGGCTACGCCGACCACGAGGCCCGGGCCCGGCACGAGGCGGCACCCGGACGTCTCACCGAGGCGGCGGGGGTGTCGTACGACGAGTTCAGCAACCTCACCGGCGCTCTCCCGGTGCGAGCGGCGGCCGGCAGCCCACTGGAGGTGCCGGAGGAGGCGACGGGGACCCACTGGGTCGACGGCCTGACCGTCACCGACGCCGACGTCCTCGGCGAGTACGACCACCCGCACTTCGGACGCTGGCCCGCGCTCACCACCCGTCGCCACGGAGCCGGCCGCGTCACCCACGTCGGCACGGTTCCCGGCCGTGGGCTCGCCCGGGCGCTCGCCACCTGGCTCGCGCCGGAGCCCCGCAGCGGCTGGCGCGACCTCCCCGCGTCCGTCACCGTCACCACCGGCACGGCCGCCGACGGCCGCCGTGTCCACGTCGTCCACAACTGGAGCTTCGAGCCCGCCCGGGTCGAGGCACCGGTGCAGTTGACCGACGTCCTGGACGGCGGGGCGCTCCAGGCCGGCACGTCCGTCCAACTCGGCGCGTGGGACGTGCGCGTCTTCGTCGCAGCAACCGAATAGAGGAGGCACACCACCGATGAACCGAGCCGCACCGTGGTCGTCCCCGAAAGGGGCCACCAGAACAACCAGGACGGTCAGAGCCCTGGGGACCTTCGCCGCGGCCTCCGCGCTGCTGGCGATACCCGCCGCAAGCGCGCAGGCGTACAACCCGACGGGTGGGATCCTCTACCAGCTCGGCAGCGAGCCGTGCCTGAAGGGCCGGGGCAACTGCGCGGTCTACCCGAAGACGGCACAGCTGCCCGGCGGGCGCCTGGTCGCCTCGTTCGAGAAGTCCACCGTCGTGCCCACGTCGGGAAGCGCCGACGGCCAGACCCTGCCGGTCTACAAGAGCGACGACCACGGTACGAGCTGGCAGCCGCTGTCCGAGGTCAAGGCACCCGCGTACCTGTCCAAGGATCCCAAGTACGCCAAGTACACGAGCAACTGGACGAACCCCTACCTCTACGTGCTTCCGCAGAACGTCGGAAAGCTCAAGGCGGGCACCCTGCTCCTGGCGAGCGTCGTCTCGGGCGACGACGCCTACTACAAGGAGCACAAGGCGGCCGACCCCGGCTGGACGCCGAGCAACGACGGCGACCGCAGTGACCTGGCGATCGCCCTCTACTCCAGCACCGACGAGGGCAAGACCTGGAAGGTCCTCAACATCGTCGCGACGGGCGGCTGGCAGGGCGGCAGCGCCGGTGCCATCGGCCGGAACGTCGCCGACGCGAACAAGACCAAGCAGGTCGATCCCCTCTGGGAGCCGTACCTGATGGTCTACAAGGGCAAGCTGGTCTGCTACTACTCCGACGAGAACGACTTCCTCGGCTTCGACCCGAAGACCGGCGCCCCGAAGCCCGACCCCGCCAACGGCACCGCCACCGACTCGCACGGCCAGATCCTGGCGCACCGCACGTGGGACGGCAGCGCCACGAAGTGGAGCGACGCCGTCGTCGACCTGGCCGGATCGGTCCAGGACATGGGAGGCGGCAAGACGGAGATCGGCGGCGGCCGGCCGGGCATGACCAACGTCGTCCGCACCACCGACGGCAAGTGGATGCTGACGTTCGAGTACTGGGGCGGCGGGGCCAACACCCGGTACGTGATCGCCGACGACCCGCTGAAGTTCTTCCGCGGCTCCCAGACCGGCATGTCCGTCGGCACACTGCCCGTCACCGCCGGTTCCCGCCCGCTCTCCGGCGGCGGCAGCCCGGTCCTCATCCAGCTGCCCGACGGGCGCCTGGTCTACAACGCGGCGAACAGCGGCAGCGTCTGGGTCAACGACAGCGGACGCAGCGACGGCGTGTGGACGGAGTACCAGACGACCTCGCAGCCCGGATACAGCCGCAACCTCCAGTACGTCGAGGGCACCGGCCGCGTCGCGATCCTCAACAACCAGGGCACGTCCCAGATCGCCTACGCCGAGGTCGACCTCGGCGACTCGGACGGCGCCTACTACCGGCTGGTGAACCGCAAGACCGGCCAGGTGATCGGCACCGGCAACAGGACCAACGACGCGAACCTCGGCAACGGGAACGTCCCCGACGTGGTCCTGGAGGACGCCGGCGCCGCGGCGAACCCCGACACCCAGTACTGGCACGTGGTGACCGAGCCGAAGGGCGGCACGACGCTGCTCAACAAGTCCGGCGGCCGCGCGGCGGCCATCTGGACGGGCAGCGCCACGGCCGGCCAGCGGATCGGCCAGTGGGTCGACGACAGCCCGACGGGCAGCTGGAACCTCGTCAAGAACACCGACGGTTCCTACAAGCTCCAGTCGGTCAAGAACACCGGTTTGTATCTCACCGGCGCGACCGCGGGCGGGCCGCTGACCCTCCAGAGCGCGGCCGGAGACGGTTCGCAGGACTGGCGGCTGGTCCGGGACACCCGGCGCGGCTCGTGATGCCTGCCCCCGTGGGTCGTTGACACGCTCGGACGCGGCGCCTCCGTCCCGGAGGAGGCGCCGCGTCCCCGCAGTCGAGCGGTGCGGTGCCGTCAGCAGGTGGAGTTGGTCTGGGTGAGCAGGCCGAGCCGCCACGGCAAGCTGTTGTAGTCACCGCTCGCGTTCGGGTTCATGCCCTGGTACACGTACTGCATCCGGCACGAGTTGATCGGGAGGGTCTGGTCGTTGCCCGCTCGGATCATCTCACCGTGACTGATGTCCCTGGTCCAGGCGCCCGCCGGGAAACCGACGTTGTTCGCCCGGGCGAAGGGGTTGCCTTCGGACGCGGCGAGCGGAGTCCACGACCCGGCGAGACTGCCCGCGGTCCAGGACCGGAAGTACCGCCGTCCGTCCGACCCGATCGCCTCCACGAGCAACAGGTACTGGTTACTGCCCTGCACCTTGTAGACGTTGCTCGCTTCGAACAGGGCGTACTTGTTGGAGTCCCGCAGGGCGATGACCGTGTCCGTGAAGCCGTTGGGGAACTGGCCGACGGACGTCCGGGAACGGTAGAGGTGCCCGTTGTCGTCGGACGAGAACAGATAGCAGTTCGCGCTGTCGCAGATCACCCACATGTCGACCCAGTGGCCGTTGCCGATGTTCTGCCGGATGATGTCCGGCATCGACCCGTAGAAGTTGCGCGGCGCGCTCCACCCGTTGGGGTTGCTGATGTCGGGATTGGTGGAGTACGAGGCGTTGCCCGTCTGGTAGACGAGGTACCACAGGCGCTGCGGCGCGTAGTAGAAGACCTGCGGCGCGGCCCGGTAGCCGGCTCCGATGGCTGTGCGGTCCAGGTAGTGGTGGGTGGCCGAACCCGCCTGTGACCAGTCGGAGAAGTTCAGGTACACCAGGTTGTATCCGGCCGAGCGCGCGGTGCTCGCGAACACGTGGTACTTGCCGTTGTGGTGGACGACGGTAGGGTCCTTGATCCCCGCGATGTTGTGGGTCGCGTCCGGCTTGGGGGCGATCAGCGGGCCACTGGAGTTCCAGCGGAAGGACGAGGGGAGAGCCGCGGCGGACTTGGTGGAGGGCTGTGACCCGGCGCCGGAGCCGCTCCCGGCGTTCCGTTCGCCGGCCGCTTCCCCGGCCGGTTCGGACGTCGCCCTTTTCACCGGAGTGCCCCCCATCGCTGTCAGGGCGGCCCGGTACGCGGCCTTCTTGTTGCCGTTGTTGTCGAACAGCAGGGGGTTCTGCCCGACCCGCCAGGAGTCGCTGTCCCGGATGCTCCACACGGTGATGCCGGTGCAGCGTGCGACGTTCATGCACGCCCGCACACTGCTGGTGTACGCCGCGGCGGGCGCCTGGGCGATGTCCAGTTCGGTGATCTGGACGTCGACGCCGAGCGCGGCGAAGTTGGCCAGGGTCGTCTGGAAGCTTCCCGGCGGGCCCCCGGCGCCGAAGTGGGCCTGGAAGCCGACGCAGTCGATGGGGACGCCGCGGGCCTTGAAGTCGCGCACCAGGCGGTAGACGCCCTGGGTTTTGGCGTCGCTCCAGTTCTCGATGCTGTAGTCGTTGTAGCAGAGTTTGGCCGACGGATCGGCGGAGCGTGCGGCGCGGAAGGCCTCCTCGATGAAGCCGGTGCCCAGGACGTTGCGGAACACCGAGCTGCGCAACTGGCCGCTGCCGCCGTCCGCGAACGCCTCGTTGACCACGTCCCAGGAGTGGATCTTGCCCCGGTAGCGGGACATGAGCGTGGTGATGTGGTTCCTCATCACACTGCGCAGCGTTCCGGCGTCGCCGATGCCGCCGACCCAGCCGGGCAGCTGGGAGTGCCACACCAGGGTGTGGCCGCGCACGCGCTGGCCGCGGCCGAGGGCCCGGTTGACGATCTGGTCGGCGGGACCGAAGGTGAACGAGCCACGGGAGCGCTCTGTGGCGTCCCATTTCATCTCGTTCTCCGCCGTGACCGAGTTGAACTCGCGGTCCAGGATCCCCGTGTACACACCGTTGCTCAGCTTCCCGGCCGCCACAGCTGTCCCGAAGTACCGTCCGGACTGCGCGGCTTGGGCGCCGAGTGTGCTCGCCTTCGGGGCGGCGGCCGCGGTGGCCGGCGCGGCGGAGGCGGCTCCGGTGGTGGCGGTCGTTCCGCCGGCCAGCAGAGTGGCGGCGACCAGCACGCCTAAAAGCGGCCTTCGGTTACGTCCGGTTCGCGTGAAGTGGGGGTTCATGCGTCTCCTTGTTGGTTGCCTGCGGGTGAGGACGAGCGGTGGAGCGGTAGGACAGGCCGGGCCATTCAAGGGGTGG
Source organism: Streptomyces sp. NPDC126510 (assembly GCF_040302345.1). Lineage (NCBI taxonomy): Bacteria > Bacillati > Actinomycetota > Actinomycetes > Kitasatosporales > Streptomycetaceae > Streptomyces > Streptomyces sp. NPDC126510. The sequence goes on along the minus strand of NZ_JBEORR010000010.1, from coordinate 168,895 downwards.
ACAGTTCGAACCGCGTCACGCGGACCGAGCCGCCCAGCGCCTGCGTGGCGTGGTTGAAGAGGGCGAACCGGTAGCCCATGAAGAACCGCCAGTCGTTGCCCATGGCGAAGGCGGGGCCCAGGCGGGTGAAGGTGACGCCGTCGGTGCTGTAGGAGAAGGTGCCGGGCCGGGACGCCCCGGGGCGGATGTCGGCGTTCGCCCGCAGCCAGAGGCGACCACCCGGCACGCTCGCACTCGCCCGCTCGATCCCGGTGCCGGTGGTGTTCCAACTGCCGTCCATGGTCAGTCCGTCGACCATGACCACCCGCGTCACACCGCCGTCCCGCTTCAGGCCGATCCAGGCGGAGGAATTTCGCAGCAGCGCGAGTCCGGCCCGGTCGCCGTCCCGCATCGCGGAGTGGTCGAGCTGGACCGTCGCCGTGGACGTGGGCCCCTGGATGCGGTGGGTGAGGGTGTTGCGGGCCCAGTACAAGTCGTTGGTTACCGTGGCGGTGCGCAGGGTCAGGCCGTTGTTCACCGACCACTTGCCGTTGTCCGGGTTGTGGTTCCACTCCCACCTGGGCTTGAGGACCGTTCCGTCGAAGGTGTCGGCACCGGTCAGGGGAGTGACCTGCCGGGGCGGCGGCGGTACGACCGGAGTGGGATACGACCTGCCCCACGCGCCGTTCACGAGCTGGATGACCGGCCAGCCGTCCGAGGTCCAGGTGACGGGTGCCAGGGCGGGCATGCGGCCGCCGGGGTAGGCGTCGACGAACGCCATGTAGTACCAGGCGCCGTTCTGGGTTCGCACCAGCCCGCCCTGGTGCGGAACGCCGCCGCCGGAGATCGGCCCGGGCAGGTCGAGCAGGACCTGCCGCAGGGTGTAGGGGCCGAAGGGGCCGCTGGTGGACCGCAGGATGTACTGGCCGTTGGCCGGGCGGGTCAGGAAGATGTAGTAGTTCCCGTTGATCTTGTAGAAGCGGGAGCCCTCCAGCGTGCCGATCCCCGAAGGGGTGCTGAACACCTGCTGGGTCCGCACCTGGCTGCGGCCGTCCCCGGACAGCTGGGCCACGCTGATCGTGCCGTTGCCGTACGCCACGTAGAGGGTGTTGTCGTCGTCCACCAGCAGGCCCGCGTCGTAGTACACCTGGGGGAGCGTCGCGTGCCTGCTCCAGGGGCCCTCGACGGATCGGGCCGTATACACGTAGGTCCGGGCGAAATCGATCTGGCCGAGCCAGTAGAACGTCCGGTCGGCGGGGCGGTACGCCAGCGACGAGGCCCAGATTCCCCGGACGTAGCCGCGTCCACCGCTCAGGTCGTACTTGGCGCCGAAGTCGAGGACGGGCACCGCGTGGCCGGCGATCTCCCAGTTCACCAGGTCGTACGAGCGCAGGACGGGGGCGCCCGGCGAGTAGTGCATCGTCGAGGCGGAGCAGTAGTAGGTGTTGTCGACGCGGATGATGTCGATGTCCGCGAAGTCCTGCCAGATCAAGGGGTTCGGGTAGGTCGCGCCCGGTCCGGCCGCGGCTGCTTCCGCCGGGCCGGGAGGCAGCAGGGCGCCGACGGCCAGGCCGCCGGTCGTGGCCAGGGCCGCGCGACGACTGAGGATATGACCTGTCCATGTCATTCGAAATCCGCCTTGGGGGTGGGGGCTGCCATGAAGGGCGGGAGGGACCTGTGTTCTGTATTCCGAACGTCAGCTGTCCTATCGAACGTCCTGGATGATATGAGCAGTACCTGACGGGTCGTCAATACATCTCGCAGCATTCGATGCTGAGAGCGAAATGTTTCGCTCCACCCTCGGGTGGGGTCACGACGGCCCGGGAGCCGTCATCCAGCGCCACTGCGTGAACGCTTCCAGGCTGGCGGTGCCGCCGATGCGGGAGGTGTTGCCCGAGATCCCCATGCCGCCGAACGGCGCGTTCGCGGCGTCCTTGGCGGACACGTCGTTGATGTGGATCATGCCCGCGCGCAACCGCTGAGCGAGGGCCGTCGCCCGCGGCACGGACCGGGAGTGGACGGCGGCGGCCAGGCCGTACGCCGTGTCGTTGGCGATCTCCACGGCCTCGTCCTCGTGGCGGAAGGGGATGACTGGTGCGACCGGCCCGAAGATCTCCTCGTGGAAGGCCGGCATCGACCGCTCGACACGGTCCAGCACGGTGGGCGGGTAGAAGAGCCCCTCGCGGGTGCCCCCGGCCAGTACGCGTGCTCCGGCGTCCACGCTCTCGTCCACGATCCGCGCGATCCGGGCCGCCTGCCGTTCGCCGACGACCGGACCGAGCGCCACGCCCTCGTCGCGTGGATCTCCCACCGGCAGCGCCTTCGCCTGCCGGACCAGCGCCTCGGTGTACGCCTCGACGATGTCGGCGTGGACGACGTGGCGTCCGGCCGCGACGCAGGCCTGACCCTGGTAGCCGAACGAACTCATGGCCCCGGCCACGGCGGCCGCCTCCACGTCCGCGTCCTCCAGGACGACGATCGAGTTCTTGCCGCCCAGCTCCAGGGACACACGCTTGAGCCCCTCGCCGGCGATCCGGGCCACCTCCCGCCCCGCCTCGGTGGAGCCGGTGAACGAGATCATCGCGACATTGCGGTCGGCGACGACCGCACGCCCCGTCGCCGCATCGCCCGGAAGGACGTGCAGCACACCCTCGGGCAGCCCGGCCTCCGCGAAAAGCCGCGCGACCAGGACACCCCCCGAGACCGGAGTCAGGGGGTCGGGCTTGAGCAGCGCGGTGTTGCCCAGGACCAGCGCCGGCGCCAGCGCCCGCATCGCGAACAGCAGCGGCGCGTTCCACGTCGTGATGACCCCCACGACCCCCAGCGGCACCCGCCACGCCAGGCTCGTCCCGCCGGGCACCTGCGGTACGAGCACCTCCCCCGGGGGCCGCGAGGCGAGCCCGACCGCGTTCCGCAGTTGAGCGAGGCCGGCGGCGATCTCGTAGTCGCCCTTGGCCGGGACGCCCCCCGTCTCCCGGACGATCCATTCCCGGACCGCTCCGGTGCGCTCACGTAGGGCGCGGTCCGCGCGCATCAGCACATCGACCCGGTCGGACACGGTGGCCGCCGCCCACTCCGTCGCGGCCCGGGCGGCCCGGGCACCCGCCCGTTCGACATCCGCCGCAGAGGCCAGGCCCACCTCCGCCAGAGCCTCTCCGGTGGCCGGTTCGACGACCCCGCGGGTGCCGCCCCCGGCGGCCTGCCAGCCCTCGCTGTAGATCTTCCCGGTCCACTCGGCCGCGTCCGGCCAGCTCAGCTCACCGTCGACAGACATGATCACGACCTCCGCCCCTGGTCGGTGGTGAGGCACACGCTGCTCACCAGCCTCCCTGGCCATTCAACCTGGCGAAGGAGATATCTGTCATTCTTGGGGCATATCAAAACGAAGTAGTAAGAAGGATGCCTAGAGGGTGAGGCGGGTTGAGGCTCCATGGCGAGATCTGCGTCCGTCCCGGGCGAGGGCAGCGGGGCACCGCCTGAGGGCCTGACCGGCGATGCCCTCACCGCGAAGGCCGTCGTGGACGAGCGCGGCGTCGTCACGGGGTGGAGCCAAGGGGCACACAGGCTGCTCGGCTACCGAACCTCGGAAGTCGTCGGCCGGCCCGGGTCCGTGCTGCTCGCCGACGAGCCCCCGCCCGGCCTCCTCGATTCCCTGCTCACCCTCCCCAGGTGGAACGGCCCGGCGGCGCTCCTGCACCGCGAGGGACACCCCCTGACCGTGAATCTCCTGGCCCACCTCCGGCGCAACGACGGCGGCCACAGCGAATGGCTGCTGCTCACAGCGGCCGGCCGCCCGGAGGTGAGCCCGGACGACGAGGCGTTCCTCAGGAGGAGCTTCGCCCAGTCCACCTGCACGACGGCGCTGTACGACACCGGCCTGCGGCTGGTCATGGCCAACGCCGACATGGAACGGGTGATCGGCCTGCCCGAGGAGGCGATGCGCGGGCTGCGTGTCTCGGAGATCGTGCACCACCCGCAGGCCGACCTCACCGAGCAGGCCATGCGGCGAGCGCTGGACACCGGTGAGCGTCAGGACCTCCAGGTCTCCCTGCAGCTCGCCGGCCATGAACGCCCGAGCGTGTGGACCGTCTCCCTCGCCCCAATCCGGGCGGGCGACGGCCGGACACAGGGCGTGCTGCTCTCGGCGCACGACATGACCGAGCAGCACCAGGCCCGGCAGCGGCTGGCCTTGGTCAACGAGGCGAGCCGTCGCATCGGCAGCACGCTGGACCTGGTCCGCACCGCGCAGGAACTCGCGGACGTCGCCGTACCGCGGCTCGCCGACTTCGTCACCGTCGACCTGCTGCCGTCGATCGACGACGGCGACGACCCGCCCACGGGCTCCCCCCACGGCCCCGTGCGGCTGCGTCGCGTCGCCCACCAGTCGGTTCTCGACGGCTGTCCCGAGGCCGTGGTTCCGAACGGGACCGTGGCCGTCTACCCGGACAGGTCGACGGCGGCCGAGTGCCTGGCCGCCGGCCGCCCGCTGATCCACGACGTCACCCCCGAGGCCATGGAGCACGTGCTGCGCCAGACCCCCGAGCGCGGGGAACGGATGCGCCGGTTCGGGTTCCACTCCGTGCTGGCCGTGCCCATGCGCGCACGCGGCCTCACCCTGGGGGTGGCCACCTTCTCCCGTCACCGCAACCCCGAAGCCTTCGAAGAGGACGACCTGCTGCTCGGCCAGGAGATCACCGACAGAGCCGGCCTCTGCATCGACAACGCCCGCCGGTTCACCCGAGAGCGCGCCACCTCCCTGACGCTGCAGAGCAGCCTCCTGCCGCAACGGCTGCCCGAGCAGTCCGCCCTCGACGTCGCCTCCCGCTACCTGCCCGCCAGCGCCCAGGCCGGGGTGGGCGGGGACTGGTTCGACGTCATCCCGCTGTCCGGCGCCCGCGTCGCACTGGTCGTCGGCGACGTCGTCGGCCACGGCATCCAGGCGTCGGCCACCATGGGGCGGCTGCGGACCGCCGTCAGAACCCTGGCGGATGTCGACCTCCCTCCCGACGAGCTGCTCACCCACCTGGACGACCTGGTCAGTCACCTGGCCGCGGGCGCCGACGGCACCGGCGACATCGGGGCCACCTGCCTGTACGCCGTGTACGACCCGGTCTCCCGCCGGTGCTCCCTGGCACGCGCGGGGCATCCCGTCCCGGTGCTGCTCACGCCGGGCGGCCGCGCGGAGTTCCTCGACATACCCGCGGGGCTCCCCCTGGGGCTCGGCGGTCTGCCCTTCGAGGCCGTCGAACGAGAACTGCCCGAGGGCAGCGTGCTCGCGCTGTACACCGACGGTCTCGTCGAAGCGGGGTCCCGTGACATCGACGAGGGCATGGACACCCTGCTGCGCACACTCCAGACCGCCGACGCCTCACTCGAGGACACCTGTGACGCGGTGCTGCGGACCATGCTCCCGGAACGGCCGGCCGACGACGTGGCCCTGCTCGTGGCCCGCACCCGAGCCCTGGACGCCTTCCACGTGGCCGCCTGGGACATACCACCCGACACCGCCGCGGTCGCCGTGGCACGCAAGAACGCGTGCCGGCAACTGGCCGAATGGGGCCTCGACGACTGCGCGTTCGTCACCGAACTGGTGGTCAGCGAGCTCGTCACCAACGCCATCCGGCACGCCGAACCCCCCATCGAGCTGAGGCTGATCTACGACCGCACCCTCATCTGCGAGGTGTCGGACGGCAGCACCACCGCCCCGCACATGCGGCGGGCCCGCACCTACGACGAGGGCGGCCGCGGCCTGCTCCTCGTGGCCCAGACGTGCCAGGGCTGGGGCGCCCGGCACACGAACGACGGCAAGGTCATCTGGGCGGAGCAGGCACTTCCCTGACGCGGCGGCAGGTCACCCCCGGTGCACGTCGCCCGGGCTCAGACGCCGACCGCCGCTCGGATCCGCTCGGCCTTCTCCTCCGAGAAGACGCCGCTGTCCAGCAGGCTGAGGATGGACAGCACGCCACCGCGCGCACCCCAACTGCCCTCCTCGATCACCCGGAACGTGACCCACCAGGCCGGTGACGGCTCCGCGAGTCCGCAAGCATCGGCCAGGGCGGCCAGGATCCGCTCGATCACCTCGGCCCGGACCTCGCGAGGCCAGTCCCCGTCCATGACCGCCACGTCGATCACCATGACGTCGGCCGTTAGTTCCGCGTCCGGCACCAGCCGGCCGCCGATGGCCATCATGTCCGGCTCCCGCTCCGTGAAGAGCACCTGGAACCCGGCCCGCGCGGGCGGCGAAACCCGGCCGACCTCAGGCACGAGCACCGCGTCCGTGAGCGTCCCGGCCAGCGTGCGGCGCTGTTCCAGGCTCAGGCGCCCCTGTGGCGTGTTCACGGTGATGATGGTCATCGGCCACCTCCTATGACAGTCGTTATAAGACGACCCTACACCGGCTCTATAACGGTCGTCATACTCGCTGGGCAGGCCCTGTCACACGTCGAGCAGGTCCCTGGTGCGCACCGGGCCCCCCGACTCGAAGGAGCGGTTCGCGGCGAGGCCTGTGACCAGTGAGCGTGCCCCGTCGACCGCGTCCGCCGCCCGGCCCAGCGGATCGGGCACGGGCTCACCGAAGAGGTCCTCGAGCATGCGTGCGTCCCCGCCGCCGTGGCCACCCTCCTCGGTCTGTACCTTCAGTTCCCGTGGCGGCTCCCAGAACCGGCGCAGCATCAGCTCCGTGCGTCCCGCCGTGTCGCCCACCGACTCCCCGTGCAACACGGCACTCCCGCCCTGGACCCGCACCGGCGGCCGGGCCCAGGTGGACTCCTCCACCAGCAGCTCGAGGCGGCCTTCGCTGCCGTTGAAGGCGATCCGGTACCCCTCCCACGGGGCATAGGCGGTGAGGTGGTAGGTGAGGGTGGAGCCGGTCGCGTAGCGGACCAGCACCGCCATGTCGTCCTCGATGGTCACCCCGGGTCCGAAGACGTTCTGATCCCGGTGGTAGCCGTCCTCGGCCTCCGCGTCCAGATACAGCGCGGAGAGCAGAGGCGAGTCGGCCATGCGTACGGCGAACGGGTCGTCCGCCGCCGCCGGTGAGCCGTGCGCCCTCGCGTAGTCACGGGCGAGGCCGCGCCGTGTGCCCGCCTCGTCGCCGTAGAAGAACAGCCCGCCGTGCGCGTACACCGTCTCGGGCTCGGTGCCCAGCCACCAGTTGACCAGGTCGAAGTGGTGGGTGGCCTTGTGCACCATCAGACCGCCGGAGTTGGCCTTCTCGCGGTGCCAGCGCCGGAAGTAGTCGGCGCCGTGTCGCAGGTGGAGCAGCCATTCGAAGTGCACGGAGCCGACCTCGCCGATCTCCCCGGCCGCGAGGGTCTCCCGGACGGCGGCGTGCACCGGGTTGTAGCGGTAGTTGAAGGCGACCCGCACCTCGCGGCCGGTGCGCCGCTGCGCGTCGAGGATGCGCCGGGCGCGGTCGGCGTCCGTCGTCATAGGCTTTTCCGTGACCACGTCGCAGCCGGCCTCCAGAGCCTCGACGATGTAGTGGTCGTGGGTCCGGTCCACGGTGCAGACGACGACGAGATCGACGCGTTCGCGGCGCAGCATCTCGGTGAAGTCCTCAGCGTCGTAGGCGGGTACCGAGGCGCCGATCCACTCGTTGTGCACCGCCATGCGGTGTGGATTGACATCGCAGAAGCCCACCAGGTCGATCCGGTCCGCGTAGGGACCGGCGAGCGCCGCGGTGAACATCCGGGCGCGGGCGCCCAGTCCCACCACGGCGCAGCGGCGGCGTGCGGTGTCGGAAGGCATGCGGTCTCCGTTTCGCTCCGGGCGGGTCCGGAGGGTGACAGCGCCATGGTCGCCAGGTGTCGACGGCCGTGGCGGCGGGGCCAGCGGCCCGAGGACGACGAGCAGCATGCTCCCGGACATGGCCGACAGCGCCGCGGCCGCCCCCGCCAGGACGCGCCTGCATTCGTGGCCGCCGGACGGAAGGCGGTCGGGCACTTCTTACGGTCTTACGCCGAGCCGCGGTACATGGCAGCAGGCCCTGGCCCGACCTCGGCGCGAGCCGCAAACCGATCCGCGCCAACGGGCTCCAGAGCAACGGCACGGTCGAACGCTCCCACCGTACCCTGCTCGACGAATAGGCCTACCTGTGGCGCTACACCGGCAACACCGAACGCACCGACGCCCTGGCAGAATTCCTGACACCTACAACCGCTGCCGCTGCCGCTGGCCTGTCGTCCTCGGTGGCGGGTCGGTCAGGCCGGTGGGGGGAAGCGGACGGCGAGCAGGGCCCGGTCGTCTGGGAACGCCGCCTCGGGCTGGTGGTGCAGGAACCGGTCGCACAGCTGGGTGATGTCAAGGCCGCCGGTGGTGCGGGCGAACTCCGTCAGCCGTTGCATTCCTATGGCGAGGTCTTCGCTACGGCGTTCGATCAGCCCGTCGGTGTACAGCAGCAGGGTGTCGCTCTCGGTCACGGTGGTCTCGGCCTGTCGGTAGCAGACGTTCCGGATGGGTCCGAGCGGTGGTGAGGTGGCGTGGTCGAGGTAGGCGCTGGTGCCGTCGGAGTGGATGAGAAGTGGCGGCGGATGGCCGGCTCTGGCGTAGGTCAGGGCGCGGGTGCGGCGGTCGAAGACCAGGTAGCAGGCGGTGGCCATGCGGTCGGGATGGTAGCGGCCCAGGAAGGTGTTGAGTTCGTCGAGGACAGCGGCGGGGTCGGTGCCGCAGCGCGGCACGATGTTGCGTAGGGCGGCGGTGATCTGTGCCATGACGGTCGCTTCATGCAGCCCGTGGCCGGCGACGTCGCCGATGCTCAGGCCGACGTGATCGGCGTCCACGTCGTAGACGTCGTACCAGTCGCCGCCGACCGAGAGCAGGTCACTCCCTGGTGCGTAGCAGGTGGCCGTCTGCAGCCCGGGCAGGTGCGGCAGTTGTGGCAGCAGGCTGAGCTGCAGGCGCTCGGCGACCCGGTGCTCGTGCTCGTGCAGTCCGGCGCGGCGCAGGGCCTGGGCGATCTGCTGGGTCACGGCCGTCACATGCTCGGGAGCGGTGGAGCTGTGTGAGCCGTAGACGATCAGCATGCCCAGCTGGACGCCGTCCGCCTCCAGCGACAGGGCGAGGGGAACCGCGTCCGGGGCTTCACCGGGAGGCGAGCCGTCCGAGGAAGACGGCCGGTCCAGGTCCGTCCAGCCCCCCACGTCAGCCGGCAGACGGTGGTCCTCTGGCTGCAGGGGCGGCACCAGCCGGGCCGAGTGCAGATAGAGATCCGCCACGGTGGCCTCCAGGGCGGCCGGCGCAACCTCGCTGACGACGCGGGAGACCTCGGCGAGGGTGATCGCGCCGGCCAGGGCGGCGGTCAGGTCGTACAGGTGCTGCAACTGGGCACGGGCGGCCTGTTCGGCGGCCAGCAACTGTGCCCGGTCCACTTCGGTGGCCCGGCGGAAGGCCACCTCCCGGTTCAACGCCTCCACCTGCTGGCTGAGCATGACGAACCGGTCGGACGCCCCGGCCTCGACAAGATGCAATTGTGCCGTCGGCTGCGGGCCGTCCCACCAGGTGGCCCGCGCCCCGTGACAGCGAAAACGCCGCATGCGGCCGTCGGCGTCCTTGAGGACCAGCGCGCCGGGCACGGGGCTGCCACTGCGCAGCCAGACAGCCAGCTGCTGACGCAGCCACGATGTGTCGTCGGGCCGTAGGTCGAACAGGCTGGTGCCCGGCCGCAGCCGGTCGTCACAGCGGCCGGCCGCCGGGTTGGCGGCCAGTACGCGGCCGTCGGCCCCGCACAACAGCACCGGGTGAGGCAGCGGTTTGGTGATGGCCCGGAAGAGGCCAAGGGTCATGGAGCCACAGCCGCATCGCCGAAGTACTCACGGCCACTCGCCGTCCCGGCCTCCACGTCGGGGACCAGGTGCACCACCACGCGGCAGCCCGCGTCGCCGCGCGCGATGGTCTCCTCCAGTTCTACCCGCGCGTAGCCCAGGTTGCGGGCGGCGATGGTGCCGAAGACGTTGGACGTCATCATGCACATCGACTCCCGGCCCACCACCTTTTCGGCGAACGGGCACACCCGGTTGCCCAGCACGATCTTCTTCTCGTCGTGCTCGATGACGTGGAAGTCACCGTTGATGCGGCGCTTGAGATCGACGAGTGCCTCGGCGACCTGCTCACCTGTGAGCCGGTCGGCTCCCAGCGCCTTGAGGTACATCTCGTCGATGTGCGTGCCGACGGCCTGCCCCACCAGGCTGACGTAGCCCGACGCCTCCTCCAGGCCGATCACCGACTCCAGCGACGTCGCCAGCTCACGCACCAATGTCCGCAGGAACACATCACGGTCCAGTGGAATCTCGACATCCGAAACCTGCTCCATGCCGACTCCCTCACCCTCAGGCCACAACGGCGGCGCGACCGGTGTGGCCTCATCGCCTGTGACGGGATGAGATTCTGCCAGCGCCCGCCGGCCCGCCACCACCAACCCTGTTCCTGTTTCGACGGACGACCTTCATAGAATCTGACGCTCCACCGGCCGACACAGATGGTTCACCAGGCAGGCAGTGGTAACCCGACAGACGGCTGCCACCGGCTGCGCCCCGTGTCAGCCGGCGGTGCAGGGCCACCCACGCTGGAGGAAGCTCGTGAACGGCGAACCGACCATTCCGTCCTGCGAGTCGCGCTTCCCCGCAGTCACGGCGAGCATCGCGGCCGCCCGGCACTGGGTGCGCGACTGCGTGGAGGGTTTCGGCGGGCCGCTGCGCCGCCACCCGGTGATCCAGACCGCCGAACTGCTCGTCTCGGAACTGATCACCAACGCCATCCGGCACGGCGATGGTCCACCCCTGATCCGACTCACCTGGACCGGCCGGCTGCTGCGCATCGCGGTCAGCGATCACAGCAACTGCCGGCCGCGGGTACGCGCCACCAAGAACACGGAGCCCGGCGGCTTCGGCATGCAGCTCGTCGAACGACTCGCCCTACGCTGGGGCGTCACGCCACGCCACCCTGGCAAAACGGTCTGGGCCGAACTCAGCCTCGACCCCTGAGCTCGCCCCTTCCAGGCGTGAGCCGCCACTACGGGAAGACTTCGACGGAGCGGGGCCCATGACTCTCCACCGGCAGGGATGAGAGGCGCGGACCACAGTTCGCGCCGGCCGTGAGAGGCTGCCGGGTGCATTCCACCTCTTGGCCGGGCTGGGCGTCCTCGGCGTCTGGCGGGTATCGTGCCGGCTGATCAGCCTAGGGCCGCCGTGCGGCCGAGCCCGGGGAACTGGGGGAGAGCGTGGATGTCCCACCTGACGCGGGCGAGCCGTCCGTCGCGCCACCACGTGGCGCGGTACTGCAGATCAATCCGTTGCCTGACAGTTCCGGGCTGGGGGCGATCGGAGAGATCAGCATGAACACACGGACCGTTTGGCAGCAGGCGCTGAAGCAGCTGGTCGAGCGCCGCACGGACGTGCTGCATGTCGATCTGTCCCACGTAGGGTTCGTCGACGTGGCCGGTGTGACGGACCTGGCGGTCACCGCCCAGCGGCTCTCCGAAGGACAGCGGATCGTGCTGCACCGACCTCCCGCGCAGCTGCCCCGCATCCTTGAGCTCTTCTGGCCCGGGCTTGCCGCGATCGAGGTGGCTTCGTGATGGGCACAGCCACCTCGCACGAGCCGTTCGTTCACCCGGCGCTCTTCTACCGCGGCAGCGACCAGTACATCGCGGGAACCGTTCCCTTCCTGCGGGAAGGGCTGGACGCCGGTGAGCCCGCAGCCGTCGCCGCCCCGCCGGATCGCCTGGAGCTGATCCGCGAGGGGCTAGGTGAACGATCGGCGGAGGTCCGCTTCATAGACATGACCCAAGCCGGCCGCAACCCCGGCCGCATCATCCCCAGCGTGCTGCGCAAGTTCGCCGACGCCCACCCGGGCGTCCGCCGGGTCCGCATCATCGGCGAGCCGATCTGGCAAAGCCGTTCCGCCGCCGAGTACCCGGCGTGCGTCCAGCACGAGGCGCTGATCAACGCCGCTTTCACCGGGCGCGCGGTAACCATCCTGTGCCCCTACGACGCCGGGCAGCTGGAGAAGCAGGCCCTCAGCGACGCCCTGGCGACCCACCCGGTCGTCATCGACGCAGACGGCGAGAAGCAATCCACCGCCTACAGCCCCGAGCAGATCATCGCCCGCTACAACGAGCCCCTGCTCGCCCCACTCGGCGCAGCGGTCTGCCCTTTCGCCGCCCGGACACTGCCCCACGCCCGCGACTTCGCCGTGTCCCGGGCGCGATCCCTGGGCGTGTCCGGCGTGAAACTGGGGGATCTGGAACTCGCGGTGGCGGAGCTGACCACCAACAGCGTCGTCCACGGCGCCGGCTCGGGGACGCTGCGGATCTGGGCCGAGAGCGACCGGATCGTCTGCGAGGTTCACGACGGCGGACAGCTGACCGATCCTCTGGCCGGCCGACGCCCGCCCCATCCCACGCAGCCCGGCGGCCGTGGACTCCTGCTCGTCAACCAGGTCGCCGACCTCGTCCGTGTCCACACCGGCCCCGGCGGCACCACCATTCGCTTCTACCTCCCCGGCTGACCGGACAACGTGGCGGGCCCACTCGCTCTCATGTGCCGACCCCCCATTCCGTCCCCGGACTGGGGGGCCGCTGGGGAGCGGGGCGGGCGAGGGCCGCGTTTGCCCAGCCGCCTCTCACGAAAGACCGGGCTCGATTCGCACAAAGCGCAGGCGTAAGCGCAGGACGAAGGGGTAAGCGCAGCCGCGTCGGCCGTTTGAGCAGACAGTAGCGGCTGGCTCGATCCCCGGGAGGGAACAGAATGGCGCTCATGAGCATTCCGGCAGCGGACACGCAGACGAGCGAGCTGCCGGAGATCGCTGATCCCTCCCGGCTGGCGCCCAAGGACGCCCGCGAGCTCTCCAGGCTGTTCTTCGACCAGCTGGCGGTCCTGGAAGAGGGCACGCCCGAGTACAGCTACGCCCGCAACACGCTGATCGAGATGAACATGTCCCTGGTCCGCTACGCGGCCGGCCGTTTCCGCAGCCGCGGCGCGGAGGAGATGGAGGACATCGTCCAGGTCGGCATGATCGGCCTGATCAAGGCGATCGACCGGTTCGAGCTGACGCGCGAAGTGGAGTTCACCTCCTTCGCGATCCCCTACATCGTGGGAGAGATCAAGAGGTTCTTCCGCGACACCACCTGGGCTGTGCATGTGCCGCGCCGGCTGCAGGAAGCCCGCGTCCAGCTCGCTCGCGCCACCGAGGAGCTGCGCAGCCGGCTCGGCCGCACGCCCACGGTCAAGGAACTGTCGGAGCTGATGAGCCTGCCCGAGGACGAGGTGAGGGAGGCCCGTCTGGCCGCCAATGGCTACAACTCCTCCTCCCTGGACGCCGCGATCGGCGGCAGCGAGGACGGCGAAACCGCCCTGCAGGATTTCATCGGCGCCGAAGACCGGGCGCTGGAACTGGTGGAGGACTTCCATACCCTGGCCCCGCTGATCGCCGAACTCGGCGAGCGGGACCGCCAGATCATCCACATGAGGTTCGTCGAGGAACTCACTCAGGCCCAGATCGGCGAACACCTCGGCGTCTCCCAGATGCACGTCTCCCGCCTCCTGTCACGCACACTCGCCCGACTGCGCGAAGGCATGCTCACCCACCGCTGACCCCGACGGTCGCCACCACGCCCCCGGTCATGCTCGCGGTCATTGCGGTGCGCCTGATTGAGGCTGCCGGGCATGGACATTGCTCGCAGGAGCAACGCACCGTCACCGGTAGCCCGCAAGGGCGGGCGGTGGTGCTGGCTCATGGCTTCGGCTGCGATCAGAACATGTGGCGGCTGGCCCTGCCTGACTTGTCCGAGCACCACCGGGTGGTGCTGTTCGACCACGTCGATTCGGGCCGCTCGGAGGCGGCCGAGTTGTCGGGGGACCGTTGTGCCTCACTGACTGTTGCGCCCAGGGCGTGGTCGAGTTGCGCGAGGGGCTCGACCTGCGCGACACGGTCTGCGTGGGCCAATCCCCGAGGTTCGACGGCGGTGCCCGGGACCTTTCATCGCGGACCAGGAAAGTCGTGGCAGCCGACGCGCGGCTCCAGCTGCCACTGCCATATCCTCGCCGGCGTCGTCCTGGAGACCGTGGCCGAGGCTCAGTGCCGGCCGAGGAAGCGGTCGGGACCTACCGGGCCGTCGCCAGGGGACTGGCGTGTGGCGATCAGCCATGCCGACGGCGTCGATGAGCACGCCGGGGGGCCTCGTTCGGTCACATCGCGAGCGGTGGCACGAAAGTGCGTCGGCGGCGCAGGTGCAACCGCACCAGCCGCAGGCGGCGTGACTCGCGGGCGCACAGCGCCACCTCGTCCGCGAAGCGACGGTCGCTGTTCTCATACACCTGCGCGAAGAGGAGACCGGCCTCGTTCATCACCTCCACCGCCTGACTCCTGCTTCCGTGTGCTTCGAGGTGATGGGCGTAGTCGAACAAGGCCCGTGCCAGTTCTCGTTTGTGCCACACGCTGTGCGGAACGACTTCCCGGTATGTCTTGACGGCCCTCCCCATGTTCTCGACCGCCTCGGCGTGGCGGTGGGCCGCGTAGTCGAACCTCGCCTTGTTCGCGAGCGATTCCGCCTGCGCTGCTTGAGTCTGCAGCTGCTTCCTTTCTGTCTCCTCGATCCGTGCGGCCTGCCGGGTGAGGTCCTCCGCCGCGAGAGGCCGGGACGTCACCTCGGCCGGGCCGCGACCGGCAAGCCGTTCGATCACCGCCTGGCGCCCGCCCGCTATCTGATCGGCCTTGGCCGCGTACCGGTCGCTGTACCGTGCCAGTTCCCGGAAGGTTTCGAGCGCCACCTGCGCCAGCCGCCGCGCCTCGGCTGCTCCGGTCGTGGCCTGGTGTTCGGCGATGAGCCTGGCCAGATCCAACTGCGCGTCCGCAGTCTGGGCATACAGCCACGCGAACCGGTCCTTGAGCGGGCTGTTGCCGGCCGGGAACAGTACCGAGTCGTCCGCCAGCCGACGGGTGACCCGTTGAGGGTTGTTCACCTCGCGATCGAGTCTCGAGTAGACGTCCAGCGCCTCTCGTGCCGCGGACAGCGCCCTACCGCCGTCGCCGAGCGACTCATGGATCTGACTCTGGACGGTCAGAGTCTGTGCCAGCAGCACAACGTCGTCGTCCTGGTCAGCTATCGCCACCGCCTCTTCGGCCGCGGCCACCGCGCTCTTGCTGTGTCGTAGCGCCGTGTCCCAGCGCTCACGCTCCACAGCGTCTGTCGCCTTCGCCTGTTCCCGGCTCGCCCGCGCACGGGAAGCTGCCGCTGACCTCTGATCCACCCTGCCTCCTCCGTCACCCTTCACCGCATGGTCTACCGGCCTGGCTCGGCAGTCCACCGTGCCTCGGGCTGTACCGCTGGACCGTCGGCCGGCAACTCCGATGACTCGTCAAAGGGACCAAGGCTGGTCAGGACGCCAGTCGAGAGTCCCGCAGCTTGGCGGGACAGGTCCTGCTCGCTTTGGATCGATCACGTCGCACCCCTGCCCGCTCCACTGCACATTCGCTTGGAAAATGCCAAAGCGTTCACCTGCGCCCACCACATTCCGTAGTGTCGTGCTCACGTTCGCGGGAACGGCCGTGCAGGGGGAGGGGATTCGGCGTGCCCGGAATCGACGAGAGTCTGCTGGAAGCCATGCGCTTGCCAGGTGCTCGAGGGGCGTCGGTGGTCGACTGGATCAGTGGTCTCGCCCTGGGCGCGGTGGGTGACGCACCCGGCGGCGACGCGGAGGAGACGGCTGCGGAAACCGCCGAGCTCGCCCGCCTCGCCACCGAGAGCGGCGTTCTCGCCCTCACCGGCGGACCGTCGGGTGACGGCACCGGTGCATCGCCCGGCGGCCCCGACGGGCCTTCCGGCAAGGAACCCCCCGTACAGGATCTGATCATCACGAACGCCGACTCGTACCACCTGCTCAGGTTCGTCACGACGACCTTCGACAGCACCGTGTTCGTGCACTTATGGCTCGACCGCAGCGAGGGGAACCTGGCCCTGGCCCGCATCCGGCTGGCCGAGCTGACGGACCGGCTGGTGCTCGGATGACCACACCGACCCGGGCCCCGCGCACGGACGAACCGGCCTCCGCCCTGCTGAGCACCCTCGCCGCACAGGGGGCGACGGGCGCCCTGTCCACCGAGTCGGGGATCGTCTACCTCGCGACCGGACACGTCGTCCACGTCGAATCCGCCGTCACACCCGACCTCGGCGACCTGCTCACCCACAGCGGTGCGCTCGCCCCGGACGGCTGGTGGGAGGCGATCGACCGGGCCGGGCGCCGCTGCCGCGTCGGACGGCAGCTGGTGGACAGCGGTCAGCTCGCCGCCGGCGCGCTGGAACTGTGCCACCTGGGCGCCCTCTTCGACGCGGCGTACTTCGTCCTCGCCCACGACGGACCGGCTCTCCGGTTCCGCCCCGGAGCCGCACACTGGCTCGGCGCGGTCCGGTCCGTACCGGTGGAGACCGTCCTGCGCGAGTCCAGACGCCGCCGCGAACTGCTGCACCGCATATGGCCCGAGCCCGCCGTCGACCGCGCGCCGCTCGCCCGCCTCCCCGGCCCGGACGCCGCCGACCTGCCGGTCCGCCGCGGCCGGACCCTCGCCCAGGTGGACGGCGTCCGCACCGCCGCCCAGATCGCCACGGCCCTGGCCTGCCGCACCTTCCACACCCTTGTCGAACTCCGCCGCCTCGCCGCCGCCGGACTGGTGGCTCCCGTAGCCCCCCCGGCCCCCGCGCCCTCCCCGCCCCCAGTCCCAGCCTCCGCCCCCGTGTCCGCCGAGCCGGGCCCCACTCCTCGTCCCGCCGCACCGGACGAGCCCGACACCGCACTGCTGCGACGGCTCCTGCACGCCTTGGAGGCACTGTGATCCGCGCGCGAAGACAGCGTGCCGAAAGGAGACTGCTCATGGCCGTCGAGACCGACGTCCTGGACGAACTGCGTCGGCTCCGCACCCGCATACCCCGGCTGGCGGGCTCCCTCGCGGCCACCGTCGACGGACTCGTCCTCGCCCACGACGTGCCGGACACCGAACCGGAGGGACTCGCGGCGCTCACCGCCGCCGCCCTCGGGGTCGCCTACCGCATGACCGACGCCACCGCCCGCGGCGACTTCCGCGAACTGCTGGTGCGGGGCTCCGGTGGCTACGTCTCCACCTACGCCGCCGGCACCACCGCCGTACTCACCCTCCTCGCCGAGGACCGCGTCAACGTCGGCCGCCTCCACCTCGAAGGCCGGCGCAGCGGCGCACGGATCGCCGACCTGCTGGCCACACGCGTGGGCCCGGGCACCGGCCGCCACGCCGACCGGCCGGCGCCCGAAGAGCGCCTCGCCACGGTGCCCCCGGCGGCGGACCGCCCCATCGGCACACTCCCGGTACGCACTCCGCAGCGGCCCACGCACCTGCCGCGCCCGCAGACCGGCATCTGAGCCCACCGAACCTTCCGACACCACCGAAGCAGAAGACCGAAGGAAAGGAACCGATCGCATGGCCAACACGGAGACCGCGCTGAAGGAATGCCTGAGCTCCATCGACGGAGCGACGGCCGTCGCCCTCGTCGACTACACCAGCGGAATGGCCCTCGGCACCCTCGGCGGCGGCAAGGACTTCAACCTGGAGGTCGCCGCCGCGGGTAACACCGACGTCGTGCGGTCCAAGCTGCGCACCATGGAGCACCTGGGCCTGAAGGAGGAGATCGAGGACATCCTCATCACCCTGAACACCCAGTACCACCTCATCCGCCTCCTGAAGGGGCGCGGCGGCAGCGGACTCTTCCTCTACCTCGTGCTCGACGGCAGCAGGGCCAACCTCGCGATGGCCCGCCACCAACTGCGCCGTATCGAAGCCGACCTGGAGGTCTGAGCCGGCACCACCGGACGGGAGCCCTCCGCCACGTATCCGTCGCGGAGGGCCCCGGCATGCCGCACGAGGACGGCGTGCGCCCGGCCGGCCGCGTCTACGGTGTACGTCATGACGGCACCCCTGGACGTGCTCGTGGTGGGCGCGGGCCCCACCGGACTCGCGCTCGCGACCCAACTGCGCGCTTGCGAAACCCCCTTCCGGATCGTGGACCGCTCACTGGACCGTGCCAAGGAGTCACGCGCCCCGGCGATTCAGCCCCGGACGCTGGAGATGCTGTCCGCGTTCGGTGTGGCGGACGACCTCGTCGACCGGGGCAACGCGGCGGTCGGGCTGCACCTGCACCTGCCCCGGCGGGTGCTGCGCGTCCCGGTGTTCGACGTGGGCTGCGACGACACGCCGTACCCCTTCCTGCTCTTCCTCCCGCAGTCGGAGACGGAAGCCACCCTGACGGCTCATCTGGACGCCCGGGATGTGACGGTCGAGCGTGGCACGGAGCTGCTGAGCGCCGAACCCGAGGGTGAGTACGTCACCTGCCGCCTGCGACACCGGGACGGGACCGAGGAAACGGTACCCGCCCGCTACGTGGTCGGCTGCGACGGCGCACACAGCACCGTGCGCTCCCAGGCGGGCATCGGCTTCGAGGGGTACGCCTATCCGCAGACGTTCCTGCTCGCGGATCTGGAGGCCGACGGACTCGCGCCGGGCGCCGCGCACACGTACATGACGGCGGCCGGGCTGTTGTTCTTCTTCCCGCTCGGCACCCCGGCCACCTGGCGGATGATCGCCATGCACCCACAGGACGCTCCCGGCGACAAGATCAGCCTGCATCTTCTCCAGCAGATCGCCGACGCCTGGGCCCCCGACGCACCGACCCTGCGCGACCCCGTCTGGATGAGCGGCTTCCGCATCCACAACCGCGGCGCCACCCACTACCGCAAGGGCCCGTTCTTCCTCGCGGGCGACGCCGCGCACATCCACAGCCCGGCCGGGGGACAGGGCATGAACACCGGCATCCAGGACGCGCTCAACCTGGGCTGGAAGCTCGCCCATGTCTGCCGCGGCGCGGCGCCCGAGGAGTTGCTGGAGACGTACGAGGCGGAGCGAGCCCCGGTCGGCCATGGCGTCCGCCGCGTCACCGACCGTGCCTTCACCGCCGGTACGAGCAGTCACCCGGCCCTACGGCTGGCTCGCCGGCATCTCGCCCCGCGCGTGGCTCCGCTGCTCCTGCGCGCGACCGGTGCCCGAGCCCGTCTGTTCCGCACGGTGTCCGAACTCGACGTCCACTATCGTCGCGGCCCCGCGTCCGTCACAGGGCGACACCGCCCGCGACAGGGCCCGCGCGCCGGAGACCGCCTGCCCGACGCCCCGGCCGGACTCCAGCGACGCGTCGTCGGGCCGGGCTACCATCTGCTGCTCACCGGTCCCGCCCGTCTCTGGCCCGTGGACCTGCACCTGGGCCGACGGCACGACCTGCTGACCGTGCATCGCCTCGGCTCGGAAAGCCCCTGGCCGGGCCTCACCCATGCCCTCGTGAGACCCGACGGATACGTGGGTTACCTGGCCGGCGGCACCGACCTGACGGACCTGCGCGCCTATCTGGACCGCTGGCTGCCGGCCCTCTGAGTCCAGAGGGCCTGGCGCCGGCCCGGCGGAGGGGTCAGCCGTGGTACGTGATGTACCCGTTGTGGTCCGCGTCGGAGCCGCTCCTGGTGTACGAGTGCACGTCGGCCCGGCTGCCGGACGCCTTGTACACGTAGATGGTGTCCTTGTCGTTGTTCCACATGAAGTTGCAGTTGTCGCGGTAGACGACGTTCTTGGTGTCGGAGTCGGCCCCGTTGCCGCCGCGCAGCTTCACGTAGTCACCCGGCTGAAGGGTGTGGCTCGCGGTGAAGGTGAACTTGTTGCCCGCGGCGTCCTTCACGACGTACCCCTTGAGGTTCACCGTCGTGGAGCGCGAGTAGTTCTTGATGGTCAGGTACTCCTCGGCGGTGTTCCCGCCGGAGCACCGGTTCGAGTCGCTGCCCGGAGCGTCGTACTGGATGCCCCGGATCTTCAGCGCGGAGTCGTACTCGGCGGCCTGGGCCGGAACCGCCGTGAGAGCGGTGAGTGCCCCGGCGGCGACGGCCGTGGTGGCGACAAGGCGTATACGCATGGACGTTCGTCCCCCCTGCATGGCCTTCAGGTGAAGGCGATGTGATGGTTCGGTGAAGCATCCGGATCGTACACGCTTCAAGTACGCAGCAGGGCGGGTTCGGTGGCATTACCACCGAACCCGCCCTGCGGGGTATGAAGGGTCAGGCGCCGCTGGCTCGCAGCATGTCCTCGCGCTCGACGATCTTCACGCGCTCGCGGCCCTCGGGCTCGCCCAGAGCCTTCTCCGCCGCGTCCAGCTTGTACCAGCCGTCCCAGGTGGTGAAGCGGATGTCGCGCTCGGCCAGGAAGGCGTCCACGGCCTCGGGGGCCGGAGTGGCGGGCGTGTGCAGACGGCCGCCCGCGTAGTCCTCCAGCAGGTTCTTCACCGTCTCGTTGGCGTCGCCCTTGGTGTGCCCGATGAGGCCGATGGGGCCGCGCCGGATCCAGCCGGTGACGTACGTGGACTGCAGGTGCTCGCCCGTCTCCTGCATGACCCGGCCGCCCTCGTCCGGGACGGTGCCGGAGTCGATGTCCCAGGGCAGCTTGGGGAGTTTGTCGGACAGGTAGCCGACCGCGCGGTACACCGCGCCGACGTCCCAGGTGTTGAAGGTACCGGTGCCCTTGACGTTGCCGGTGCCGTCGAGCTCGGTGCGCTCGGTGCGCAGACCCACGACCTTGCCGTCCTCGCCGAGGACCTCGACCGGCGACTCGAAGAAGTGCAGGAAGAGCTTGTGGGGCCGGTCGCCGGCGTCGCGGATGGCCCAGTTCTCCAGGGTCTTGGCCACCATGTCGGCCTGCTTGTTGCCGCGCCGCGTGGTGATCGAGCCCTCGTCGTAGTCGATGTCCTCGGGGTCGACGATGACCTCGATGTTGGGGGAGTGGTCCAGCTCCCGGAGCTCCATCGGGCTGAACTTGGCCTGCGCCGGGCCGCGTCGGCCGAACACGTGGATCTCCTTGGCCCGGTTGGCCTTCAGACCCTCGTAGACGTTCGCCGGGATCTCGGTCGGCAGCAGCTCGTCCGCCGTCTTGGCCAGCACGCGCGCGACGTCGAGCGCGACGTTGCCGACGCCGAGCACGGCGACCTTCTCCGCCTCCAGCGGCCAGGTGCGCGGGACATCCGGGTGACCGTCGTACCAGGACACGAAGTCCGCGGCGCCGTACGAGCCGTCGAGGTCGATGCCCGGCAGCGAGAGCGCCCGGTCGGCCGTCGCGCCGGTAGCGAAGATCACGCCGTCGTAGAACGCGCGCAGGTCGTCCAGGCCGATGTCGGTGCCGTAGTCCACGTTGCCGAAGAGCCGGATCTGCGGCTTGTCGAGCACCTGGTGCAGGGCGGTGATGATGCCCTTGATCCGCGGGTGGTCGGGAGCGACGCCGTAACGGATCAGTCCGAACGGTGCCGGCATGCGCTCGAAGATGTCTATGGACACACCGGGTTCGGCGGCCACCTCGGACTTGAGCAGGGCGTCGGCGGCGTAGATCCCGGCGGGGCCGGATCCGACGATGGCGACCCGCAGGGGGCGGGGCATGGTCAGGTTCCCTTCGAGCGGCGACAAGCGATCTCAACGGGAAGCTTAAACTAAGGCATGCCTAACCCGGTACGAGGGTCCGGTCTATGAGCTCATAAGGCTACTTTATGGGTAACCCCTGGTCGCCCTTATGGCAGGGGCTGCTCCGCCCAGATCACCTTCCCAGCGGGCAGATAGCGCGTCCCCCACCGCTCCGCGAGCTGTGCCACGAGGAACAGGCCCCGCCCGCCCTCGTCCGTCATGGTCGCGTACCGCAGGTGGGGCGAGGTGCTGCTGCTGTCGAACACCTCGCAGATCAGGTTGCGGTCCCGCAGTACCCGCACGCGTATCGGGCCGCCGCCGTACCGCAGCGCGTTGGTGACCAGCTCGCTCAGGATCAGCTCGGTGCTGAACGTCAGCTCCTGAAGGCCCCATTCGGCCAGCTGCCGGCTGACCGCTGCCCGCACCTCGCCCACGGCGGCCGGGTCGGCCGGGACCGGCCACTCCGCGACGTGGTCGGCGGTCAGTGCCCGGGTCCGGGCCACGATCAGCGCGACGTCGTCGCTGGAGTGGGCTGTGAGCTGCGAGTCGAGCACGACCCGGCAGGTGTCCTCCGGGGACTGCCCGGCCCGGCCGAGCGCCTCGCGCAGCATCTCCAGCCCGACGTCGATGTCCCGCTCCCGGTCCTCGACCAGACCGTCGGTGTAGAGGACGAGCCGGCTGCCCTCCTCCAGCTCCAGCTCCGCCGTCTCGAACGGCAGGCCACCGAGCCCCAGCGGGGGACCGGCGGGCACGTCGGCGAACTCCACACTGCCGTCGGGGTGGACCAGCGCCGGCGGCGGGTGCCCGGCCCGGGCGACGGTGCAGCGCCGGGACACCGGGTCGTAGACGGCGTACAGACAGGTCGCGCCGGTGACCGGGGCGCTGCCGTCGTCCTCCGTCTCGTCCTGGTCGATCCGGCCGACCAACTCGTCCAGCAGGGCGATGAGTTCCTCGGGTGGCAGGTCGAGGGCGGAGAAGTTGTGCACCGCGGTGCGCAGCCGCCCCATCGTGGCCGCGGCGTGCAGCCCGTGGCCGACGACGTCCCCGACCACGAGTGCGACCCTGGCCCCCGACAGCGGCAGCACGTCGAACCAGTCGCCGCCCACACCGGCCTGCGCCGGCAGATAGCGGTAGGCGATCTCCAGGGCGTCCTGCTCGGGCAGATTACGCGGGAGCAGGCTGCGCTGGAGCGTCACCGCCATGCTGTGCTCGCGGGTGTAGCGGCGGGCGTTGTCGATGGAGACGGCGGCCCGCGCGACCAGCTCCTCCGCCAGGGCCAGCTCGTCCGTGTCGAAGGGCTCCTGCTTCTCGGAGCGCCAGAAGCTCACCACGCCGAGTATCAGCGTGCCGGCCCGCAGCGGCACGGTGATCAGCGAGTGGATGCCGTACGCGACAATCTGCGCGGAGCGCTCCAGATCCTGCGCCTGCCAGCCCGGGGCCTCGCCCAGCCGGGGTTCCAGGACGGGGCTGCCCGTGGCGAGGCTGCGGCCCTGCGGGGAGGACTCGACGAACCTGATCCGCTCCCCGGCCGGGTAGAGCGGCGCGTCCTTGCGGATCCCGCTCACCGCGGTCCGGCTGAGCGCGGCCGCCGCGTTCGGCTGCCCGCCGCCCCGTACGGCGTCGAACAGGTCCACGGCGACGAAGTCGGCGAACCGGGGCACGACCAGCTCGGTGAGCTCCTCGGCGGTGCGGGTCACGTCCAGGCTGGTCCCGATGCCCACTCCGGCGTCGTACAGCATGTTGAGCCGCTCCCGCGCGGTCTCGGCCCGCCCGGACAGGGCTCGCAGCTCCGTGGAGTCGCGCAGGGTGGCGACGCTGCCGGGCGGGACACCCGCACGGTCCGTGGTCCGCTGGTTGAGGGCCAGGAGCCGGTCCCCGACCAGGTGCACCTCGTCCGTGGCGACCCGGCCCGAGGCCAACAGGTCGGCGATGCCCGGGTCGAGACCCAGACCGAGGACGTGCCGGCCCTCGGCGTCGGCGGGCAGCCCGAGCAGACGGTGCGCCTCGTCGTTGGCGAGCAGCAGGGTGCCCCCGTCGTCGACGATGAGCACGCCCTCGCGCACGGCGTGCAGAACGGCGTCGTGGTGTTCGTACATCCGGGTCATCTCGTGCGGCCCGAGCCCGTGGGTCTGGCGCAGCAGCCGCCGGCTCACCAGCGCGGCACCCGCCGTCGCGAGGGCGAGAGCCGCTGCGGCGGCCGCGAGCACGAGCGGCAGCTGGCGGTCGGCGGTGCCGCCCACGTTCTTGGTCGTGATCCCCGCCGAGACCAGGCCCACGACCCGGCCGCCCTGGTCCTTCACCGGTACGACGGCCTGGACGAGCGGGCCGAGGGTGCCGTCGATCTCCTCGGTGAACGACTTCCCGGCCAGCGCCGGTGCGATCGTGCCGACGAACTTCTTCCCGATCCGGTCCGGCTTGGGGTGGGTGTAGCGGATCCCGTCGGTGTTCATGACAACGACGAAGTCGACCTTCGACCGCTCACGGGCGGCTTCGGCGCGTGGCTGGAGCACGGTGGTGGGATCAGGGCCCTGCAGCGCCTCGACGGTGCCCGGCGCGTTGGCGAAGGTCTCGGCGACGGCGAGCGAACGGTTGCGTGCCTCCTGCGTCGTGTCGTGCCGCACCTGCAGCACCAGCGCCACGACGGCCGCCACGACCAGCAGCAGCACGATCACCACGACGAGCAGGAACACCTGTCCGGCGACGCTGCGTCCGCCCAGCACCGACCGCAGCCCCGCCACCGGTTGCCACCGCGACGGGCCCGCCTCCCGCCGCTGCCGTGCCGACGGCGCAGCGCCGGGCCGCAGGGGCGATCGAGTCCCGGATCGACCCAAGAGTCGGACCATGTGCCATGTCTACACTGCCGGGCTCCGGGAGGCGAGAGGCATCACCCATGGTGACAGGGGGTTCTCACCGTTTCATCACGTCTGAGGACCTGCACGGGGCTCCCTGCCCACCGCACAACGTACGACGGTTTCAGGCGCCCAGCGAGCGGGCCAGCTCGTTCGTGGCCCTGGCGATCTCACGGTCCTCGTCCGCCAGCAGCCGGCCGAGCTCGCCGCGCCGGGCCCGCACGGCCTGGCGGGCCGCCCGCTCCCACACCACCGGGTTCTCCCGATGGTTCAGCAGTTTCGGGTAGACGGCGGCGGTGCTCTCCCACTGCCGGGCTTCGGCGATGCTCTTGAGCAGCCGGATGATCTGGGCACGGCAGGTCACCTGCGGCAGCTTGGCCAGCTCCCACAGGAACGGAACGGTGGCCGCGGTCGCCTGCTCCACGACGAAACCGAACTGGCAGATCCGTTTGCGCAGGTCGTCGAGGGCGGAGCGGGCGGTGTCGGCGTCACCCCCGGCGATGCCGTTGAGCAGGAGGGGAATGGCCGCCGCCGAGCCGGTGGAGTCCTGGATGTCGCCCCACGGCACGCGGTCCAGTGCCGTGAGCGGTGAGTTCCGGGCCGTCCCGGTGGGGGCGTCGGGGCGCTGGGGGCGCTCGCTGCTCGGGTGTTCCGTCGAAGCGCTGCGCATGGCGAGGGGCCTTTCCGCGGCAGTCGTGTCAGATGGGTGGACAGGGCGTGTCCGGCCGGGTCGACAACCGGGCCCATACCGTCTTGCCCGCCGGTGCACCGGGGGACCACCCCCATTCCTCGGACAGGGCGTCGACGATGCACAACCCCCGGCCGTGCTCCTCCAGGACGACGCCGGTCGGTGCGAACACGGGCGGGTGGTCGTCGAGGTCGGAGACGGTGACCAGCAGATGGCCGGGATCCAGGAGGAATCCGAGCCGGATCTCCGGCACACCGGGGGTCCTCGGCGCCGCGTGCGTCGCGGCGTTGGCGGCGAGCTCGGTGATGACGAGGGTCGCGTCGTCGCAGCGGTGGTCGAGTGACCAGCCGTGCAGGGTGTCGCGGGTGAAGGACCGGACTCGAGCGAACCCCTCCTGGCCGCACTCGACCCGCAGGGCGGCCGAGGCGGACAGGGCACCCGAGAACTGGGGCAGTGTCTTCGGCACCGAGGGCGGGATCCCGCACGGCATGACCGGGTGAGGGTCGGCCGACACGGTGTGACTCGCCCCGGGTGCGCCTGCGTGTGCCGCAGCCCCACTCGGCGGCCGGAGCACGTGCTGCGCAGGTGATGACACGGCATCTCCCCGATGCGACGTCAGGACGCGGCGCCCGCCCGGGGGTTGACGCCGCAGCTATTATCCACGCTGAAGGCGCTCGCGTGCAATTGCACGAGAAATTGCGTGAAAATCCAGCCGTCGTGGGTACCCCAAGCCAGGACGAGTGCGGTCGAAGGGACGCGGCCGCCTCGGAGGGACGGCCGGGCACGCCGTGCGCGGCGGGGAACGAGAACAGCAAGGAGACTGCGGTGCCACCAGTGCAGAACGGAGTGCAGGCAAGCTCGTTGGACGCCTGCTGGATCAAGAGCCGGCACAGCAACGCCGAG
The DNA here is from genome assembly GCF_040302345.1 of Streptomyces sp. NPDC126510. Classification (NCBI taxonomy): domain Bacteria; kingdom Bacillati; phylum Actinomycetota; class Actinomycetes; order Kitasatosporales; family Streptomycetaceae; genus Streptomyces; species Streptomyces sp. NPDC126510. The sequence goes on along the minus strand of NZ_JBEORR010000010.1, from coordinate 142,979 downwards.
GGCAACTGCGTCGAAGTCGCCCCCCTCGTGGACGGCGGGATCGCGGTGCGCAACTCCCGTGACCCCGACGGCCCCGCCCTGGTCTACACGTCGGCGGAGGTGGCGGCCTTCCTGGCCGGCGCGAAGGACGGCGAGTTCGACCACCTGCTCTGAGGGGCGGTGTCGTCCCGCGTGCGGTGTCGCTCCCAGAGGGAGAAGCGGAGCCCAACTCCCCACTTCTACCGGGCCGCTTGGGGTGATGCGTGAAGACCTGGTGAAGTGCGATAGTGTAAGTCGCCCTTGTGCCGGTCTGCTGGGAGTCAGGATGTCCGCCGCGTCGCATCGCATCTCCCGTCTGGAACCCTACCTGGACAGGCCCGAGCCGGCGCCGACTCTGCTGAAGATGCTGGTCGGTGTACAGCTCGCCGGATTCCGCGAGGACGCCGGGCTCGCCCAGGACCAGGCGGCGCGCGCTGCCGGGTTCAGTGCCGCGAAGTTGTCCCGCATCGAGTCGGGCAAGGGCCGCCGCCCGCCGACGGAGAGCGACGTCCGCACGCTGCTCGAGCTGTACGGCACCGACGACTACGAGGTCTCGGTGCTGCTCAAACTGCTGCAGCGGGCCGGTGAGCCGGGCTGGTGGCAGCGGTACGACAAGCGGCTGATGCCCGAGTGGTTCGACCGGTTGGTCGGATTGCAGGAGGCCGCCGCCACCATCCGTACGTTCGAGATCCAGTATGTGCCCGGTCTGTTGCAGACTCCCGCCTACACCAGGGCCGTGGTGGAGCGCGGGCTGCCGAACGCGCCGGCCGGTGAGGTGGAGCGACGCGTCGAACTGCGCAGGCACCGCGCCCGGTTGGTTTCGCGTGCGGACGCCCCGCAGTTGTGGGCGATCATCGACGAGTCCGTGCTGCTGCGCGTCCTGGGCAGCGCCGAGGTGATGCGGGAGCAGCTCGCGCACCTCGTGGAGATGGCCGAACGCCCCAACGTGACGCTTCAGATCGTGCCGCTGAGCGTCACCAACGCCTCGGCGCCGGCCATTCCGATCACGTATCTGCGCTTCGGCGGCCTCGATCTGCCCGACGTGGTCTACCTGGAGCACATCAAGAGCGCGAACTTCCTCGAGGACCGTGACGAGACCGAGGAGTACCGGATCGCGCTGGACCGGCTCGCGGACGAGGCACTCAAGCCTCGTGACTCGCTGGAGCTGCTGCGGCAGACGATGGAGCAGCGCTACCCCTGACGCGAGATGCCCGGATCGGGACGGTGACCGTCCCGATCCGGGCATCATGGTCACCTCTCCAGGGGGATCCGCCCGACTCCGCCGAACTCGATCCACTCGTGCGTGAGCTGACGAGGCGCCACCTCGGTGTCCGGGCGCCAGGTCGACACCTCCACGAGTCCGGGCTGGAGGATCTCCAGGCCCTCGAAGTACGTCTCCACGTCCTTCGGTTCCCGCACGCGGCCCCAGTGGCCCTGGGTCGCCTTGTCCATGAAGTCCGTGACGAAGGCGCGGACCTCGGGGTCCTCGCTGACCAGCTGGCACATCACCATGAAGCTGCCGGGCGCGAGCCGCTCCCGTACGCGGCGGGCCACCGCGAGCGGTCCGTCGGTGTCGCTGTCCGGGATGCAGTGGAACACGGAGTTGAAGAGCACGCACACCGGCTCGTCGAAATCGATGAGCCGCTTGGTGTCCGCGTGGCCGAAGATCAGGTCGGTCTCGCGCATGTCCGCGTGGATCACGGTCGTGCGCTCGTCCTGCTCCAGCAGCGCACGTCCGTGGACCAGCACCATCGGGTCGTTGTCGACGTAGACCACATGGGTCGTGGGGTCGATGCGCTGGGCGACCTGATGCACGTTGTCCTGCGTCGGCAGGCCTGACCCGTGGTCCAGGTACTGCCGGATGCCGTACTCCTCGGAGAGGGTCTTCACGACCCGCTGGAGGAAGCGCCGGTTGTTCAGGGCCAGGCGGCGCGTGCTCGGTACGACCTTGTCGAGTTCCTCGCACGCCGCGCGGTCGGCCGCGTAGTTGTCCTTGCCGCCCAGGTAGTGGTCGTACATGCGCGCTGCCGTCGGCACGTTCGCGTCGATCTCGGTGGACAGCTGCTTCTCGGAGTGCATCGTTCCCCCTGCAAGGTGCCGCGCCAACGGACTGGCTGGACAGGAAGTACATCCTAGGGAGCGGGAGTTGGGCGGGCCAGCCCACTGGCCGAGGTGCCCCCCGATCGAACGACAAGATGATGGACGCCCGCTCTGCCGAGCGGGCCCTATGTGGTGATTCATGTACTTTGTGTCACGCCTGCTCGCTCGGGTACTCGCGGACCACAGGGTCGTCAGCCGTGGGAGGTGGGACCGTGGACCGCTCGGCCGACCGGATCACCGACGTCTGGGGCGCGCACGCCGTACGCGCCCGGCGCCCCCTGGCCGTCCCGGACCGACACACATCTCGCGGCGGGGCTCGGCGAGCACGACGTGGAGCGCTGGGTGCAGGCCGCCTCGCTGCTGCACTCCAACGGCGACGCGATGGACATCGCGGTGCGTGAGGGCCGCATCGTGGGCGTACGCGGCCGGGCCGCGGACCGGGTGAACCGCGGGCGCCTCGGGCCCAAGGACCTCTACGGCTGGCAGGCCAACGCCTCCCCGGACCGGCTCACCAGGCCCCGCGTCCGCGAGGACGGCCGAGCTACGGCAGGGACATGGTCACCGGAGCGAGCGTGGAACCCGTCGAGTACCGGTCCCTCAACCCGGACGGCAAGGCGATCATCAAGGCCGCCGAGTATCTGCCGCCCCACGAGGACACCTCCGCGGACTACCCTCTCCAGCTGATCACCGGGCGCACGGTGTACCACTTCCACACCCGCAAGAAGACCGCCCGCGCCCCCGAGCTGAACGCGGCGGCGCCGGACGTCTGGGCGGAGATCTCGCCCGCCGAGGCCTCGGCCCAGGGGCTCGCCGACGGCGACCTCGTTCAGGTCACCACTGCGCGCGGGGCGGTCCGGGCCCGGCTGCGCACCACCGCGATCCGTGACGGCATGGTGTTCCTGCCCTTCCACTACGGCTACTGGGACACCCCGGCGGGCCACCGGCCACCCGACGACGGCCAGGGCCGTGCAGCCAACGAGACGACCGTCACCGACTGGGACCCGGTCTCCAAGCAGCCCCTGTTCAAGGCCGGCGCGGCCCGCGTCACCCTTGTGACCCGCCGCGCGAACGACACCGGAGCACGGACCGAGACGTCGGGGAGCGGCTCATGACCGGCATCGGCATCACCCTGCGACTCCTCCACGACGGCGAACGTGACCTGGAGCAGGACCTGTTGGCCGCCGCCGCACGGCACCGCACCGACCACGAGTTCCACCATGTCGCCCTGGACGTCGCCCGCTGGTCCCGCGAGCACGCCGCCCGGCTCGCCGATGCCGGCCGTGACCACGGCCTCGACCTGTCCGGCCCGCGGCAACCCGTCGCCCGGGGCACTGGCCGCGCTGCGGGAGAAAGCCTCCGAAGCCCTCGGCCGGCGCCCCGAGACCGGACTGCTCCTGCTGAACGACCTGCGGGACCTGCACCTGGCCGCCGCGCGCAACTCGCTCCACTGGGAGATGCTCGCCCAGGTGGCACAGGCCACCCGGGACGAGCCGCTCCTGACACTGGTCGCCGACTGTCACCCGCAGACGCTCCGGCAGCTGCGCTGGACCAACACCATGGTCAAGATCCTGGCACCGCAGCTCCTGGCCGGCGCCTGACCGGGCTCGTCACCGCCGCTGCGCGGCGATCATGGACCGGTACCAGTGATAGCTGTCCTTTGGCGTCCGCCGCTGTGTGGCGTAGTCGACGCGGACGATCCCGAAGCGCTTGTCGTAACCGAAGCCCCATTCGAAGTTGTCGAGGAGCGACCACACGTAGTAGCCGCGCACCTCCACCCCGGTGTCCATCGCTGCCCGCAGCGCGGTGAGGTGGTCGCGCAGGTAGGCGACCCGGTCCCGGTCGTGGACGGCCCCGTCCGGGCCCACCTCGTCGTCCTCCGCGGAGCCGTTCTCGGTGATGAGGAGGGGCGGCAGGGCCTGGCCGTACCGCTCCCCGAGCCCCACGAGCAGGTCGGTGAACGTGTGGGGCGCGACGGCCCAGCCCATGGCGGTGCGCCGTACGCCGGGCATGGGCACCTCCGCGTACCGGTTGTCGGTCGCGACGCGTAGCGACGGGTCGCTCTCACGGTAGGGGGCGTCGGCCACGACGATCGGCCGGTAGTAGTTGATGCCGAGGAAGTCCAGGGACTGGGACACCAGTTCGAGGTCGCCGTCCCGCCGGACGTCCTGACCGCCGATCAGCTCGGCCCACGTCTCCTCCTCGCTCGCCGGGTAGCGGCCCGCGAGAAGCGGCTCGGTCCACACCAGGTTGTGCAGGGTGTCCGCACGGGTGACGGCGGCCCGGTCGGCGGGCGATCCGGTCGCGGGCAGATGGTGGTCGAGGTTGAGGGTGATGCCCACCTCGCGCACTCCGGCCGCCCGGAGCGCCTGCACGGCCAGGCCGTGCCCGACCAGCAGGTGGTGGGCCGCGGCCAGCGCGCCACGGCCCTCGCGGGCGCCCGGGGCGTGCCGGCCGACGGAATACCCGAGGAAGGCACTGCACCACGGCTCGTTGAGGGTGATCCAGCGCGGCACGCGGTCGCCCAGGTGCTCGGCGACTATGGCCGCGTACTCACCGAACCGCTCGGCGGTCCCCCGCACCCGCCAGCCGCCGCTGTCCTCGAGGGCCTGCGGAAGATCCCAGTGGTACAGGGTGGCGGCGGGCTCGATCCCCGCGTCCAGGAGCTCGTCGACCAGCCGCGAGTAGAAGTCCAGCCCCTTGGCGTTCACCGGACCGGACCCGTCCGGCACGATCCGCGGCCAGGCGATCGAGAAGCGGTACGAGCCCACGCCCAGCTCGCGCAGCAGCGCCACATCCTCCGGGTACCGGTGGTAGTGATCACAGGCGACATCACCGGTGTCCCCGTTCGCCACCCGCCCCGGGGTGTGGCTGTAGGTGTCCCAGATGGACGGCCCGCGTCCGTCCTCCTGCACCGCTCCCTCGATCTGGTACGAGGCGGTCGCGGCTCCGAACACGAAGCCGGGCGGAAAACTCGGAAAGTCAGTCATGCCTTCCACCATGCCCGGGGCCGCGGGCAGTCGTGCGGAGAACCGCTAATCTGGACATACGAGAATTTATCGAAAGTCTGAGGGCGTGTCCGCAACCGCTATTCTCACGGCCCCGGCCGCTTTCCCAGGAGAAGCTCATGGGCGACTATTACGATCTCGGCACGCACCGCCGTCCCGTCACCACGTCCTCTCCCGATGCCCAACTCTGGTTCGACCGCGGCCTGATGTGGACGTACGCGTTCCACCACGAGGAAGCCGTCGCCTGTTTCGAAAAGGCGGCCGAGGCCGACCCGGACTGCGCCATGGCCTATTGGGGTATCGCCTACGCGCTCGGCCCGAACTACAACAAGCCCTGGGAATTCTTCGACGGCGAAGAACTGGCGCGAACCGTCGAGCGCACACACACCGCCGTGGAAAGGGCCCATGAGAAGGCCGCCCGCGCCACCCCGGTCGAGCAGGCCCTCATCGGCGCACTGCGGGCCCGCTATCCGCAGTCGCAGGCCGTCGAGGACTGCTCGGTGTGGAACGAGCCCTACGCGGACGCCATGCGCGTCGTCTACGCACTGGCGCCCGGCGACCCGGACATCGCCACCCTGCACGCCGACGCCGCGATGAACCTCACGCCGTGGCAGCTGTGGGACCTCGCGACGGGCCGGCCGGCCGAAGGCGCCCGGACCACCGAGGCCAGGGCCGTGCTGGAAGGCGCGCTCGCCACCGAGGCCGGCTACCGGCATCCCGGCATCCTGCACCTGTACATCCACCTGATGGAGATGTCCCCGACTCCCGAGCAGGCCCTCACCGTCGCCGACCGCCTGCGCGGACTCGTGCCCGACGCCGGGCACCTGCTCCACATGCCCTCACACCTGGACGTCCTGTGCGGCGACTACCGCCAGGTCGTCTCGGCCAACAGCGACGCGATCGCCGCCGACCACCGGCAGGCCGGGGCCATGAACTTCTACACCCTCTACCGGGCGCACAACCACCACTTCAAGATCTACGGCGCGATGTTCCTCGGCCAGGCGCAGGTCGCCCTCGACACCGCCGCCCAGCTGGAAGCCGCCATCCCCGAAGACCTGCTCCGCGTCCAGAGCCCCCCGATGGCCGACTGGCTTGAGGCGTTCCTGGCCATGCGCGTCCACGTGCTGATCCGCTTCGGCCGCTGGACCGAGATCCTCGAACTGCCCGCCCCCGCCGACCCGGAGCTCTACGCGACGACCGTCGCCATGCGGCACTACGCCCGGGGCGTCGCCCTCTCCGCCACCGGCGAGGTCGACCGGGCGGAGACCGAACGCGAACTCTTCCGCGAGGCGGTGAGCCGGGTGCCCGAAACCCGGATGCTGTTCAACAACACCTGCCACGACATCCTCGCCATCGCCTCCGCCATGCTGGACGGCGAACTCGCCTACCGCAAGGGCGAATACGACCTCGCCTTCGCAGCCCTGGAGCGCTCCATCCAGCTGGACGACAACCTGCCCTACGACGAGCCCTGGGGCTGGATGCAGCCCACCCGTCACGCCTACGGCGCGCTGCTGCTGGAGCAGGGCCGCGTGGCGGAGGCGGAGGCCGTCTACCGTGCCGACCTCGGCCTCGACGACACCCTGCCCCGCCCTCTCCAGCACCCGAACAACGTGTGGGCCCTGCACGGCTTCCACGAGTGCCTGCTGCGCAGTGGCAAGACCGGCGAGGCGGCCCTCGTGGCCCACCAGCTCAAGCTCGCGACCGCGCTGGCGGACGTTCCCGTCCAGGCGTCCTGCTTCTGCCGCCTCGACACCGCCCCCGGTCCCCGGGAGGCCGACGGGTGCTGCCATTTTTGATCATGATCACGGCAAGGTTCTCACGGGTCCGACGACCGCGTGCCACGTTTGAGCTGCCGCTTTCCGGGTCACTCGGTGCGGTGACCCCGTAGTCGGACACGACATGGAGTGAACGAACCGTGGCTGGAGAGCAGAAGGGCAAGGCCAAGGCCGAGCAGGCCAAGGGCAAGGCCAAGGAGACGATCGGCCGTGCGGTGGGCAACGAGCGGCTGACGGCCGAGGGCAAGGCGGAGCAGTCGAAGGGTGACGCCCGGCAGGCCAAGGAGAAGACCAAGGACGTCTTCAAGCACTGAGGTCACATCGTGTGCCGCGTCCCCGTGGCGGGGACGCGGCACACGAGCATGCCGGTACGCCCCGTCCTGATCGACGGACCGCACGCTCACACCTTCGCTCCTCTCGTTGGTCCCAGCCGCACGCACCCTGCGCAGCGGCACACCCCGCCCGCTCCTCGTCCCCGGGCACGGTCACCGGCGCGGACGGCTCGGCAGCGGCACGATTCCCAGCTTTTCCGCACCGATGCCACGGGCGGCGTTTCTTGTCGCGCGCGGGCACGGCAGCATGACGGCTCCCAACTCGCCCCGCCTCTTGACGTGTTGATTGCCGTCCTAAAACATTCGGGAAGCTCGATCGACTCTGTGCGGTTCTGTTTGCTCCCGAAGGGAATCCATGTCCAGCAGACATCGCCTCGCCCGGACGGCACTGGCGATCACCGTCCCCTTAGCCCTCGGCGCGAGCCTCGTCGCCGTGCCTCCTGCCACCGCTGCTGCCGCGGATCCGCCGGCGAGCGCGGTCACGGTACGGATCGACCCGTCCTACCGGCAGCAGGAGTTCGAAGGGTGGGGGACGAGCCTCGTCTGGTTCGCCAACATCACCGGCCGCTACCCGGAACCCATCCGGCAGAAGCTCGCCGACATGCTGTTCGGCGAGGACGGACTCCGCCTCAACATCGCGCGTTACAACATCGGCGGCGGCAACGCCCCCGACGTCCGCAAGGACTACATGAAGACCGGCGCGACGATGGACGGCTTCTGGAAGGCTCCCGAGGGCACTACCAGGGAGGACACCGACTGGTGGAACCCGGACGACCCCGGGCACTGGGACTGGTCCGCCGACGCGGGCCAGCGCTGGTGGGTGGACCGGGTCAAGAACAAGGTGACCCGCTGGGAGGCGTTCAGCAACTCGCCGCCCTGGTTCCAGACCGTGAGCGGCTACGTATCGGGTGGCTTCGACGCGGGCACCGACCAGATACGGGCGGACCGCGTCGACGACTTCGCCACCTACCTGGTCAAGGTGACCGACCGGCTGGAGAAGAAGCACCGCATCGCGTTCGATACCATCGCCCCGCTCAACGAGCCCAACACCACCTACTGGGGCACCCAGATCGGCGCCGACGGACAGCCCACCGGCGGACGCCAGGAAGGCGCGCATGCCGGTCCGGAACTCCAGCAGAAGGTTGTCCTGGCCGTGCAACGCGCCCTGGACAAGGCGAGAACCCGCGCCACGATCTCCGCGATGGACGAGACCAACCCCAGCACCTTCGTCCGCAACTGGAACGCCTACGACAGCTCCGCCCGGGCCGCCGTAGACCAGCTCAACGTGCACACCTACGGCACCGGCATGCGCACCAGCGCCCGCGACAGCGCCAAGGCCGCCGGCAAGCCGTTCTGGATGAGCGAGGTCGAGGGCACCTGGGGGACCGGCACCGACTTCACCGGCATGGAACCCGGTCTCGGCATCGCCACCCGGGTCGTCGAGGACATCCGTGAACTGGAGCCGTCCGCCTGGGTGTTGTGGCAGCCGGTCGAGGACTCCATCCCCCAGGCGCAGGCCGGCAAGAACTGGGGCAGCATCCACATACCGTTCAACTGCACCTCCGAGGACACCTTGGAGACCTGCCCGATCAAGGCCAACACGAAGTTCCACACACTGCGCAACTTCACCCATCACATCCGCCCCGGCGACCACTTCGTCAAGGTGGACGACCCCTCCAGCGTCGCCGCCGTACGCAAGTCCGGCCGCGGAGCGACGGTGGTGCACGTCAACAACGGCACGACCCCGCGTGCGGTGACCCTCGATCTGACGAAGTTCCGGGGGGTCGCCCGCGGTGCCACCGTGACGCCCGTGGTGACCAGCGACGACGGCGCCCTCGTCCGCGGGACACCCGTGAAGGTCGAGGACGACTCCGCCACCGTCACGGTCCCCGCCAAGTCGGTGACCACCCTCCTGGTCGACGGCGTGTCCGGCACCGCGAAGGACGCCGCGCTGATCCAGCCCGGTCACGTCTACCGCCTCCAGGGCACCCAGAGCGGCAAGTCCCTGGCACCGTCCGCCGAGGGCGACGGCGTCGTGGTGCGCACGGCCGACCCGGCCGCCAGGTCCCAACTCTGGTCCGTCGAGCGGCTGACGCGCGGCAACGGCAACCGGGACCGCTACGCCCTCGTCAACGCCGCGGACGGCAGGCACCTCGCCGTGCGCGACGACGAGGCCGTACTCGAAGACGGGGACACACCGGCCGCACGCTGGATCATGTCGACCACCGGAGACGGCAGCTGGACCTTCGTGAACGCCGCGACGGGCCGACTTCTCGATGTCGTCGGCCAGTCGACGGCCGACGGCGCCCGGGTCTCGGCCCACCTCCCGACCTCCAACACCAACCAGCGCTGGGGCGTGACCGACGAGACGGTGCTCCGCACGGAGCCGGCCAAGGCCTTCACCGTCCCCGGGCGCACCCCCGAACTGCCCGGGACCGTGACACCCGTGTTCCGCGACGGCGCCCGCGGCACGCTCCCCGTCGAGTGGACGCCGCCCTCCGATTCGCGCTGGCGCGAACCCGGGACGGTACGCGTGAAGGGCCGGGCCACCGATGCCCTCGGACGGACCGTCCGCGCCGAGGCGGTCGTCACCGTGGACACCGTCGCCACCACCCAGCCGGCGCGCGCCAAGACGTACACCGGCGGACGGCCCGACCTGCCCGCCACGGTCATCGCCGTGGGACGGCACGGCGGAACCGCCGACCTTCCGGTCACGTGGGACCCCGTGCCCGAGGGCGCGTTCGACGAGACCGGGGTGGTGAGCCTGCGCGGCACCGCCCGGATCCCCGGCGGGGACACGGCAGCGGCGACCGTACGCGTCCAGGTCAGCGCGCCCGAGGAGACCAACGCAGCGCGCGACGAAGGCGTGACGGTCGCCGCGACCTACACCGAGAGCGGCTACTCCGCCGAGGGCCTGCGCAACGGCACCACGTCCGAGAAGGCCTGGTCGAACTGGAGGTCCGGCACGAAGAACCCATCCGACACGATCACCTTCACCCTGCCTGAGGCACACGATCTGACCCGGGTCGTGACCCACTTCCACCGAGACGGCGGCACCGGCGCCGGCTTCGCGGAGTCCCTCAAGGTGCAGGTGCGAGGTTCCGACGGCACCTGGTCCGACGCGAGCGACCAGGTCGCCGTCGGCGCCGAGGGAACGGCCGTGGCCGAGGTTCCGGTGCGGGCGACCGGCCCGGCGAAGGGGGTGCGGGTCGTGATGACGGCCCGGCCGGGCGGCTACATCACCCTCGGCGAGATCGAGGTCTTTGCCAAGGCGCCGGGCGCTTCCGCGGACGCGGCCGCCGCGTCGGTCGAGGTGAACGGTGCGCCCCTGGCCGGCTTCGACCCGGACCGGACGAGCTACCGGGTGGCCGTCGACCGCCCGGACCGGGCCCGGATCACCGCCACACCGCGTGACCCCTATGCGAAGGTGACGGTGCGGACGGACGCCGCCGGGGGCAGGAAGGCCCACATCGTCTCCGTGACCAGCGAGGACGGCACACGATCGCGGGAGTACACGATCGAGCTGACCCGCCGCTGACAGATGAAGGACACACGAAAGCGCGGGGCCCGCACGCCCCGCGCTTTCGTCTTCCGGGATCAGACGGATCAGACCGCCGGAGCCGGGTACGTCGGGTACTCCACGCCTGACACGTGCTGCACGACACGGATGACCTGGCACGAGTAGCCGAACTCGTTGTCGTACCACAGGTAGAGGATCGCGTTGTCGCCGTCCACCTTGGTGGCACCGGCGTCGACGATCGAGGCGTGGCGCGAGCCGATGAAGTCGCTGGAGACCGCGTCGGGAGCCGTGGTGAAGTCGATCTGGCGCTTGAGCGGCGAGGTCAGGGAGACGTCGCGGAGGTGGTCGAGGACCTCCTCGCGGGTGGTCTCACGCCCGAGCCGCAGGCTGAGGATCGCGATCGAGACGTCCGGGACCGGGACACGGATCGAGCTGCCGGTGATCGGCGCCTTGAGGTCGGGGAGCGCCTTGGCGACCGCGGAGGCGGCACCGGTCTCGGTGATGACCATGTTCAGCGGCGCGGACCGGCCCCGGCGGTCGGCCTTGTGGTAGTTGTCCAGCAGGTTCTGGTCGTTGGTGAACGAGTGAACCGTCTCGACGTGGCCGCGCAGGACCCCGAACTCGTCGTCCATCGCCTTCAGCGGCGGCACGATCGCGTTCGTGGTGCAGGACGCGCAGGACAGGATCTGCTCGTCCGGCTTGATCGTGTCGTGGTTGACGCCGTGCACGATGTTGGGGACGTCGCCCTTGCCGGGCGCGGTCAGCACGACCTTGTCGATACCGGGGCGCAGGTGCTCCGACAGGCCCTTGCGGTCACGCCACTTGCCGGTGTTGTCGATGAGGATGGCGTCCTTGATGCCGTACGCCGTGTAGTCGACCTCGGACGGGTCGTTCGCGTAGATCACCTTGATCGCGTTGCCGTTGGCGACGATCGTGCTGTTCGCCTCGTCGACGGTGATCGTGCCCTGGAACTGGCCGTGGATCGAGTCGCGGCGCAGCAGCGAGGCGCGCTTGACGATGTCCTGCTCGCCGCCCCCGCGCACCACGATGGCCCGCAGCCGCAGACCGTTGCCCGAGCCGGACTTCTCGATGAGCAGCCGGGCCACGAGCCGGCCGATACGGCCGAAGCCGTACAGGACGACGTCCCGGCCCTCGCGGCGCTCGATCTTGTGGGCACCCGTGGCACCTGCGACGGCCTCGGCGGTGAACTCCGCGATCGACAGGCCCCGGTCGTCGGCCTGGTAGGCCTCGGCGAGCAGGCCGATGTCGATCTGGGAGGGACCGAGGTCGAGCGTGGTGAGGGTCTGCAGGAACGGCAGGGTGTCGGTGACCGACAGCTCCACGCCGGCGATCTGCCGGGCGAAACGGTGAGTCTTGAGGATGCTCACCACCGACTTGTTCACCAGGGAGCGGCTGTGCAGCAGGACGGTCACGTCCCGCTCGCGGTGCAGCTTCCCGATGATCGGGATCATCGACTCCGCGATCTCCTCGCGGATCTTCCAGTTGGTGAACGAGTCGTCGTTGACAGTCACAAGTCCATCTTTCGAGCTAGGCGGCGCTCATATGTTAAACCGTCGGCTTTCCGGGGCGTGAACGGGGTGCCTCCGATGGCGTTCGGCCGTAGCTCCGCGCGCCTCGCGGGGCCGCTCCTGAGACGATCGAAAACGGATCATCAGCGGGCTTACTGTGCGAAAAGGGGTGCCCATGGACTACGACTCGGTGGCCGACGAGCTGTACGCCCTGCGCCCGGAGGAGTTCACCGCGGCCCGCTCCTCCGCCATGGCCGCCGCCCGCACCGCGGGCGACCGGGAACTCGCCGAGCGGATCCGCGGCTTGCGCAAGCCCAGCCTCGCCGCCTGGGTCAGCAATCTCCTGGTCCGCAGCAGCCCCGAAGAGGTGGAACCCCTGCTGCGCCTGGGAGAAGGGCTGCGGCAGGCACATCAGGACCTGGACGGCGCACAACTGCGCGAGCTGAGCCGCAGGCAGCACGCGCTCATCCGGGCCCTGTCCGTGCAGGCGCGGCAGCTCGCGAAGAAGGCCGGGCATCCGATCGGCGAGAGCGTGCAACGTGAGGTCGAGAACACCCTGCACGCCGTGCTGGCCGACGCCGAGGCCGCCCGGGCCTGGGCCGGCGGCCGCCTGGCCAAGCCGCTGAGCGCGGCGGTCGGCTTCCCGGCCGTCGCAGAGGGCGCCGGGCCGCAGCGCCCCGCTCCCGCATCCGGGCCCGAGCCCTCCCGCCCGAGCGGAAGGGCGAGCGAGCAGCAACGGCGCCGACTGGAGCGGGCCCGCAAGGACGCCGAAGCCGCCGAACGCGCGCTGCGGGAGCTGCAGGACGAGGCGGAGGCGGCGAGCCGGACGGCGGCGGAGGCGAAAGAGCGGGTCGACGGCTTGCAACGACGCGTTGAGGAACTCACCGGGGAACTGGAACGCGCCAGGAACGAGCACCAGCAGGCCCGCTTCGCCGAACGGGCCGCCCGGGACGAGGCGCGCACCGCCGACCGCCGGGCCCGCGAGGCCGGCCGCAAGGCCGCGACGGCCGCCGCCCAGCTCGAACGCCTGACCTCGCCGGACGCATGACCCGCACACCGGCACGGCGGTGCGCGGCACCTGACGCTCGGCAGAGCGTCATCATGTGGCTGTGACTGAGCTCACACACCTCAAGTAAGCCGTCCCACAAAGGCTCACACTCCCGACACCAAAATTGAACCGTTCGTTTTCTTGAATCAATCGTGTTTGTGTGGCTAGGTTGATCCCATGACCGCAACCGGGAACCCGACCACCGCCGAGGAGCTGCGAGGTGTCGGCCTGAGGGTGACGGCCGCCCGTGTCGCGCTGCTCGAGGCCGTGCGGGACGGTGACCACCTCGGCGCCGAGGCGATCGCCTCCGAGGTGCGCGGCCGCGTGGGCCACATCTCCGTCCAAGCCGTCTACGAGGGGCTGCACGCCCTCACCGCGGCAGGGCTCATACGCCGCCTCGACCCACCCGGCAGCCCCGCGCTCTACGAGGGGCGGGTCGGTGACAACCACCACCACCTCGTGTGCCGCTCGTGCGGAGCCGTCGCCGACGTCGACTGCGCGGTCGGCCACGCCCCCTGCCTGACCGCGTCCGACGACCGGGGCTTCGCCGTCGACGAGGCCGAGGTCATCTACTGGGGCCTGTGCCCCGCCTGCTCCACCGCCCGCAGTTCCTGAGCACGTGATCCACCCGAGCACCGTGATCCACCGAGCACCGCGCTCCACCCGAGCACTGTGATCCACCCCGTCCGGAAGGATTTCCATGACTGAGAACCACGACGCGATCGTCACCGACTCGAAGTCGGAGGAGACGGGAGGCGGCTGCCCCGTGGCGCACGGCCGCGCCCTGCACCCGACCCAGGGCGGTGGCAACCGCCAGTGGTGGCCCGAGCGGCTCAACCTGAAGATCCTCGCCAAGAACCCCGAGGTCGCCAACCCCCTCGGCGGGGACTTCGACTACGCCGAGGCCTTCAGGAACCTCGACCTCGACGCCGTCAAGCAGGACATCGCCGAGGTCCTGACCACCTCGCAGGACTGGTGGCCCGCCGACTTCGGCAACTACGGCCCGCTGATGGTCCGTATGGCCTGGCACAGCGCCGGTACGTACCGCATCAGCGACGGCCGCGGCGGCGCCGGCGCCGGCCAGCAGCGCTTCGCCCCGCTCAACAGCTGGCCGGACAACGGCAACCTCGACAAGGCCCGCCGTCTGCTGTGGCCGGTCAAGAAGAAGTACGGCCAGTCCATCTCCTGGGCCGACCTCCTGATCCTCACCGGCAACGTGGCCCTGGAGCAGATGGGCTTCGAGACCTTCGGCTTCGCCGGTGGCCGCGCCGACGTCTGGGAGGCCGAGGAGGACGTCTACTGGGGTCCCGAGACCACCTGGCTCGACGACAAGCGCTACACCGGCGACCGCGAGCTGGAGAACCCGCTCGGCGCCGTCCAGATGGGCCTCATCTACGTCAACCCCGAGGGCCCCAACGGCAACCCGGACCCGATCGCCGCGGCCCGCGACATCCGCGAGACGTTCCGCCGCATGGCGATGAACGACGAGGAGACCGTCGCCCTGATCGCCGGCGGCCACACCTTCGGCAAGACCCACGGCGCCGGCCCGGCCGACAACGTCGGCGCCGACCCCGAGGCCGCCTCCATGGAGGAGCAGGGTCTGGGCTGGCGCAGCACCTACGGCACGGGCAAGGGCGGCGACACCATCACCTCCGGCCTGGAGGTCACCTGGACCACCACGCCGACCCAGTGGAGCAACGGCTTCTTCAAGAACCTCTTCGAGTTCGAGTACGAGCTCGAGCAGAGCCCCGCCGGCGCCAACCAGTGGGTGGCCAAGGACGCCCCGGAGATCGTCCCGGACGCGCACGACTCCTCGAAGAAGCACCGTCCGAAGATGCTCACCACGGACCTGTCGCTGCGCTTCGACCCGATCTACGAGCCCATCTCCCGCCGGTTCTACGAGAACCCGCAGGAGTTCGCGGACGCCTTCGCCCGCGCCTGGTTCAAGCTGACCCACCGTGACATGGGCCCGAAGTCGCTGTACCTCGGCCCCGAGGTCCCGGCGGAGACCCTGCTGTGGCAGGACCCGCTGCCGGAGGCCGAGGGCGAGACCATCGACGACGGTGACGTCGCCACCCTCAAGACCAAGCTCCTCGAGTCGGGCCTGTCCGTCTCGCAGCTGGTCTCCACCGCCTGGGCCTCGGCCTCCACCTTCCGCGGCAGCGACAAGCGCGGCGGCGCCAACGGCGGCCGCATCCGCCTGGAGCCGCAGCGCGGCTGGGAGGTCAACGAGCCCGACGAGCTGGCGCAGGTCCTGCGGGTCCTCGAGGGCGTCCAGCAGGAGTTCAACTCCGGCGCCGGCGCCAAGAAGGTCTCCCTGGCCGACCTGATCGTCCTCGGCGGCACCGCCGCGGTCGAGAAGGCCGCCAAGGAAGCCGGCTACCAGGTGGAGGTTCCCTTCGCCGCGGGCCGTGTGGACGCGACGGAGGAGCACACCGACGCCGAGTCGTTCGAGGCGCTCGAGCCGACCGCCGACGGGTTCCGCAACTACCACGGCAAGGGCAACCGCCTGCCGGCCGAGTTCCTGCTGCTCGACCGCGCCAACCTGCTCACCCTGAGCGCCCCCGAGATGACCGTCCTGGTCGGAGGTCTGCGGGTGCTGGGCGCCAACTACCAGCAGTCCCAGCTCGGCGCCCTCACCAAGACGCCCGGCTCGCTGACCAACGACTTCTTCGTCAACCTGCTCGACCTGGGCATCGAGTGGAAGTCGACGACCGAGGACCAGACCACGTTCGAGGGCCGCGACGCCGCCACGGGCGAGGTCAAGTGGGCCGGCTCCCGCGCCGACCTGGTCTTCGGCTCGAACTCCGAGCTGCGCGCGCTGGCCGAGGTCTACGCGAGCGACGACGCGAAGGAGAAGTTCGTCAACGACTTCGTCGCGGCCTGGGTCAAGGTCATGAACCTGGACCGGTTCGACCTGGTCTGATCACCCCCGCATGACAGGACGCCCGGGCCGGCAGGCCCGGGCGTCCTGCCGGTTGCCTGAGGGACCGTCAAAAACTCTTCAAGGTAAGAACATCACTTACCCAACTCTCACCATGAAACGGCAAGGACGGCGGCCGGCCGGGCATTCGGGCATACGTTCTGGCCCGTGAACTCACATGCCACCTCCCACAGAGGCGCCGGCCCTGAACCGCACCCCTTCGCCGGTTCACGGCCCTCCACCGGCGGAACCGTCCGCCGGACCCTGCTGCGCACCGCGCTGACCGGGGCCGCGGCCCTGGGCGCGGGTCTCGGTGCCGCGCGCCCGGCCACCGCCGCGCCCGCCGGCTCCGGCCCCGCGGAGCCCCGACCCGGCACCCCGGACGAGGCCCTGCGGGAACTGGCCGCGGGCAACCGCCGCTGGCGGGCCTTCCGGGAACGCCACCCGCACGAGAACCCGGCCATCCGGCGGACGTTGGCCACCGCCCAGCACCCCTTCGCGGTCGTGCTCGGCTGCATCGACTCGCGAGTGCCCCCGGAACTGGTCTTCGACCAGGGTCTGGGCGACCTGATGACCGTGCGCACCGCCGGCGAGGTTCTCGACGAGGCCGTGCTCGGCAGCGTTGCCTACGGCGTCCTGGAACTCGGCATACCGCTGGTCGTCGTCCTCGGCCACCAGTCGTGCGGCGCGGTACGTGCCGCCGTGTCGGCGGAGCAGTCGGGAGAGCGACTGCCCGCCCACATGCAGTACCTCGTCGACCAGATAAGCCCCGCCATAGACCACGGCCAGGAAGGGGACGCCCGGATCGACGTGACCGTGAGCGCCAACGTCCGGCTCGTGCGCTCCCGGCTGGCCGCGGAACCCGAACTCGCCGCCAGGATCGGCACCGGCGAGCTGGCGATCGTCGGCGCCCGCTACGAGCTCACGACCCAGGCGGTCCACCGCCTCGCCTGAGGGACAGCCGGCCCGGTCCGCCGCACACGAGAGCGGACCGGGCCGTTCCGTCACACCTGGAGCGGATTGAACCGGGCCGCGGCCATCAGGTACCAGGCCGTCGCCCCGGTGTGCCGGTACGGGTAGTAACCGAAGCCGAAGCCCGTGTCCAGCGGACTGCTGGCGGACACGACTCCACTGCGCTCGGGCAGGGCCTTGCCCCCGATGGTCTGGCCGTCGCCGAGGAGATCCTGCGCCCGCTCGATCGAGGCGAGCAGACGCCGGGCACCTGCCTCGTCACCACGGGCCCCGCGATCGCGCAGGGCGAGCGCGAGATGCGCCGTCCCCTCGAACCACACGCCGTTGCGGTCGGGCCTCGGCTGGCCGTCGGCGATCGGGGCGTCCTCGTTCGCGAGGAGACTCGCCGAACTGAAGGTGACCCCCTCGTACGACTGCCCCGCGGGCACCGTGCTGTTCGGGCGCCCGGAGTGGTCCAGGACGGCCAGCTCGGCCGCGGCCCAGTCCAGGGAACGGGAGTAGCGTCGGGAGCCCAGCGCGAGGTGCGTCCAGGTCTGCGTGTCCTCCGGGACCGGGGACTTGTTGACCGTCACACCGTCGTTCGTGCCGGTGTAGAAGAAACCCCCGGACGGCTCCCACATCCGGCGCACGAACGCCTCGGCCCGCCCGCGCCGCTCCAGCCACACCCGGTCGCCGGTCAGCCGGGCGAGGCGGCCGAAGAGGCAGACCAGGTCGGTGTTGTGCTCGGTCGAGGTGAACGGCAGCTTCTGATTCGCCCCGTCCACCCCGAACTTGTAGCCGCCGAGGGGCTCGTCGGTGCGGCCGGTCCGTTCGATCCACTCGCCGATCCGCACGGCACCCTCGAGGAAGCGGCGCGCCCCGGTGCGGCGGGCCAGGGCGCCGAGCGCGATGCCCGCCCAGGCCATGTCGCCCACGGCCGTCCCGGTGAAACCGAACTGCGTCCCGACATTGGCGGTGCCGTCGGCCCGTACGAAGCCGTCGGGCTGGAGCGAGCCGTCGTAGAAGGTGTACGGCCCGACGTTGTAGGCCTGCCGGAGCCTGCCGTCGTCGTACGCCGGGTCGTGAGTCTGGGCGTGGAGCAGGGCGTCGCCCAGCGCCTCGGCCCTGGTCAGTCCGGCCGGGGTCCGGGCCGCGAGGTGGGCCAGGAGCGCGAGGGCGTTGTCGTAGGTGAACGCGGTGCTGAACAGTCCGGCCTGGTCGGTGTAGCTCTGCGTCAGTCGGAGGTCGCCGTGGTCGGGGTAGGCGTCCATGGCGGCGGCGAGAAAGGCGTGCCCCCGGACCGTTGCCGGGCGGGACCTGGTGGAGCCGGCCGCGAAGGCCTGCCCCGGGGCGGCGGCGGTGAGCCCTGCGGCACTGATGCCGAGTCCGGCACCGATGAGCGAACGCCGGCTGAGCGCCGGGCCTTGTCTGCCAGTCATGGATCTCCCTTGAGAGCGCTCTCAACCAGTGGGCGCTTATTGTGCTGGCCCGCCTGGGCCGGGTCAACGCCTGGTTCGGGAGGGAGAGTTGTGGAGCCGGAAGACCGGGGAGTGGATCACTCGCAGACGATCTCGTCACGCGGCGTGTAGTGCGTGCGGTACGGCTCCCGCTTCACTTCCCGGCCGTCGTCGTAGAAGACCCGCTCCACGGTGACGTCGAACCCTTCGAGGGGTGTCTGCGGCACGCACTCCTTGTCGTCGCTCACCTTCTTCTCCGGCTGCGTCACGTTGGTGCGCGGGCCCGTGACGGACTTGATCTCGTCGTACTTGCGGGTGCCGAGGAAGGAGACGGTGACAGAGGTGTCGGTGGACTCGGCCTGGATGTAGACGGCCTTGCCGGAGTCGTTGGTGAACCGCAGGTCCAGGCTCCCCCAGGCGACCGTCGCCTCGCGGCCCTCCGGGTAGCGCTCGATGTAGAACGAGTGCGCGCCGTGCTCCACGGGCTTGACCCCGGCGAAGAACAGCGCGTTGTACACGGTCGTCGCCACGGAGGAGACCCCGCCGCCGGACGCCTTGGTGAACTTGTCGTCGAGGATGATGATGCCGTCCATGAAGCCGTTGGCCTTGGTGCGCTCACCGACGGTCCGGTTGAAGCTCCAGGTCTCGTCCGGCTCGACGACGGAGCCGTTGATGAGCTCCACGGCCCGGCCTATGTTCTTCGTGCGGTACTCGGCCCGCTCGAAGTGGACGGTGAAGGAGGACATCCTCTCCGTCAGTCCCAGTCGCGCGGCGTTCTCGCGGGTCACCTCCGGCTGGGTTCGGTGTACCTCCACCTCGCCCCTGCGGTCGGCGCCCGATCGGGTGAGCAGGGGGAGTACGGCCTTCCCCAGCGCCTTGTCGCCGACCGACCGGCCCACCGTGGCGTCCCGGACCACCACGGCCTTGTCGCCCTCGGGCCGCAGCTTGGCGTTCTCGGCGGTGGTGGTGATGGCGTCCAGCGGTCCGGCCACGGCGGGCTCGGCGCGCAGGCCCTTCGCGTCGAGTTCCGGTACGAGTCTGCCGCTGCCGTCCGGGCGCATGGTCAGGTGCGCGCCCAGCGCGTCCTGCCCGACGGTGAACCGCTTGCCGGCCGCGGTGAGCGTGACCGGACCCGACATGGCCGGTGACGCGAAGGTGTCCACCGCCCGCCGCACCTCGTCGGCGGTGACCTTCGGCCGGTTCTCACGGGTGGGCAGGGGAGTGGCCGTGCCGGTGTCGCCACGCAGGAAGGAGTCGCGCAGGGGCCCGACGGCGGCGTTCACGTCCAGGGTGTACCCCGTCCGCGGCGCGACGGTCTTCACGCGCCCGTCGTCGAAGGTCACGGCACCGTCCCTGACCTTCTGGTCGAGTGCTTTCGCCAGTTGCCCGAGGGCCGTGCGGGCCTTGCCCTCGTCGAGGTGCACGACCGGTTCGATGTCCCCGCCCGAGCGGAAGAACCCGCCGAACACGCTGAACGGATCGGCGCCGGTGCGCGCCGCCCGGTCGACGGTCTCCCGGACGTCGTAGGAGAGGCCCGCATCCTCCGGATCGAGGCTGCCGGTGCGGTCGCCGACCTTCACGAACAGCTCCCGGGCGCCTGCCGGACCCAGCTCACGTTCCAGCTTCGCCACCGCCTCCGAGCGGCTCAGCCCCCCGATGTCCACTCCGCGCACGGTCGTGCCGGAGTCGATCTGGCCGCCCGTGAGGAGCAGCCCGGCGATGTACAGACCGCCGACCCCCATGGCCAGCGCGCCGCCGGCCAGGGCGACGGGCGGGAGGGAGGTGATGCGCGGGACGAAGGCTGTGCGGGGGCGCATGGGTCTCCTGAAGATCGATACGAGGGTGCACCCGAGGACGCGACGATGCGCGGGCAAAAACACATCAAGCTATCCACACATCGGGGGCGAAACGGTATGGCCCAGACCACTTATGTCCGAGATCATTCCGGAATCGGCTCATCCGGTCCGTCGGCCGGGCACGGCCACAGAGTGGTAACGACGAACAACGAACGGGGCGTTGACACGGTCTAGGCCACCATGAAGATCTCTTTCCTGATCCACAACGCCTACGGAATAGGAGGCACGATCACCACCACGTTCAATCTGGCCGGGGCCCTGGCCGAGCGGCACGACGTGGAGATCGTCTCCGCCTTACGGCACAGGGAACGCCCCAACCTCGTCCTGGACCCACGGGTGCGGCTGCGGGCGCTGGTGGACCTGCGGAAGGAGGCGGACGACCCGCTGCACCGGAGACCGGCGAAGGTGTTCCCGCCCGCCGAGTACCGTCACCACCAGTACAGCGAGCTGACCGACCGGCGCATCGGCGAGTGTCTGGAAGGGCTCGACGCCGACGTCGTCATCGGCACCCGCCCGGGCCTCAACGTGCACATCGCCCGCCAGGCCCCGCAGCACGTCCTGCGTGTCGGCCAGGAGCACCTCACGCTCGACAACCACTCGCCGCGGCTGCGTACCGCCCTGCGCCGCGCCTACCGCCGCCTCGACGTGATCACCACCGTCACGGAAGCGGACGCCGCCGCCTACCGGCGCAAGATGTGGCTGCCCGGCGTCCATGTCGAGGCCCTCCCCAACAGCGTCCCCGACCCCGGCCTGCCTCCCGCGGACAGCACCGCCAAGGTGGTGATCGCCGCGGGTCGCCTGGTGCCGGTCAAGCGCTACGACCTCCTCATCGAGGCGTTCGCCCGGGTCGCCGCGGCGTACCCGGACTGGCAGCTGCGCATCTACGGCAAGGGCGAGGAGCAGGCCAACCTGCGCCGGCTCATCGAGCGGCTCGGCTTGTGGAACAACGTGTTCCTGATGGGGGCCGCCACCCCCATGGAGGCCGAGTGGGCCAAGGGGTCGATCGGCGCGGCCGCGTCCAACTTCGAGCCGTTCGGCATGACCATCGTCGAGGCGATGCGCTGCGGGCTGCCCGTCGTCAGCACCGACTGCCCCTACGGCCCCGGCGAGATCATCGAGGACGGCACCGACGGCCGGCTCGTACCGGTCGGGGACCGTGACGCGCTCGCCTCGGCCCTGCTGGAACTCGTCGGTGACGACGAGCGGCGTCGCCGCATGAGCCGAGCCGCCCTGGACAACGCGCGCCGCTTCGCCCCCTGCCCCGTCGTCGCCCAGGCCGAACGCCTCCTGGAGAGGGCCGCCGCGGCCAGGAGCACCGGCCGCGCGGCCACCCTGCCGGGCCACCGCACCCACAGCCCGCTGGCCGGCCGGGGCCACGCGGCCCGCGACGCCGCCCACGCCGCAGCCACCGGCGTGCTGCGCTCGATACGGAAGGGACGCCGATGAGCACCCCGGAAGACCAGCAGACGAGCCCGCAGCTCGACACCGCCCCGCGGGCGGACTGCACGATCGACACCGACGGCCGGATCACCTTCCGGCTCCCGCCGATCCCCGCTGCACATCCCCGGCTGCTCCTGCGGCTGCGGCCCAAGAAGGGCCTGCCCGAGACGACCGTCCACCTCCTCGACCTGGAGACCGACGGGGCCGACGGCCACCGGCACGCCGAACTGGAACCGCGCCCGGTCCTCGACGAGGGCCGCTGGGACGTGTACCTGCTGCCGGAGCCGGATGCCGAGCGCCGACGGCTGCGCCCCGGTCTGCGGGACCTGCGCACCCTCGTCGACGGCCACCTGCGCGACCGCCCCTCGCCGGTCGCGGTCCGGATCCCGTACGCCACGAAGGACGGCTTCCTCGCCCTCCGGGCATGGCGGCGCACCGCCCACGCGGAGGCCCGCGGCATCGACCTCTCGGACCGGGCCATGACGGTCACGGCCCGCCTGCACGGTGCCGAGCTCCACGAGGACGCCAGCGTGCGTCTGCGCCTGCGTGGCACGGACACCGTGCGCACCCTCGCCCCCCGGATCGACGACGACGGCAGGGGCTTCTCCTTCACCACCGGTCCCGGGGACCTGACAGGCGACGGCGGGGGAGCGGCCCGGATCTGGGACGTCTTCGTCCGTCCCGGCGCCGAGGCACGGCCCGTCAGGATCGGCCGGCTGCTCGACGACGTGGCGGACCGCAAGCACGTGTACGTCTACCCGTCGATCGAGGCGGACGGCTCCACTCTTCGCCCTTACTACACCGTCGACAACGACCTGGCGATAGAGGCGACGTAAGACCGATTCGCCGAAATGCCCGAAATGAAAATTCCTGGAGTTTCGGATGGTCGTTTCGGTGATACCCCGCGACAGCCGTGTGTGGATTTTGTGCAAAGCGGCGGCAAAAGGGGGCAGGGTCTCGTTCTCAACAGCCGCAAAACGGAAGGGGACTTGCGGCTATAACCAAACTCAAGTACCTAGATGAATCATGAACCTGTTCAGCCGCGTTGTGCCGTCCCGCCGGCAGGCACCGCTCCCCCCACAGCGCTCCACCGGCGCACCGGCATCCTCCACTGCCGTGCTGCCGGACCCTCACCTGGCGAATCTGTCCGGTGAATGGGTCGTCGACCCCGCGCACAGCAGGATCGGCTTCTCCGTCCGGCATGCCATGGTGACCACCGTGCGCGGTTGTTTCCTGGAGTACGAAAGTCGCCTCTACTTCGACGCGCACGACCCCGCACGGTCACGGGCCGACATCACTCTGTTCACCTCCAGCGTCGACACCGGCGTGGAACAGCGGGATGCGCATCTGGTCGGCCGTGACTTCCTCGATGCCGCGACCTTTCCGCGTATGCGCTTCACCAGCACGGCGGTGGAGCAGACGGGCGCCGACCTGTTCAGCATGTCCGGCGAGCTGACCATCAAAGGCGTCTCCCGCCCGGTGGTGCTCGACATGACGTACATCGGAAAGGTCACCGACCCCTTCGGCTACGACCGGGTCGGCTTCGACGGCACCACCACGATCAACCGCTCGGACTGGGGCCTGACCTACAACAGCAGGCTGGCCGAGGGCGGCGCGATGGTGAGCGAGAAGGTGCGCCTGCAGCTCGACATCGCTGCCATCCGCACGCCGCCGTCGGGCGGCTGACCGCCCCAGGCCGCTTCAGGACCCCGCGTCGGCCCCGGCCACGACCTGGAACGTGGCCGGGCCGAGCGTGAGCACCCCGTCGCTCAGCGGCGTGCACCGCACACCGCCCCGGCCCCGCAGAGCGCGCTGCGCGCCCGGGCCGATGGTGACGTCCATCCAGGCGCAGGGCCGCGCGGGACGCTTCACGGCGAACATCACCGGCCCGGTGCCGCAGTCGAGTGAGATCGTCGCACCGACGCAGGAGTCGATGTCGACGCCGCTGAGCAGGATGTTCCGCCGCGTGTGCCGCAGATCGGCGCCGACCGGGAGGCTCTCGGAGGCCATGATGGTCACCGCCGCGTTCCGGTGGGCGGGCCGGGCGTAGTAGCGGTCGCCGACCAGCCCCAGCTCACGCCGTACCTCCACCCGGGTGACACGTTCGTCGGACGGGCCGGGGGAGGGCCCGTCGGACGGCCGCCCGGCCAGCCGGTGCGCGGGCGAGACCAGCAACTGCAGCACCTCGACCTGGGTCATGACGCCCAGCCTAGGTCCTCGGGGCCGGCGGGTCGGCGCTCACTCCTTCGGCCGCCCGAGCCCGCCGTCCTCCATGGGCGCCCGGCTGTCCGCCGTCTCGCCCGCGGCGAGGTGCTCCAGGACCTCGACCAGCTCCTGGCAGGCGCGCTCCACGGAACGCCGTGTGTAGATCTGCTCGGTGATCACCGCCGAGAGGATCAGGGCCGTGAGGGCCATCGCTCCGTTGAAGGCCTGCAGCTTCATCATCACCTCGACCCGGCTGAGCCGTTCGAACGGTCCGACCCGGTCGGTCGCCGCCACCGTCGTCATGACCGAGGCGAAGAGAGCACACAGCAGGCTGCCCGCCAGCTGGAACCGCAGGGCCGCCCAGATGAGCAGGGGATAGACGAGGAACAGCAGACTGATCGAGCTGTGGGCGGCCACCGGCACGAGGCAACACGCGATGACGGCCAGCCCCACGGCCTCCTTCCAGCGCGACAGGCGCAGCGGGAAGCGCACCCGGGACAGCAGGAGCAGCACCGGCGTGACGATGAGGACGCCCATCGCGTCGCCGACCCACCAGGCCAGCCAGACCGCCCAGAAGCCGGGCCACTCGATCCGGTCGGTGGCGATCAGGATGCCGGCGCCGGTGGTCGAGCTGATCAGCATGGCGGTGAAGGCGCCCAGGAAGACCAGGGCGAGACCGTCCCGCAGCCGTGCGAGGTCGGTGCGGAAACCGGCCCGCCGCAGCAGCAGGTACCCGGCCACGGGGGCGGTCGTGTTGCCCGCCAGGACGCAGAGAGCCGAGGGCGTCAGGGAGGTGAGGGACAGGATGACGAAGAAGGCGCCCAGGGCGATCCCGGCCCAGCACCGCAGTCCGAGGATCAGCAGGCAGGCGACCGCGACGCCGGTGGGAGGCCAGATGGGCGTGACCACCGCGCCCTCGACGACCAGTTCGCGCAGCAGCCCCAACTGCGCGGACGCGTAGTAGCAGGCGGCGACGGCCAGCGTCTGCAGAGCGACGACGGCCGGCGTACGCAGATCCTGACTGCCCACCACAGCAGCCATGAGACACCGGGGCCGACGCCTCGGCGAGGCGGGAGCGGCCGTCGTGCCGCCCTATGGCTGAGCGTCCGGTCCGTCGAGACCGACGACCAGGACGGCGGCGTCGTCGTCGTGCCCGACGCGCTCGGCACCCTTGATCACGGCGGCCGCGAGCGCGTCCACGTCCATGGCCGCCACGGCCGCGATGCCCGCGAGCCTCGTCACCTGGTCGAGGCCCTCCTCCAGCCGCATGGACGGCCCCTCCACGACACCGTCCGTGAGCAGGACGAACACGCCGCCCGTCGTCAGCTCGTACCGGGTCACCGGGTAGCGGGTCCCGGCCTGCACCCCGAGGGGCGGCCCACCCTCGTCCTCGGTGAGACCGGACTTCCCGTCCGCCGTGGCCCAGACGCAGGGCAGATGCCCGGCCCGGGCGCTCTCCAGCACCCCGGCACACGGATCGAGCCGCATGAACGTGCAGGTGGCGAAGAGGTCGGTGCCCAGGGACAGCAGCAGATCGTTGGTCCGGGCCAGCACCTCACCCGGATCACCGGTGACCGACGCCAATGCCCGCAGTCCGGCCCGCACCTGCCCCATGAAGGCCGCGGCCTCGATGTTGTGGCCCTGGACGTCGCCGATGGACAGACCGATCCGGCCGTCGCCCAGGGTGAAGGCGTCGTACCAGTCGCCGCCCACGTTGAGGCCCCGGTACGCGGGCGCGTACCGCACGGCCAGGTGCAGCCGGCGGGCCAGGGGCAGGTCCCGCGGCAGCATGCCGCGCTGCAGCGCGATCGCCAGCTCGACCCGGGACCTCTGCATCTCGGCCTGCGCACGCGCCTGAGCCGTCAGGGCCCCGAGCCTGGTCAGCAGCTCGTCGCCGTCGTCCGTCGTGCCGGTGCGGGACATGGTTCACTCCGGCGAGGATGGCCACGGTAGGTGACGACCCGCGAAGGCAAATCACCCGAATTACGTCCATAGGATGATACGCAGGCGAACGCCTCCACGACGACTTCAGGGCTCCCGGCGCCGGCCCTCGACTCCGTTCCGGCTACGCGCCCTGACGAGTGCAGGGAACCTCCCTGCCCGCAGCCCGGCCGTCCGGGTACTCCCGTGCCTGCGCCACGGCCTGCAGCAACAGTCCGGACAACCGCTGCTCGGCGTCCGGGGCGGCGCACAGCACCCGGAGAGCGTGCTCCAGGTGCCGGCGCCCCGGGCCCTGCCACCACAGCAGATCGGCGATCCGGGCCGCCGCGCCTCCCGTCGACGCGTGGGCGAGTCTCTCCGCCCTCCGGCGGCACGCACGGCCGTACCGCGCCAGAGGCCGCGACGAGGGGCGCACCAGGCGCGCCGCGTCCACGACCGTGCCGACCAGCAGCGGTGCGTAGTCGCGACCCGAGGGGTGCGCGTCCGCGAGGTCGGCGGCCAGCGGCCACAGGGCGTGCCGGGCGCCGTCGCCGACACTGTCGTTGACCACCCGGGCCAGGGCCGCGAGCGCCGGATGCGTCCCGGCCGGGCTGTCGGTGAAACGGGCGGAGGCCAGCAGGGCCGCGGCCTCCATCAGACAGGCACCGTCGTCCGGGTGCAGATGGGCGAAGCGCCCGGGCAGGGGAAGGCCGTCCGGGGCCCCTGCAGGGGACTCCGCGGACCATCGGCGTCCGGGAAGAGCGGTCATGGACGGCCTCCCGCTGTGATCACAGACCGGTGGCGGCGTGCAGGAGCAGATAGAGCGCCGCTGCCGGGAGTCCCGCACCGGGGAAGGTGAGGATCCAGGCGGTACCGATCGAACGGGCCACCTGCCAGCGTACGGCGGAGAAGCGCCGCGTGGCACCGGCGCCGAGAATGGCCGCGGTGATCGTCTGGGTGGTGGAGATCGGCGCCTTCACCAGGAACGCGGTCGTGTAGAGGACGGCCGCGGCAGCGGTCTCGGCGGCGAACCCGCGCGGCGGATCGAGGTGCACGATGCGCCGCCCGAGGGTGGTGATGATGCGACGCCCGCCGGTGTACGTGCCGACCGCCATGGCGATCGCCACGGCGGCGATCACCCACACCGGAACCGAGAAGTCGTCCTGCCAGCCGGCCGTGACCAGCGCCAGCACGATGACCCCCATGGTCTTCTGCGCGTCCTGCAACCCGTGCCCCAGACCCATGGCGGCGGCGGAGACGGTCTGCGCCGCACGGAAGCGCCGCATCGTGCGCCGGGGCGCCGAGCGCCGGAACACCCACAGGATGCCCGTGTGCAGGAGGTACCCCAGCACCACGCCGACCAGTGGGGACAGCAGCATCGGCAGGACGACCTTGTCCAGGATGCCCGACCAGTGAACCGTGGCGGACGCGGCGAGCGCGGCACCGACCAGCCCGCCGATCAGGGCGTGCGAGGAGGAGGTGGGCAGCCCGCGCCACCAGGTGAAGACGTTCCATCCGATGGCGCCCAGGAGCGCGCACAGGACGAGCAGCAGCCCGGAGGTCGCCTTGGGCGCCCCGATGATGCCGCTGCCGACGGTCTGGGCGACCCCGGTTCCCAGGAAGGCGCCGCAGAAGTTCATGACCGCGGCCATGGCCAGCGCCACGCGGGGCGTCAGGGCCCTGGTGGAGATCGAGGTGGCGATCGCGTTCGCGGCGTCGTGGAAGCCGTTGGTGAAGTCGAACGTCAGACCCACGATGATGATCAGCACCACGAGAGTGAGCTCCATGCCCGATCACCTTTCGACGCCCGGCCGCACGACTCCATCGTGCGCTTCCGGGGCGGAGGGGGCTGTGCGACTACGCCACGTGAGACGGCCCGCCGGACGCAACCCGGAGGGCACGGATATCCGGCTTACGGTGTCCTGATGCGATCTGTTCCTCCATGGGCGCTGGTGTCGTCGGGGTGCGCCCCGGTCTTCCTGATCATGGGCTGGCTGATGGCGGCATCGTTGCAAGAGCCCCCGTACGATCCGGCCGCCCAGACGATCAGCGTGCTGGCGGCTCCCGGGAACTCGGGGTCCTGGGTGATGACGGCGGCGTTCGTCGCCCTGGGGTTCTGCCACCTGCTGACGGCCTGGGGTCTGCGCCCGGCCGCGACGGCGGGGCGGGTGGCCCTGGCGGCCGGCGGCGTGTCGGCGCTGGCGGTGGCCGTGTTCCCGACGCCGAGCAGCGGCGGTTCGCTGAGCCACGGTTCGGTGGCCGCCGTGGGCTTCGCGGTCCTGGCGGCATGGCCCGTGCTGGCCGCCCGGGCCCAGGCCGCCATGCCGTGGGCCCTGCGCCCTTTTCCCTCCCTGGGGGCGACCGCCGTCATGGCGGCCGGCGCGGCCTGGTTCCTGATCGAGCTGCACCTCCAGGGCGCGGCCGGCGTGGCCGAGCGCGCCGTGACGACCCTTCAGTCGGTCTGGCCCTTCGTGGTCGTCGTCTCCTGCCTGCGCGGATCCCTGCGGGACGCACACCCGAGCTGACCGGGCATTCCCGATGTATTGACAGGTACGGACCAAAGCGCAACTCTGAGAGCGCTCTCAAGGATGGTCGAATGTCGAACGGAGGCAGAGCGTGTTGCGAACTCTCAGGCGCCGGGCCACGGCCGCGGGGCTGTGCCTGGCCACGGTCCTCGCCGGCTCCCTGCTGGCGACCGGAACGGGCGCGGCGGCTCATGCCGCCGTCCCGGCGACGATCCCACTCAAGATCACCAACAACTCGGACCGCGGCGAGCAGTTGTACATCTACAACCTCGGCACGCAACTCTCGACCGGGCGCCAGGGCTGGGCCGACGCGGGCGGCACCTTCCACTCCTGGCCGGCCGGCGGCAACCCGCCGACTCCCGCCCCCGACGCCTCGATCCCGGGCCCGGCAGCCGGGCAGTCGACCACGATCCGCCTGCCGAAGTTCTCCGGCCGCGTGTACTTCTCCTACGGCCAGAAGCTGGTCTTCAAGCTGACCACCGGAGGCCTGGTCCAGCCCGCCGTGCAGAACCCGGCCGACCCCAACCGGAACATCCTGTTCAACTGGTCGGAGTACACGCTCAACGACTCGGGCCTGTGGATCAACAGCACACAGGTCGACATGTTCTCCGCTCCCTACGCGGTGGGAGTGCAGCGAGCCGACGGCAGCACCGTGAGCACAGGACGGCTCAAGGCCGGCGGGTACAACGGCTTCTTCAACGCCCTCAGGGGGCAGCCGGGGGGCTGGGCCAACCTGATCCAGACCCGTCCGGACGGCACCGTACTGCGCGCCCTGTCGCCGCTGTACGGCCTGGAGACCGGCGCGCTGCCGGCCACCGTCATGGACGACTACATCAACCGCGTCTGGCAGAGGTACTCCACCTCGACCCTCACCGTCACCCCGTTCGCCGACCGACCCGGCACCAAGTACTACGGCCGGGTCTCCGGTGGTGTCATGAACTTCACCAACAGCGCCGGCGCGGTCGTCACCAGCTTCCAGAAGCCGGACGCCTCCTCCGTCTTCGGCTGCCACGGGCGGCTCGACGCCCCGAACGACCAGGTGCGAGGCCCGATCTCACGCACACTGTGTGCCGGATTCAATCGCTCCACCCTGCTGGTCAATCCCAACCAGCCCGATGCCGGCGCCACCGACTTCTACAAGGACAGCGTCACCAACCAGTACGCGCGCAAGATCCACGCCCAGATGGCGGACGGAAAGGCCTACGCCTTCGCCTTCGACGACGTCGGCCACCATGAATCACTCGTCCACGACGGAAACCCCCGCCAGGCCTATCTCACGCTCGACCCCCTCAACTGACCTGTCTGTCCGCGCCGTTGGTGCCGCGAACCGATCGCGGCACCAGCGGCATTTCAGGATGAGCCCCGCCCGGGGCGGCTTCAACATCGCCTCTGCGGGGCGAAGTTGGCTATTCGTCAGTTAAGAAATCAATTACAACTTTGCCGTCTCTTGGTGTAGCCGAACTGTCGGTTACGTGAGCCTCATTGGCATCACAGGTGACTGCAGACCCGGCAGGAACGAGGGCAATTGCGGCCACTTTCCCCCCACGTACCATCGAGAGGCAACGACGATGACGATGCACCACACCCTGCGGTACGGCAGCCGCGCGCTCGCGTTGGCGGCGACCGCGCTCGGGGTGATCACGACGGCCCCGCCCGCCGCGGCCGGGGAACAGCCCACCGCGGAGCAGATCATGGCCGACTGCGCCTCCGGGGAAGGCAAGTGCAGCTTCAATTCCCCACACCTCGGCAAGGCCTATCTCGGTGAGCCCCGCCAGGTCTCCGAACTGCTCTTCAACTGCACCGCGTCACCCGCCTCCCAGTCGATGTCCTGGGCCGACACCGTGGGCTCCTCCCATTCGGTGGGAGGCTCGGTCACGGTGGGCGGCGGCATCGAAGGCATCATCACGGCAAGCGTGACCGCGACCTACGGCTACACCTGGCAGAGCTCGCACACGGAGACGAGTTCCTTCACCGTGACCGTGAAGCCGGGAGAAGTGGGCTGGATCTCCCGTGCCCAGGTGATGCAGCAGATATCCGGCACGTGGCAGAGCCACTACGACGACCCCAAGTGGGACCACTACTACTGGTTCGTGCCCGACACCGTCACCGGCCCGGCCCCGAACGGCACGGACGGCAAGCACAGCGCGGTCGTGGTCAAGTCCCGCACGATGACGGCCGACGAGAAGAAGCTGTGTGCCGGCGACTCCACCCGGAACAAGGTCTTCACCCGCAGCCGCTGATCCGGTCCGCCCTGGCAGTGGGGCTCGCCGTGGCTACTTCGGGTCGCGATGGAAGAGAGACGTGGACCAGAGGTAGCCGAGCACGGCCAGCCCCACGCACCAGACCACCGCCAGCCATCCGTTGTGGCCGATCCCGGTGCCCAGCAGCAGGCCGCGCAGGGTCTCGATGGCAGGCGTGAACGGCTGGTACCGGGCGATCGGCTGGAACCAGCCCGGCATCGCGTCGACCGGGACGAAGGCGCTGGACAGCAGCGGCAGGACCATCAGCGGCATCGCGTTGTTGCCGGCCGCCTCGGCGTTCGGGCTGACCAGGCCCATGCCGACGGCGATCCAGGTGAGCGCCAGGGAGACCAGCGTCAGCAGCCCCACCGCCAGGATCCACTCCTGCACGGTGGCGTCCGTGGACCGGAACCCGATCGCCACGGCGACGGCCCCGACGAGCACGGCACTCGCCACGCACTGCAGCACGCTGCCGACGACATGCCCGATCAGTACGGACCCTCGGTGGATCGCCATGGTGCGGAAGCGGGCGGTGATGCCCTCGTTCATGTCCATGGCGACGGACACCGCACTGCCGATCGTGGTGCCGCCGATGGTCAGCATCAGGATGCCCGGGACGAGATACGCGAGGTACTCGGACCGGCCGGCACCACCGCTACCGCTGATGCCGGCGCTCATGGTGTCACCGAAGATGTAGGCGAAGAGCAGCAGCAGCATGATCGGGGTGAGCAGGAGGTTGAGGGTGAGGGAGGGGTAGCGCCTGATGTGGAGCAGGTTGCGGCGCAGCATGGTGGAGGAGTCGCGCAGGGCGAGGCCGAGGGAACTCATCGGGCGTTCTCCTTGGGCTGGTCGGGAGCGCCGGCCGGACCGGTGAGGGCGAAGAAGACGTCGTCGAGGTCGGGCGTGTGGACGGTGAGTTCGTCGGCCTCGACGCCGGCTGCGTCGAGCCAGTCGAGGATGGCGCGTAGTTCGCGCTGGCTGCCGCCGCTGGGGATGTGCAGCGCGAGGGCTTCGTCGTCCCGGGTGACCTCGCGCAGAGCGGAGGCGGCCGACCGGTACACGGCCGGGTCGGTGAAGCGGAGCCGGATGTGTCCGCCGGGGATGAGCCGCTTCAGCTCCTCGGCTGTGCCCTCTGCGGCGATCCTGCCGTCGTTGAGGACGGCGATCCGGTCGGCGAGCTGGTCGGCCTCCTCGAGGTACTGGGTGGTGAGGAAGACGGTGACGCCGCCGGAGACGAGTTCCCTGATGATCTGCCACATGTTGTGCCGGGAGCGCGGGTCGAGGCCGGTGGTGGGTTCGTCGAGGAAGATGATGTGCGGGTCGCCGACCAGGGTCATGGCGATGTCGAGGCGGCGTTTCATGCCGCCGGAGTAGGTGGAGGCGGGCCTCTTCGCGGCGGCGGTGAGGTCGAAGCGTTCCAATAGTTCGGCGGCGACGCGGCGTCCCTCGCGGCGGGGCAGGTGGTGCAGGTCCGCCATGAGGAGCATGTTCTCCTCGCCGGTGATCAGGCCGTCGACTGCGGAGAACTGGCCGGTGACTCCGATCGCGGCGCGTACGGCCTGGGGGTCGGTGGCGAGGTCGTGGCCGGCGACCCGGGCCTGCCCGCCGTCGGCGGTGATGAGGGTGGAGAGGATCTTGACGGCGGTGGTCTTGCCGGCGCCGTTCGGCCCGAGCAGTGCGAACACCGATCCGGCCGGTATGCGCAGATCGATGCCGTCGAGGACGGTCTTGTCGCCGTATGACTTGCGCAGACCGACGGCGGAGACGGCGACGGGGGACGGGTGACCGTGTTTGGGCGTGGACATGACAGATGAAGGCATGGAGCCCTCCTTGAGAAGGCGGAAGCGGGATGAGAGGGGGGCGGGCCGGCCGGGGAAGTGACGATCAGGCCTTGGCGCGACGGATGTCGATGTTGCCCCAGTTGGTCCGGGCGCGGACCTTGACGGTGTTCTCGGTGTGCTCAGGGGCCTTGGACGTGGCGAGCGCGTTGCGTACCTGTCCGCGCTGGGAGCTGACGTCGAGCCAGGCGGCCGTGCCCTCGGGGATCCCCACTTCGATGACACCGTTGGAGGTCTCCAGCTGCACCTCTCCGCCGGTGACTTCGCCGAAGCGCAGGTAGCCGTTGGTCGCGGTTCCGGTGACCGACGCCTCGGCGCGCGCGATGTCGATCCCGCCGTTGGTGCCGCTCAGTCGCAGCTCGCCGGTCACGGCACCGACGGTCGTGGTGCCGTTGGAGTTCTTCAGGACGGCGGGACCGTCGATGGTGCCCACGCGCACATTGCCCGTGCTGCTGGTGATCTCGGCCGTGCCCGCCACCCGGTCCACGGTGATCGAGCCGTGTGACGCGGTCAGTTTCACCGGGCCGGTGGCGTCGAGGCGGATGTCGCCGACCGAGGTCTTCACGCAGACCTCGCCGAGCCGGCCCTCGCCGAGCACCTGGACCCAGGCGCCGGTCATGTCGACGTGTGAGCCGGTGGGGAGTTCGACGGTCACGTCGACGACGCCGGTGCGGCCGAGACCGAACAGATTGGCCTTGGGTGTCCAGACGGTCAGGACGCCGCCCACGTAGGTGACTTCGGTCTGGTCGGCGGTCCGCACGTCCGGTTCCCGTTGGGGGTTCCGGGGCTGCACCTCCACCACGGTGTCGAGACGGTCGCCCGCGGTGAATTGGATGGAACCGGCCTCCACGCGTGCCGTGACCGAGACCGCTTCGGGAGTGTCGAAAGAAGGCATGGCTGTCCCGTCCTCTTGGGTCTTCAGAGCGTCCCCGCTGGTGGGACGTGGTGTGGGTGACGTGAAACGGGCTGGACGCGGCTAGCGCACCCAGCCCGTGAAGCTCTGTCCGAGGGTCTTGGTCTTCTCCGTCGTGCGCGGCCGGGTGCCGCCGTCGACCGCGGCTGCCACGGCTCGTACCAGCCATGCGTTGACCGAGAGGCCCTCACGGCTCGCTGCCTCCTCGGCACGGGCCTTGAGGTGGGCCGGCAGGCGCAGGTTGACACGGGCGGTGCCGCCCTCGTCGCCGTCGGCCGGGGCGGTGGTCGTCGTGGGCGGTTCGACCGGCGCGGCCGGCTCCTCGGGCGCACTGTCGTGGGTCGGCGGCAGCGCCACCACGAAGTCGGGGTCGAGCCCGCGCAGCCGTACGTCGACCGAGCCGGGGGCGAGTTCGCGGGTGATCTCGTCCGTCGCGGCGGAGAGCACGTTGAGCAGGGTCAGCCGGGTCGCCGACTCCAGAGGGGCGGTGAGTCTGTCGGCCAGCTCACGAGCTTCGTCGCCACCCGCTTCGGCGGCCACCGCGAGTTCACGGCGCAGGTTCTCGACGTACGGGGTGAGGTCCATGGCGTCATAGTGGCACCACTATGGCGCCATGTGCAAGCCTTCTGTGGCGTCATCGTGCTGATGCTGGTCAGGGAGAGTGCGAGGTGGCGTCAGTGGTGCCACGCGGTGCCATACGGTGTCAGCCGGCGTCATGCAGTGCCGGGTGCGGCCATGCGATGTCGGGTGGTGCCATGCGGTGCCGGGTAGTGCCACGCGGCGCCGGGTGACGCCGCGTGAGGTCACACTGATCGGCCCCGCCGGATGGTTCTCGCCCGGCGGGGCCGATCGCAGGAGCGGGCGGACGGGTGGCCCGCGGTGTCGTCACCTCGCGGCGGCGGTCACGGTCGCGGGGTCCACCCCGGTCAACTCGACGATGCGGTGCGGCGCGACACCGGCGGCGAGTGCCTTACCGATCAGCCCGTCCCGCCCGTCGGCGCAGTCACGGTAGGCGAGCAGCTCCTGCTCGACCCGGGCCAGCGGCTCCGGGACCATCTGGTGGCGCAGGCGGCTCAGCTCCTCCTCGCTCAGCGGGACGGGCAGCCGTTCCGCTCCCTCGGGCACGGCCGCCGTCTCCTCCGGCGGCAGCAGGCGCAGGCCGGGCGACGTCGGCGTGCTTCCCTGGGCATCCAGCCAGGCGCGGACGGCGGGAGTTTCCATGCACGCGAGTTCACCGACGGCGGCCGGCGACACGCCGAGCTGCGCGGACGCGTCGTCAAGCAGAAACAGATAGGCGTCGTCGGTCATCCTCGGCTCCTTCTCCACACGGTGTTGAACGACATGCCAATACCCCGCCGGGCCCGGATTACCGCCGGGTTGCAAGTCGCTCAATCGAGTGAGACGGCGCGCCGGGTCTCGGTGATGTGAAGGTCTATGGACGAGGCGAGAGCTGCTCTCGGACAGGCAGGCATCCAGTCGGCCCTGGATGCCGGAGGTGATGCCGTAGCGTTCCCGGCCGCCCTTCGCGAAGGCCGGCGGGGAACGCAACGACGGGAGCTGCGGTGCGTCCAGGACGTGCTGCTGCCGGCGCTGCAGCAGTGCGAAGTCGATACGGGCACCGCGCGCGGCGTCGGCCCGCAGCAGTTCCAGGGCGGCGAGCGGACCATGGGCCCGGGCCGGGCGCATGGCGCAGTCCTCTGCCCACTGGCGCACCCCGCCGTCTCTCACCGAACGCGCCCGGCCGGCCCCCATCCCCCCGCCTCCGAGACCACCAACACCGATAACCGGGCCGACGCGGACGGAGACGCCACGGCTCCGTGCCTGTTCTGCGCGCAGCAACTCTCGCCGACAGCGACGACGGCCCAGGTGTCCTTACGTTGCCGTGCGCCTCCCAGGTCATGCTCCGCGCCCGTCGGCGCCGGAGTGGCGGCCGTCCGGACCGGCGGACGGGGCGGCGTCACGCAAGGACGCCGAGCGGGGGGTGCTCGAGCACGCGGGGCCTGTACTCGACCAACTGGGTGCGGCCGTCGAAGGTGCGGTGCTCGATCATCTCGAGGGCGACGTCCGGATAGCCGTCGTAGATGCGTTCTTGGCCCGTGGCCCCGGTGATCACCGGGAACATCACGACTCGGAAGCGGTCGACGAGTCCGGCTCGCAGGAGCGACCGGCACAGGCTGAGGCTGCCGATCGTGCTGAGGAGCCCCGAGCCACTCGACTTCATGGCGCGGACCGCCTCGACGG
This sequence comes from Streptomyces sp. NPDC126510, assembly GCF_040302345.1. NCBI lineage: Bacteria > Bacillati > Actinomycetota > Actinomycetes > Kitasatosporales > Streptomycetaceae > Streptomyces > Streptomyces sp. NPDC126510. The sequence continues at coordinate 107,143 of NZ_JBEORR010000010.1, read as the reverse complement.
CGTCGTCGCGGACGAGCCTGGAGTTGGCCCACGCCAGTGGCTCCTCGAGCGAGGAGGAGAACACCACCTTGGACGCTTGCGTGAGCTCGTCGACGGACGCCTCTTCTTCGGGCCTGAAGTCGTCTTGGCCACTCGGGACCTCGCCTGCGGCGAAGCCCGACATCAGGCGGTAGGTGTTCGCTCCCATCAGGTAGGTGGCCTTGGGCTGCTCGCCGAGCCATGCGAGGTACTCCGGGCCCTCCAGGCCCCAGAACCCGGGCCATCCCTCGCCCGATGCATAGCCGTCGAGGGAGGTGATGAAGTCGACGAGAAGTTCCGACATGGCGATGTCCTTTCCTGGGGTGTCACGAGCTTTGACCGGCCGGGAGCCACAAACTCATCGGGCGCGCTGTGTAGTAACGAGAGAACCCATGACGCTGCAGCCGGTCAGGTGGGTGAACCGAGGAGAAGGAGGTGTCCGAGACGGTCGCCGAGGCGCTCTTAGAAGGTGAGGTAGGCGACCTTGTCGGTGGCTATGACGCGGCACGTGTGGGGGAGGTTGTAGCTGTGCAGTCGCAGGTTGCGTTGGTCCGGCAGCGGCTCGGAGGACCGGGCGAGGCCAGCCGGCGTAGGGACTGCGCGAGCCGGTTCGCGACATCGTCGACCCCCGTGCGGTCAGGCCGGTCCAGCGTTTGAACCGTGCGCCGATGTCGGCGAGCTCCTCGGCGACATCGGGTGCTACGTCCCCACGGTCGAGGACCCGGGTGAGTACATGATGGCGGTGCCCGTACGCCTCGGTCCATCCGGCGAGACCTTCGAGCCACGCACCCCATTCACACAACGCCGCGACCACCCGGGTGAGCGTCTCCTCGCGGGTGGTGGTGACCGGGTCGCGCGGGCAGCATCAGTGCCCGACCGGCCCGCCGTCGAAGTCCCCTTCGTCGTGCGGCCGGCGCCAGCCCGCTGCCCAGCGGCCGTAGTGCTCGATCAAGGGAGGCGACACGGCATCGGCCCACGGCGTGGCCTCGTCCCGGTTCAGAAACCAGGGGCCGGCGCAGGTGTCACCACACCACTCTGCCCCACCCGTCTCTGGCCCGATCAAGCGCACTCCAGGGCGGCCTCCCAGGGCCGCGGGCCGGTGCCGTCCGTCCACGCCTCCAGGGTCTCCCGGTTCACGCACACGATCCCGCACTGCTCGGCGTACTCCACCGCCGGTGCCGTGAAGTCGCTCGTGCAGACCAGTACGGCGACATCGGCCTCGTGCACGGTGAAGCATGTGCCGCCGAAGCGCTGCAGATCCTGGGATCCGACCCGGTGCGACTCGCCGTAGTGCTTGCACTGGACGACGACCCGGCGGCCGTCGGGTGTCACGGCCAGGACATCGGCGCCCAAATCCCCCGCTCCTCCCACGACTTCGACCTCGGTGCAGCCGTCGCGTTCGCAGAGTCCGGCGATCGCCTCCTCGAACTCCTCCGGCGTCAGGACGTCGTAGTCGACGGCGACAGCCACGGCGACGGTGTCGGCGGTGGCGGGGGCGGATGCCCGCTGAGTGGGGACCGCGGGAGCTTCCAGTACCTCGGCCGCTTCCCTGGCCGCTTCGTCGAGCGCTGCCGCGGTCCGGCGTGCCACTCCCGCCAGGCGCCAGCGGCGGCGCAGGCCCAGGCAGCTCGCGACAGCTATCGCGGCCAGCACGAACATCCAGGCGGGACGCCGTTCGACGGCGTTCGCCGCTACCCGGGCGGCGAGCCCCAGGACGCTCACGAGCACGGCGAGAAACACGAAGAACAGGGCCGTCGACCGAAGGTCGAACCCATAGCGGCGCCGCTTCGCAAACGGCGTACGACGCACCGGCGTTGTCACGACATCCCCCCTCAGAGCAGCCCCTTCACGGGGCCGACAGCAAGATCACCCCCACCGTCTTCCCAAGATCACCATCTTCATGGGGGCATCGGCATTCGCGGCAGGAGAACGGGGACGGCACGAACCTGTCCCGGTGGGTCCGGCCTGACAGGAACTTGGATGCGGCTGGTGCGTACCGATGCCGGCGAACTCGCCTCGGAGCCGCGGACTCGGTGGGCATCCCGCCGGCGCGTCATCGGCGCAGCTCGCTCTGACACGCAGAGCCGCAGCCCCACGGCGGCCACGGCGGCAGCCGCTGCCTACTTGTGACCGCGGAGGAAGGCGGCGATCTCGTCGCGAGTGGGACGGTTCGGCAAGGGCGCCGGCTTGTCCTGGAGGAACGAGGTGACGACGGCTGCGGCACGGTCGTCGTTGCCGTCCAGGCCGTTCCACATGTGGTGTCCGACGCCGGGCATGTACTGGGTCCGCTTGACGGCGGGATCGTGGGCGAGGATCTCGGTCGCCCACCGGCGGACCTGCGAGGAACACTCGGCGATCATCAGCATCGCGGGGGTCCGGGACTGTTCCGGCCGCCGTGCGATGGAGGGCGAGTCCTTGACCGTCTGCTGGACGCGGAGGCTGGCGGCGGGGTTGAAGGAGAAGTTGCCAACTGTCAGGAGAGGGCCGTGTAGTGGGCCGACATCGCGGCGGCCCGGTCGCGCAGGGAGGCGCGCAAAGCCGGCGGGGCCAGGGCTTCCGCGTCCGTGCCGAGCTGCCACAGCGCCCACTCGGCGTGTCGTAGATCCTCGAACGCCAGCTCCAGCCGCAGCCAGCCGTCGGCACCGCGTTCTGCGGCGCGCACGGCCACCGCACTGCTCAGCAGTTCCTCTCGCCGCTCCGGGGCCAACCGCACCCGCACGGCGATGTGATCAGTGGACAGAAACCGTGCGCAGCGTTCCCGCCAGACCCGGTCCAGGTCGACCTGACCCGGTCGCTGTGCCGGTTCGGGCAGTTCTTCGGCGGCCAGCACCCGCGACAACCGGTAGGTGCGGTCCGCACCGGATCGCGTGGCCAGCAGATAATCCCGGTCGCGTACGGTGACCAGGCCGATCGGATCCACCGTGCGCCACTGCGGTGTCCGGTCCGTGGCCGCGTAGTGGATGCGCAGTCTGTGTCCGGCGAGCACCGCGCGCCGGATCTCGGTCATCGTCCTGCCGGGCACGTCCTCCGGGATCGTCCGACGGGAGAGCAGGTCGGTCTCCGGCTCGACGAGAAGGCGCCGGGCGGAGTCGTTCGCGGTGGCCCGATGGCTCTCGGGCAGCGCGTCAGCCACTTTGCGCAGTGCCGAAGCGAGCGCCGGGCCGAGGCCGAAGGCCTGCTCGCCGCGCCCCGATCCGGCGGTCAGCAGGGCAAGGGCCTCGTCGTGGTTCAGCCCGGTGAGCTCCGTCCGGAAACCGGGCAGCAGGGCGAACCCGCCGCGCCGTCCGCGTTCGGCGTAGACAGGGACACCGGCCGCGGACAGCGCCTCGATGTCGCGCAGCACGGTACGGGTGGACACCTCCAACTCGCGGGCCAGCGCCCCGGCGGTCAACCGACCGCGCTGACGCAGCAGCAGCACCAGCGAGACGAGCCGATCAGCACGCATTCGAGAACCGTATCGAATACATGACCGAGGGTGTCGTGATTCGTCGGCAGGCTTGTCAGTACCAGGTCGCGGGGGGCGGCCGCCGCCCCGATGGACGTATGCGATCCCGGTGACTCGAACGGAGCTGATGTGGCAGTGGAACGAACAGCGATCAACCCGGTGACGTGGTCGCAGGCGATGGGGTTCAACCAGGGCGAGATCGTCTCAGGTCACACCCGGACCCTCTACTGCTCCGGACAGACCGCGATGAGCGGCGACGGCAAACCCCGCCATGACGGTGACATGGCCGCACAGCTGGCGCTGAGCCTCGACAACGTGGAGGCCGTGCTCGGCGAGGCCGGCATGTGCCTCGCGAACCTCGTCCGGCTCAACGTCTACACCACCGACGTCGATCTGCTGCTCCCGCGCTACGGCGTACTGGCGTCGCGGCTGGGCGCCGCCGGAGTGGCACCGACCACCACGCTGCTCGGAGTGACACGGTTGGCCGTCCCCGGCCAGATGGTCGAACTCGAGGGGACCGCCGTCGCGTGACGCGGCCTCGCCGCCTCGGCTGCTCGTGCGGACGACCCGCACGAGCGGCAGGCAGATGGATGACGGGTGATGTCCGATGCTCACCATGATGACGATCGGCGTCTACGGCTTCGACGGCGGGTCCTTCCTGCAACGGCTGCGGCACGCCGACGTTCGCCTTCTGCTCGACGTCCGGCAGCGCCGCGGTGTGCGCGGACCCGAGTACGCCTGGGCGAACTCACTCCGGCTTCAGGCGGCCCTCACCCAGGTCCGGATCGCCTACGAGCACCACCCCGAGCTCGCCCCGACCACCGAACTCCGCAGGCTCCAGTACGCCGAGGACGACCGCCAAGGGGTAGGCAAGCGCTCGCGCCACGAGCTTGCCGCCGAGTACGTCCGCCGTTACACCACCGAGATCCTCGACCGCGCCGACCTCACACCGATCGTGTCGGCGCTGCCGGTCAGCGGAACAGCGGCGCTGTTCTGTGTCGAGCGCGACCCGGAGGCATGCCACCGCTCGTTGATCGCCCAGCGGTTGGCCGAACGGCACGGCGTCACGATCGAGCACCTGCGCCCGTGAAGTCAATCCTGCGCCCGGCCTGGCGGGACCACGCAGAGCACGCACTGGTCCGTGCGCGCGGCCGCGAACGGTGGTACGCCTCGTTCTCGCCGCACGTGGCGAAGGTCGAGCGCGCGCGCCTACGTTTTCACCCGCCCGGCGGATGTGTGAGGGGCGCCGCGCCGCCCGGTTCGCCGACGGTCGCGTGGGAAAGCCTCCGCGCGCAAGCTCAGTCGGTCACCGTGTCGCCATGACGGTGGGCCACCCTCCACTCGCCCTCTTCACGGCGGTACACCTGGGTGGCCCGCAGCGTGTAGGTGCGTGGTTCTCCGTCGACGGACGCGGAGGTGTGCTCGAGGCCGGCCGTGTAGGCCATGTCTCCCGAGACGTCGTACGCCTGCAACTCGAACACGTACGACGTGCAGTCGGAAAAGCTCCTCCCGAGGGTCGTGAAGAGGCTGTCCAGCTCCTCCTGCCCGTGGGCGTTGCGCCACGCCCCCAGGACACTCACCGGCTCGTGGCGCGACCAGAGCGCGCGACGGGGAGCCGGATCGCCGTTGTGCAGTGCGAGCTCCGCCTCGTACAGGGCGGTCTCGACCCACTCCAGGAATGCGTCACGATCGGTCATACGCTCATCATGGCCCCGGTGTACGAGACGCCCCCGCATATTCGACCGGTGGCACGCGGTGGCTCCACGGTCCGCGTTGTCAGTGGTGGCTGAGAGGCTGAACGGATGAACGGCGACGAGCAACTGCTGCGCGGCCGGGTCTACGGCCACGACCACGACGACCCCGACCCGGGCCCGCGCTCCGGGCGGACCTACGCCCAGCTCATCGGAGGGCCGCTGGACGGGCTGCTGCTGGACGTCACGGGTTGGACGCCGGACGAGATCGGCACGGGGGCCGCCCTGCCCACCGAACTCGGGCAGTTCCCCGGCGGTCGCGCGCTGTACGACCCCGGCCCGGGCACGCCGTGCGCACCGGGCCCCGGAGTGACGTGCCGCTTCCACTACCGGGGGGACGCTCCGTGACCTCTCCCGACCACGGCGGGCCGACAAGCCGTAAGTGTCAGCTCTTTGCCAGGCTCCGGCCGAGGAGTGGGAGCAGGCGGTCCCAGTGGCGCTGCGACGCGGCGGGGTCGAAGGCGTCGGTGTCCGACATGGTGAAGCCGTGGACGGTGCCGGGATAGATCTCGGAGGTGTGGTCGACGCCTGCGGCGTCCAGCGCCTGGTTGAGCTCGCCGAGAGCCTCGGGCGTCAGGTCGGATTCGGCGTGGCCGAGGTGAACCTCTGCGGTGATCCTGGACAGCAGGCGGTGCAGACCGTCAGGCCCCTCACCCGCCACGGGACCGTGAAAGCCGGCGACGGCGGCCACCTGGCCGGGGTGCGCCGCGGCGGTGCGCATCGCCAGAAGGCCCCCGAAGCAGTACCCGGTCACCGCGACGGGCCCCGCCGCCACCTCGGGCCGACTGGTGAGAAACCTGAGGTAGGCGTCGGCGTCGCTCAGGACACGTGCGTCGGTGTGGGCCTCGATCAGCGGCATCAGCCGCCCGATGAGCGCCGGTCGCACGTCCTCTCCGATGTGTTCGGGCAGCTCGATCACCGGTGCCGGGCCGTGCCGGTGGAAGACGTTCGGGACGAGGACGTAATACCCATGCCCGGCGAGTTCGCGGGCCATCTCCCGCAGCACGGGCCGGATGCCGAATCCGTCCATGTACATCAGCACCCCCGGGTGCCGCCCGCCCCCGTCGGGGTAGGCGGCGAAGGCATCGGCGGAGCCGTCGGCGGTGGGTATGCGGAGTGCCTTGATGGGCAAGGTCTGCCTTTCTCGGTCGTCTCACTCAGTCAGTGTTAGTCGCTGCAACGGTTCAGGCGCGAGCGAACCTATATCGTTAGTCGGACTAACGCAACGGTAGGGTCGGCCCATGACCAGAGGCGAGACGGTGGGCGAACCCGATGACGGCGCGCGGAAGACGCCCGACAGGCTGCGTCGGCGGGCGAGCCGGCTGCTGTCCCAGCTGACCGTGCGGTCGGACCGGCTGATCACCGACGGGCTGGCCCGGGCCGACGCCCGCAAGTGGCACTACGCCGTGCTCGCCTCACTGCAGGAGTACGGGCCGGCCAGTCAGGCGGAGCTGAGCGGGCGCTCCGGCATCTACCGCAGCGACATGGTGGGAGTTCTGAACGAACTGGCCGAGCGGGACCTCGTCGAGCGGTCGCCGGATCCCGGCGACCGGCGCCGCAACGTCATCACGATCTCCGCGCGCGGCCGCCGCCACCTACGGCGGCTCGACCAGGTCCTGGACGACCTCCACGACGAACTCCTCGCACCGCTGAGTCCGGCCGAACGCGAGCACTTCGTGCAGCTGCTCACCCGCCTGCTGGACCACCACACCCAGCCCTCCTGAGGGAGGCACCGGCCTTGGTCCGGGTTGCGCAAAAGACCACCACCGGCGGTGCGCCCATGTCAGGATGCCCGGCATGCCTGATCGCGCGTTGAGCTTCGGAGTGGTGGCGGAAGCATATGAACGGTTCAGGCCGGAGTATCCCGTGGAGCTGTTCGACAGGGTGACGGGGTACGCGGGGCATCCGGTCCGGACCGCCCTCGAGATCGGCGCCGGGACCGGCAAGGCAACCCGGCTCTTCGCTCGGCAGGGGGTCGTGGTCACCGCGACGGAGCCCGACGGGGCGATGCTCGCCGAGCTGCGCAAGCACGTACCGGCCACTGTAGGGACGATGCAGGCCGCGTTCGAGGACCTGCGTCCGGGCGAGCGGTACGGGCTGGTCTACGCGGCCGCAGCGCTGCACTGGACGAACCCGGAGGGCCGGTGGTCACGCATCGCCGCGCTACTGGAGCCGGGTGGTGTGTTCGCCTCGTTCGGCGGCCCGTTCCGGTTGGCCGACCCGGCCGTGGAGGAAGCCGTACGCGCGGCGAGAGCACCGTTCCTGCAGAGCGACGAGATACCCTCGCCCGACGGCACCCCTCCGGAACAGGAGATGCAGTGGCCGGGTACCGAGCTGCAGCGCTCCCAGTGGTTCACCGACACTCGGCAGTCCACGCTCGAACGGCGCTTGACGATGAGCGCCCGCGACTACATCGGGCACCTCTCCACCATCTCGGCCTATCTCGTCCTGCCGGCCCCGGAGCGGGAGCAGGCCTTCAGCCGGATCATGCGGATTCTTCCGGACCGGCTCGAGATGATCGCCGACATCACCGTCCATCTCGCACGTCGGCGCTCCGAGGATTGACCACGACCGCACGTCATCGGCGCCGCCGGTGCGCCCCGGGGACTGATACTCTGCGACCTTCGCCGGTCGCCCGGTCGGAGTCCCCGGCAGGTTGCCATGTCCCACCAGCAGCAGCTCATGACGGCGCTCGACACCCTTGATCGCGTCTTCGCCGCGGAAGAGCCCTTCCCCGTCTCCGGGTGCACGTACTGCTACGGGGCGCAGGATCTGGCCGAACTGTCCGGACCGCTCGACCTGATATCCGACGATCTGGTGCCCGCTGTCGCAGCAGAGGTCCCCAGCCACTGGGACGACTTCCCGCGTCTCTACCGCCGCCTCACCCCACGCATCATCCGCGCCGCCGTCACCGGCCGGCTCCACGTCGACGAGAACCTCATCGCCTCACGCCTGCGTGAAGCGGACTGGACCACCTGGGACGCGCCCTTGGCGCAGGCACTTCACGAGGTCTGGTCCGCCTGGTGGCGAGCCACCCTGCACACCGGCCCGAGCCCCGTCTCCGTCAGGGACGCCCTCAGCCTCATCACCGGGGCCACGGGCACCCTGCGTCCCTGGCTCGACATATGGACCGCCACCCGCACCGCGGCCGCGGACACACAGCTGGCCGACTTCATCGACGAGGTGCTGACCGAGTACGAGATCACCGACCTGCACGTGGGCTTCTACGACGAGTACGACGCCTCCACGGAGCTGCTGAGCTGGCTCCTGAACGACGTGCGCGACCGCGCCGACGACGCTCGCCTGGATGAGCCGTACCTCCTCGAACATCACTGGGCGAGCACTCATCCCGGCCAGACAGAATGACGTCGGCGCATTCGCTGTGAACATGGATGATCGTGGGAGGTATGCCGGTGTGCACGGTGGATCACGAGGCCGCGGCGGTGAGCGCGACAGCGGCTCTGATGGCGGCCCACTCGCATCTGACGCGAGAGGCCGCTCCGCATCCGGCACTGCAGGGGTGCGAGGACGTGGAGTGGTCGTCCATTCCCGGCTGCCCGGTCGACGTCCCGGTCGTCCTGCGCGGGCTGCTCGATCCGGATGCGGCCGAGATGGCCGAACGAGCACTGGACTGGCTGGTGATGTCAGGACCGATGTCCATCAGTGCCACGATGCCGGCGGTCGTCCCGTACCTGCTGCGACTGGCCGCCGATCCATCGACTCCGCGCCGCGACGAGCTGTTCGGGCTCCTGCTCGTGGCCGCCGTCCTGTCCGCGCCGACCGATCCGGACAACCCGAGGAGCCTCGCGTTCAGCGGCCCCGAGGAGGACCACCCCGAACGGGCCCTGTGCCGCGCGGCATTCGTTGCCGACGCGGCATGGGTGCGGCGTCTCCTGGCCGACGACGAACTGCTGGCCCGCCTTGACTTGGGCGAGGACGAACGGGCCTCGCTGATCCAGGCGGCCGGACTGTAAGGCGCAGGGTCCCGGCTGATAGGCGGCGCGGATCGGGGTACCTGCGTGGGCATGGCTTCGGAAATTGATCACGCTGAGTCCGTACGAGCCCTGCGGCAGCTGCGCCGGATGCGCACCTTCTACGCCGGGGGAGCGGTTCTGTGGGCCGCTTCGGCCGTATCGGTGGGATGGGCCGACCCGGGAAGCAGGCAGATGTGGGTGTCGGTGGTGCTCCTGGTGGTGTTCGCCTCGTTGCTGGCCATGACGTCCCTGTGGCTGAGGCGCCGGCAGGACGACCAGACGGACGAGCCCGTACACCACGCAGCTCCGCGCAGGACGGCGTGGCGTCGCCACGCCAGCGCCTGAGGCCGGCCGTCCGGCTACCGCCCGGCGAGGGGCCGATGCAGCGTCGGGCGGTAGACGAGCTCTTGGATGTGACCGTCGAGCGTGCGGTGCTCGACCAGCTCCAGGTCGAAGTCCGCCGCATCCCGGAAGACGGGGTCCAGCCCGGTCCGACCGGTGATGACGGGGAAGAGCGTCACCTGAAGGCGGTCGACCAGGCCGGCGGCCATCAGTGCCCGGTTCAGCGACAGGCTGCCGTGCGAACGCAGCGGCACATCGGACTCCTCCTTCAGCCGGGCGACGACGTGGACGGCGTCACCGTTCGCGACGCTCGCGTCCGGCCAGTCGAGGGGGCCTTCGAGCGTCCTCGACACCACCGTCGTCGGCAGGTTCCTCATCTTCGTCACCCAGGGGTCTCGCACGTCGGACCCCGCGGTGCTCGAGGCCAGCATCCGCACGAAGGCGCGGTACGTGTTGGCCCCGTAGACCATCCGCTGTTCCTCGCTGTACTGGGCGAGGCGGTGGTCGAGCAGCTCGGGCCCCTGCTTGCCCCAGTAGCCGGTCCAGTCGGCGCCTGCGGCGCCGTAGCCGTCGAGGCTGGAGAAGACGTCGAAGGTGTAGGTGGCGGCCATGGCGATCTCCTTGCGAGCGGTTGACCGGGGTGAGCAGGAACCGGTGATCTCTTTCTCCGGGTGTGTTGCGGCGACCGTTGCACCCATGGGCCCGGCGCGCGCGCAGAACTCATCGCTGTGACCACCACACGTGGTCTCGAACCCCTCGAACGGCGGAAGAGATCCGGAGCATGCCGGACGGCAATCCGGTTGCCGACGGCCCTCGCCCTACGGCACGGTGCGCGTAACTCGTTTCGCAGCACGCATGCTTCGGGAGGCACGGGTGGTGGTCGCGGCAGTTCGTCGGGTGGCTCTCCTCGGGGGAGGATTTTCGACCGACGAGGACGGTCTGCTGGACGACTGGCTGCTCGACCACGCGAGGGGCGACCGCCCCAAGGTGTGCTTCGTCCCCACGGCCAGCGGCGACGCGCCCGCATACATCGATCAGTTCTTGCGCGTCTTCGAGTCGCGCGACTGCGAGCCCTCCGTCCTGCCGCTGTTCCGGCGAGAGCTGGACGACGAGGCTCTGCGGGCGTTTCTGCTCAGCCAGGACGTCGTCTACGTTGGCGGTGGCAACACCGCGAACCTGCTGGCGGTGTGGCGCGCGCACGGAGTCGACCGGATCCTGCGTGACGCCTACGACCACGGGACGCTGCTGTGCGGAATCAGTGCCGGCGCCAACTGCTGGGCCGAAGGCTCGCACACCGACTCCTTCGGCCCGCTGACGTTCCTGCGGGACGGACTGGGCCTCCTGCGGGGGTCGGTGTGCCCGCACTACGACAGCGAACCAGGTCGGCGCACGTCCTACCGGGAGGCCGTGGCGGCCGGGATGTTGCCTTCCGGGTGGGCGGTCGAGGACGGGGTGGGGGCCCTGTTCGTGGACGGGCGTCTTGAGGAAGCGGTCGGTACGACACCGCAGGCCCGCCTGTACCGGGTGGAGGCGGACGGAGACGGAGGTCGCGGGGCCGGTGAGCGGGCGCTGCCGTGCCGGGTGCTCGGCGGTTCCGGCTGACCCGTTCCGGGGATGTGTTCCTGCTCGACCGGGGGATCGGCTCGGTCACGAGGTGCCGATCACCCTCTCGTGGGTACACGCGCGGCATGTCCGAGGTGATCCAGGCAGGTGGTTGGGGGCTGCTGGCAGGAAGTGCTCTCCTGCTGGGAGCGGCGATCGGCTACGGGATGCGCGTGTCGCAGAAGGTCATCGCGCTGGTGATGGCCTTCGGTGCCGGCGTGCTGCTCTCGGCCGTCTCCTTCGAACTGGTCGGTGAGGCCTACGAACAGGGCGGGCTGGGCCCGGCGGCCGTGGGGACACTGGCCGGAGCGGCGGCCTACACGGGAGGCAATCTCTGGCTGGCCGGCCGAGGCGCTCGCCACCGCAAGCGGTCGGGCCATCACACCAACCAGACGCAGCCCTCCGAGCAACAACAGGGCGGCTCCGGCCTGGCGTTGGCGCTGGGCGCGTTGCTCGACGGAGTGCCCGAGTCGGCGGTGATCGGCGTCAGCCTGCTCAACGGTGGGGCAGTCAGCCTCGTGACCGTCGCGGCCGTGTTCATCAGCAACATCCCGGAAGGTCTGTCCAGCTCGGCCGGAATGAAGAAGGCCGGACGCGGCAAGGGATACGTCTTCGCCGTGTGGGGCGCCATCGCGGTCGCGAGCACCGTGTCTGCCGTCCTCGGGTACGCCGTCCTGGGCGGCTTCTCGTCCACGGTGATCGCGGGGGTGACGGCCGTGGCCGCCGGTGCGATCCTGGCCATGATCGCAGACACCATGATCCCCGAGGCGTTCCAGGAGGCGCAGCTGGCGATCGGGCTGGTCACGGTCAGCGGCTTCCTGGTCTCCTTCGCGCTGTCCCACGCCTGACGTCAGACTCTGGAACGACTCGCGTGTGCGGGTATGGTCCTCGACGCCCCTCCCCGCCACCATGGGTGTCACGCATGCGTGCGAGTCGGGGGAGGACGCGGCATGGCGGCGCCTGGGGAATCACCGTCCGGTTCATCGCAGCGACGGCCGGAACTGGACGCGATACGCATGCTGGTGGTGATCGGACTGATCTTCTTCCACTCGGCACTGGTGTTCGCGACCGAGGGCGACTTCTACGTCACGAACTCCGAGACCACGGAAGTCGTCACCGTCATCGCCGGGTTCGGGGTGGTCTGGGCGATGCCGCTGCTGTTCCTGATCTCCGGCCTGGGGGCCTGGCACTCGCTTCAGCGCCGCGGCCAGGGGGTCTTCGTCGCAGAGCGCCTGCTGCGGCTGGGCGTTCCCCTGCTCGTCGCAACCGTCGTCCTGAACCCGCTGCCGCAGTGGCTGCGACAACGCTCGTCCGACCCGGCCTACAGGGATTCCTACCTGGACTTCCTGCCCCACTTCTTCGACGTGCACGTGGAACTCGACGAGTTCCCCTTCCTGCTGCAAGGGCGGTACTTCGAGACCGGCCACCTGTGGTTCGTCGTGCTCCTGCTGACGTTCTCCCTCATGCTGGCCCCCCTCCCTCGCCGGCTGCCACATGAGCCTGCCCGACGCGCGTTGGACCGCGTGGTGGCCGCGACGCTGCGCCGGCGAGGCGTCCTGCTGTTGCCGGCCCTCCTGTTCGCCGCTCTGTGTGCCTTCGTCGGCATGGAGGAGGACTACGCGGGCTGGCACCGTTGGTCGTACCTGCTCTTCTTCGCCGCCGGTTTCCTGCTGGCCGCCGACCCCCGTTTGCGCACCGCCATGCGGCGTGAGGCACGTGCGGCGGCCTGCCTCGGCGTACTGCTGTTCATCTCGGCGGCCCCCGGCTTCACCACAGCGGACGACCCCTTCACTGAGTCGAGCCCGTCGGCCGTCGTTTCGCGCGCGCTGTTCGGGGCGGCCGGGTGGTGCCTGGTCGTCGCCGTCCCGGGCCTTCTCGACCGCCCCGGACGGCGGCTGCCACAGGGTCCGACGGCGTCATCGGACCCGACCCCGCGTCAACGCGTCTACGGCTACCTCGCCGCCGCCGTACTGCCGCTCTACGTTCTCCACCAGCCGATCGTCGTCGCCGTCGCCTACTTCGTCGTGGGTTGGGCCGCGCCGATCGCGGTCGAGTACGTGGTGCTGGTGGTGACGTCCCTCGCCCTGACCCTGGCCGCCTACGAACTGCTGGTGCGCCGGACACGTGTGACGCGCTTCCTGTTCGGGATGCGGACCTGAATCGAGGTCGGCTCAGCGGCGTCGCCCTTGTGCGGTCCGGGCCTCGAGGGCGCGCAGGACTGCCACCATGTCCTCGCCACCATGGCCCTGCCGGACGGTCTCGGCGAAGAGGGCGTGACACACGTCGAGGAGCGGGGACGTCAGCTCCGCCGTGCGGGCGGCCTCGGCGATCAGGCGGTTGTTCTTCAGGACGTCCGCGGCGGCCGCCTGGACTGAGAAGTCACGCTCCAGCAGCTTCGGAGCCTTGCCCCGGGAGACGGCACTGGCCATCGGACCGGCGTCCAGGACGTCCCGGAGGAGATGCTGGTCGAGCCCATGCCGCTCGGCGAAGTGAAATGCCTCGGCAAGACCCGTGACCAGGGTGATCAGGAACAGGTTCACCGAGAACTTCAGCAGCAGCGCGCCCGGGACGGCTCCGCATGCGAACGTCTCACGGCACATCGGTGCGAGCAGGGGCCGTACGGTCGCCAGGACGTCGTCGTCGCCCGCCAGCATCCCCACCAGTTCGCCCCGCTCGGCGGGGACACGGCTGCCGGAGACCGGGGCCTCGACGTAACGCCCGCCCGCGGCCCGGATCTCTTCCTGGAGGCCGTGTGAGTACGCGGCCGAGGTCGTGCCCATGTGGACGACGGCACGACCGGTGACGCGCCGGGCGAAGGCCGGTGTGCCACGTCCCAGCACCGCGTCCACGGCCTCCTCGTCGGCCAGCATGAGGAACACGGCCGCCGCCCGGTCGAAGACCTCGGCAGGGCTCGCCGCCACCTCGGCGCCGGCGGCGCGCAGCACGTCGCATCGCCCGGGAGTGCGGTTCCAGACCACCAGCCGTGTCCCGGCCCGGGCGAGGTTCAATGCCATGGGCTGCCCCATGACCCCCAGACCGATGAAACCGACGTACATGACGTACCGCCTTCCCGGGCCGTGCGGGGTCGGGCCGCCACCCTCACCCTCGACTATGAGCGGTCATAGTAGCTGCGGTTATGACCGCGGTCATAGACTGGCGCCCCGGGAAACAGGCAGGAGCGCTGGTGACCGGGAAGCAGGCACGAGCGAACGGACGGAGGCCGGCGATGGCGAAGGCCGAACGGGGGCCGCGCGAGCGGATGGTCTTCAGCGCGGCCCAGCTCATTCGCCGCAACGGGGTCCAGTCCACCGGTATGCGCGAGGTCGCCGTCGACGCCGCAGCACCGCGCGGATCCCTCCAGCACTACTTCCCCGGCGGCAAGACGCAGCTGGTCGACGAGGCGGTGGAGTGGGCAGGCGGATACGCGGCAGGCCGTGTCGCCCGTTTCCTGGCCGCGCTGCCCCAGCCGACGCCGAGCGGGCTCTTCGCCGAGATGGTGCGTCAGTGGACCGACGAGTACGAGACGGCGGGCTTCGCCGGCGGATGCCCGGTGGCGGCCGCCACGGTGGACTGCGCGGAGTCGGTCCCCTCCACGCGGACGGCCGCATCCGCGGCGTTCGCGACGTGGACCGGCGCGGTCGCCGCCGCCCTCACCGGGATGGGCGTGCCCGCCGAACGGGCCGGCGCGCTGTCCACGCTCATGATCAGCAGCCTCGAGGGGGCGATCCTCCTCGCCCGCGCCGAGCAGGACGTCAAAGCTCTGACGACCGTGGCCCGGGAGCTGGGCCCCCTGCTCGACGCGGCGGTGGCAGGCCGCTGACGGCCTCGGCTCAGCCGCGGTCGGTGCCGTGCTCCTGGTGCCCGGAACCCGTGTGCCCGGTCGTCCCGACGTCCCGGCCCGGGCGAGCCGGTCGCGGGCTCTAGCCCTGGTACTGCGTCAGGTCGATGCCGTACACCGAGAGGTCGTGGTCGTGGTCCGGATGCCCGGCGGCTCCCTCCGTCTGCATGCCGAGCTTGTCGAGGACGTTCGCGGAAGCTCTGTCGTCCGTGCGGCAGACGGCCACCACCCGGTCGAGGCCGCGGTCCTGCACGGCGAACTCCAGGGTGGCGTGCGCCGCCTCCGAGGCGTAGCCCTGCCCCCAGAACACCCGCCCGAGCCGCCAGCCGATCGACACCTGTCCGGCGATCTCGGCCGGCGCGTCAGCCACGGACAGGCCGACGGCACCCGCCAGCTCACCGGATCCCAGAAGCTCGACGGCGAACACCCCGAAGCCTTCCTCGTCCCACTCCTCCTCCCAGGCCTCGATGTCCTCGGCGGTCTGTTCCAGGGAGCGCGGTGAGCCGTCGCCGATGCGTTGCATCACCACCGGATCGGCATGGATCTCGGACAGGGGGACGAGGTCGTCGTCGAGCCATCGGCGCAGCAGGAGACGGGGTGTGCGGATCTCGGTCATGGCCTCCATCCTGCCGACGCGGCAGTGCGAGCGCGAATCACGGACCTCGCTCGACCCGTGCCACGCCGACGGCTTCGTCCGCCCCGATCAACCGGCCCTGCCCGGCTCCGTCCCACCGGGCGGTGCGACCGTGCCCGCCACCGCGAGGAACAGCACCGCCGCCGTGGTGACGAGCAGCGCTCGCCCCGTGCCCGGCGGCACCAGCAACACCGTGCACACCGCGCCGGTGAAGATTCCGCCCACGGTGGCCGGCCGGCGCGTCCTGGCCGGCCGTTGCTTCGCCGTCATCCCGCGCAGTGCTGCCCGGGGGCGCCTCAGCACCCGCCGGCACGGTGAGCACGGTCATGACGGCCACCCGCCGGGCATCCGCGGCGAGGACCGCGGACGCATCGGACACGCGCCCAGTGTGATCAGCCCCGACGGCGGGCACCGGGCCACGGCCGGGACACGCGAGCCCTGGCGGGACACGCCACCGGTACCGTCCCCGCCGATGACGACCGCGACCGATGGCTACGGGCGGGCTGCTACGGCCGAACCTGCCCCCTACGACGCAGGTCGCCGCCTTCCGCACCGGCCTCGTGCGGGTTAGGGTTCGGGCGCGGCTGGTCACTCACGAGGAGCTGAGACATGGTCGGTTACCCGAGCGCGCGTTGACGTCGTAGGCCGTGTGACGGCCTGTCATCGCGTGCTGCCCGTGATGTTGCGGCACAGCGAGCCTTCTCCCGCCCGAACCGCCGAGGCGCTTATTCCGTGCCCGGTGGCGGGCCTCGTTGTCGGCAACACGAGGGATTCCCATGCCGTCGGCTCCATCCGGTTCCAACGCACCTGTTCCGTCCGGTCTGTGGCGGGACCACGACTTCCGCAGACTCTGGTGGGGTCAGACGGCGTCCCAAGTCGGCGAACACGCAACGCTGGTGATCTTGCCGCTCCTTGCCGTCCTGACGTTCGACGCCGGTGCCGGGCATCTGGGCGTCCTTCGCGCGGTGGGCCAGGCACCGGTCCTGCTGCTCTCGCTGTTCGTCGGCGCGTGGGTCGACAGATGGCGTACCCGCACGACGATGGTGCTCTCGGACGCCGGACGGGCCCTGGCTCTGGGTGCGGTCGCCCTGGCCGGTCTCGTCGGCGGGTTCGGCATGCCGGGCCTGTTCGCGCTCACGTTCGCCGTCGGGGCCCTGTCCGTGGTCTTCGACGTGGCGTATCAGGCGTCTCTCGTGCGACTGGTGGAACGCGACCAGCTGGTGCGGGGCAACAGCGCGCTCGAGGGCAGCCGGTCGGCGGCGCAGATCGGCGGCCCCGCACTCGGCGGCGCGCTGGTGTCCCTGCTGTCGGCCCCCCTTGCCGCCGCCTCCGGCGCGCTGTTCTTCGTGTCGTCGTTCCTGTCGATCCGGCGCATCCGCCGAGCCGAATCGATGCCGGCGCGCCAGGAGAAGCCTGCCCGGGTCCGGCGGCGGATCCATGAGGGCCTGCGCTTCGTCCTCGGCGACACCCTCCTTCGAGCGGTATGCCTCGCCTCGGCGACGTTCCAGTTCTCCTTAGCGGCCATGATGACCGTCTACCTCCTGTTCCTGCCCCGGGAACTGCACCTGTCGGGCACCGTCGTGGGGCTGGCGCTCGCGGCGGCGGGGCCCGGCGCGCTCCTGGGCGCCCTGCTGGCCGCCCGCCTGCCGGGCCGGTTCGGTCACGGCAGGGTGGTCATGTGTGCGGCGGCCCTCGGCGACGGAGTGTTCCTGTGCGTGCCCGCGCTGGACCGCTCCTCTGCCGTCACCGTTCCCGTGCTCCTCGCCACCGGGTTCGTGTTCGGGGCGGGGGGCCAGCTGGTGAACGTCACCCTCATGGCCGTCCGGCAGGCCGTCACCCCCGACGGTATGCAGGGCCGCGCGGCGGCGACGATCACGTGTGCGGGCATGGGGCTCACTCCGATCGGGTCCCTGGCCGGCGGGTTCCTCGCGGGGGAGTGGGGGCTGCGTACCGGCCTGCTGGTGACCGCCGCGGGCATGACGCTGTCGCCCGTGGTCATGGCCCTGTCCCCGCTCGCACGCCTGGGGCGGCAGCTCCCCACCCCGCACGACGGGCTGCCGGGCGCCGCCCACCCTGACGCCGACGGGGGCACCAGGGCGGCTGCGCCGTACCGGGGCATCGGACCTCACTGGCCGGACCGGCGTGACGAGACTGACCCTGGCGGACCATGATCTCCTCGGTCGAAGCCGAGACCTGTGGAAGGCTGGACGGGTAAGGACCGACCTGCGAGCCGGACCCGGATCGTGAACGGCTGCCGACCTGCGACCGGCCGCCGTGAGCGGCTGCTCGGGCAGACGGGTGCGCCGGTGGGGTCGACAGGCCTGAGGGGCGAACGTGATGAGCCGAGCGAACCAGCCTCCGGAGCAGGCGGGTGATCCGCAGGATCCGGCATCCGACCCGAGCGGTCTGATCGACCTGTTGGGTGTCGCCGCGGTACTGGTGGAGGCCGACGGTCGGATCGACATGTGGAGCCCGCAGGCCGAGGAGCTGTTCGGCTACACCGGTGACGAAGCGGTCGGGCAGTCCGCGGCCGCCCTGCTGCTCCGTCCCGAACACCGCGAAGCGGGGATGGGGCTGTTCGCCGAGGTGATGGCGACCGGCCGGAGCTGGGCCGGACCGTTCCCCGTCCGGCTCAAGGACGGCAGTACCCGGACGGTCGAGTTCCGCAACATGCGGCTGACGGACAATCTCGGCGACCACTACGCGCTCGGGCTGGCCACCGACCGGGCCACGGTGCGGCAGGTGGAGCGCAAGGTGGCTCTCTCCAGCCAACTGGTCACCCAGGCGCCGATCGGAGTGTCCGTCCTGGACACCGAGTTGCGGTACGTGGCGGTCAACGGCGCCCTGGCCTCGATGCACGGCGTCCCCGAGGCCGACCACCTGGGCCGCCACTTCAGGGAGATCCTGCCCGGCGCGCCCTTCATGACCGCGGAGAACCAGATGCGGGAGGTCCTGCAGACAGGCCGGCCCATGGTGGACGAGCAGGTGGTCGGCCGGACCCGGGCCGACCCGGACCACGACCACGCCTGGGCCGTGTCGCTCTACCGGCTCGAGGACCAGAGCGGGCACGTCCTGGGGATCGCCAATGTGGTGGTGGACGTCACCGACCGGTACGAGGCCGCCAGGCAGGCCGACCGGGCCCAGCAGCGCCTGCGCCTGATGGCCGACGGCTCGGCGCGCATCGGGACCACCCTGGAGGTGGAGCGGACCGCCCAGGAACTGGCGGACGTCCTGGTGCCCGACCTGGCCGACATGATCGCGGTGGACATCCTGGACTCCGTCCTGCGGACGGGCCGCCCGGACCACGGAGAGCGCCCGGCGCTGTTCCGGGCGCTGGCGGTGAAGACCGCCTACCCCACCGGGGCCTCCGAGGCGATCATCGCGCCCGGTCACCTCACCACCTACCACGCCGACCATCCCGCGGCCCACTGTCTGCGCACCCGCAAACCGCTGCTGATCACCCACCTCGACAGCGGCGAGCTCAGCCGTATCGCAGCCGACGACGCAGCCGCCGGACTGCTCGCCGAGGCCGGTGTCCACACCGACATGGCCGTCCCCCTCATCGCCCGCGGACAGATCATCGGCGTGATGGGCCTGGCCCGTGCGCGCAACCCGCAGCCCTTCGACGAGGACGATCTCACCCTCGCCTGCGAGCTGGCCTCGTCCGCCGCGCTGAGCATCGACAACGCCGTCCTGCACCAGCACATCCGCAGCGCGGCCGAAACCCTGCAGCGCAGCCTGCTGCCCCGGCCCTCGCCGCGCCGCCCCGGCCTGGAGATCGCCGCCCGGTACCGGCCCGCGCAGGCCTTCAGCGAGGTCGGCGGCGACTGGTACGACATCATCCCGCTCAGCGGCGACCGAACCGCTCTGGCCGTGGGCGACGTCATGGGCAGCGGGATCCCGGCCGCCACCGCCATGGGCCGGCTGCGTACCGCGACCTCGACCCTCGCCGACCTCGACCTGGCCCCGAGCCGCATCCTCACCCATCTCGACAGGATCACCCAGGGCCTGGACCCCTATATCGCCACGTGCGTGTACGCCGTCCACGATCCGCACGCCGGTCGCCTGCAGGTGGCCTGCGCAGGGCATCTGCCTCCGGTTCTGGTGCGGGCCGGCCGACCGCCCGAACTGCTCGACCTGCCCAGCGGCACCCCGTTGGGAGTCGGCAGCGGCCCTTTCGAGACCTCCGCCGTCGCCATGAACCCCGGTGATCAACTCGTCCTGTACACCGACGGACTGGTCGAGACCCGGGACGACCCCATCGACGAGCGCCTGGACGAGCTCCTGCGTCTGCTGTCCCCGCCGTGCCGCTCCGCGGAGGAGACCTGCGACCGGTTGCTCCGGGAACTGCGTCATCCCGCCGACCACGACGATGTCGCGCTGCTCATCGCTCATGCGCAGCCGCTGACCTCGCTCTGAGTACGGGACGGGCCCCCGTCGCCCCGCGCCCGGGTACTCGAACAATCGCTGGTGTGTGCGAAGCGGCCCCCGGTGTTATTCAATGAGGTGTGCGGTCAGGGACTCGGGGCCCCACCGCACGGGTCCGGACAAAACCCCGGCAACCGCGCTGGGGATTGCTGAGAGAGCCGCATGGACTCCACACCGTCGCCCTCGTCCTCCTCGGCGTTCGAGCTGGTCAGCAGCGCTCTCGGCCGCTACATCCCGCAAGGTGGAGCGTCAGCGGCCGACGCGCGGGGCGAGCGTGCCGCCCGTCAGCGGGTTCCCGACCCTCCGGCGGCCGGACAGCAGGAGCAGATTCTCGGCGCGGTCAACCTGGACACGGATCTGCTCATCACCCGCTGCAACCTCGATGCCCCGGTGTTCGCGGGTCTGGAGGCAGGTGCCGGGAATCCGTTCGTCGATCTCCTGCCGCCGGGCGACGTCCCGACGGTCACACGCAGGTTGCGACAGGTCCTGGAGAGCGGTGAGGCGCACGTCGCCCGCATTCAGCGGCTGCGGCGGCGCGACGGATCCGAGCTGGTCGTGTCGATGAGCATCCTGCCCGCCGCGTCGCCGGAAGAGGGCCTGACCGTCTCCCTGATCGCCATGGCCAGGCGGCTGCACCTCTACGCCGCCGAGACCGCGATCGGCACGTCACTGGACATCGGAGAGACCGCCCAGTCGCTGGCGGAGTCCCTGCTGGCCTGGGGAGACGTCGCTGCCGTCGACCTCGACTTCGCCGTGTGGACGGGCGAGGGAGTCACCGGAAAGGCCCAGGGGCGTATCCACCTCCGGCGGGCGGCCCTGGTCCCGGACCGGGTGTGGCCCGAGGGTTACATGACACCGGGCGACGATCTCCCCGGCGACGCGAGCCGTCTGCTGGCGCAGGCGGTCCTGCGGGACGACGCCCCGCAGACCGTCGTCATCCCCGACCGCCAGGCGGTCGAGCGGGTCTTCGGCAGCCCCCGCGTGGTTCGTGCCCTGGTGCCCGGCGGCCGGTCGGCGGGCGTGGTGTGCATCCCCCTGGTCCTGGACGGCGCGCCGCCCGTCGTCCTGGGCGTGGCGGAGGTGTGGCGGCGGGCGGACTGCCCCTTCCGCGACAGCGAGCTGTTCGACCTGCAGGAACTGGTGGCCAGGACCGCCCACCACGTGGACCTGGCCCGCCAGCACCAGCGTGAACACACACAGGTTCTGGCCCTGCAGCGCCGGCTCCTGCCCCGGTCCGGCGGCGACACCATCGAGATCGCCAGCGTCTACCAGCCCGCCACTCCCGACAGCGCCGGCGTCGGCGGCGACTGGGTGAACAGTTTCCCGCTGCCCGACGGCCGGACCGCGCTGGTGGTCGGTGACGTGGTCGGGCACGGTCTGGGAGCCGCCGCGACCATGGGGCAGCTCAGCATGGAGGCCCGCGCGCTGCTGTCCGCGGGGCTCGCGCCCGACCAGGTACTGGAGCACCTGGACGAGACCGTGACCCTGCTGGACGACGCGGAGTCCGGGCTGGCGGCCGGCTACAGCGCCCTGGGTTCGACCTGCTGCATCGCTCTGTACGACCCGGTGGGCCACCATGTGACGCTGTCCAGCGCCGGCCATCTCCCCCCGATCCTGGTCTCCCCGGACGGACGTGCCGGGGCGCTCTCGATCCGCCCTCACCCCGGCCTGGGCGCCGAGTTCGCGCTGCGAGAGCCGTTCGACGTCTACACCTTCGGCGTACCTCCGGGCTCCGTGCTCGCCCTGTACACCGACGGGCTGGTGGAGGACCCCGCCCTCTCGATCGACGAGGGCATCGACCGGCTGGCGGACGTCGTCTCCACGGTCCACCCCTGGGACACCCTGCAGCAGACGGCACGGGACGTCGTCTCCGCACTGGCGCCCGCGCCCCAGCGCGACGACGTGACCCTGCTGCTCGCACGGATGATCGGCTACCGCAAAGGGGACACGGCGACCTGGCGGCTGCCCGCCCGCAGCGATGCCCCCGCCCACGCCCGCGAGCGGGTCGCCGCGCTGCTGAGGCAGTGGGGTACCAGGGACGACACCAGGGACAAGACGCTGCTGCTGGTCAGCGAGCTGGTCACGAACGCGGTGCGCTTCGCCACCGGACCGGTGACGGTACGGCTGATCAGGTCCGGGCACGGCCTGCTGTGCGAGGTGGGTGACACCGGCAACGGCAGGCCACGCCTGAGGCGCGGCGACCTGCTCGACAACGGTGGCCGCGGCCTGAGCATCGTGCACCGGCTGACCACCCGGTGGGGGGTGCGGTGGACGGACACCGGGAAGGTCGTCTGGGCGGAAGTCGCGAGGTGACGCGGCCGGTCCGGGGGAGTGCGGCGAGGGCACGACGGGCGTGCGCCCGGGCCGCCGCCGGAGGGGACGGCCCCCGCCGGTGCCCTACAGCCACTGCCCTTCCAGGGCGGTCGCGGTGAGTCCCGGTGCCGCCGCGTACAGAACGGCGCGGTGCCCCTCCTTCAGCCGGCCCGCGTCATGGGCCCGCCGCAGGATGTCGAACACCGCCGCGCCTCCGCGGTTGCCGCTGGTGTAGCTCTCCCGGCTGTAGTCCAGCAGCCCCGACGGCCACCCGTCGGGCATCGTCTGCTCCATGTACTCCAGCACGCGGGTCCCTCCGGGGTGCGCGAGCAGTACGTCGGGGTGCCAGGAGTCGGGGTCGTCCTGGTACCGGGTGCGCAGCCACTCCCACATCGCGGTGACCGTCTCCTGTACGGCACGCGGCCCACGCCGGTCCATCACGAAGTGGGTGCCGTCCGCGCGGGTCTCCAGACGGTGCAGATCCTGGGTGCCGGGCAGCGTGTGGTGCCAGGCCGCGTCCAGCCGCAGCACCGACTCGGGCCGCCGGCGGCCCGTGACCACCGCGGCGACCGCCGTGTCCGCGAACAGCAGCCGGACGATCAAGGACTCGAGCGTGTCGTCCCCGGGCTGGTAGGTCGTGCTCAGCGCCTCCGAGACGACGACCAGCACCACCCGGTCGGGGTCCGCGGCGACCAGCTCCGCCGCCAGTGCCAGGGAGCGTGTCCCCGCGATGCACGCCCACTGTGTGGCCGGCAGCAGCATCGCGTCGCTGCGCAGCGACAGCCTGTTGGCCAGGGCGACGTCCAGGCCCGGCAGCGCCGGGGTGGTGGAGTGACTGGTGATCAGGCAGTCGACGTCCGCGGCATCCAGCCCGGCTGTCTGCAGGGCCCCGCGCGCCGCACGCTCCCCGTAGGACTGCACGGCCTCCCAGGCGGGCTCCGTGCGCTCCTGGACGGTCTGCGGGGCGGGTATGGACTCGAGGGCGGAGATCACGCGGTCCACGTCCTGCTGTGCGAACCCGTCGCGTGCGAGCGCCTCTTGGGCCGCTTCGATGCCGACGGCGTGCAGACCACTGCCCTTGCCGGACGCGACGGCGGTTTCCAGCGGCAGCATCCAGCCGCGGGTCTCGATGCCCGTACTGGCGGCGATGCCGTCGATCCGCGGCGCCCACGCCGCACCCCGGTGCCGGTCGCTCACCTCCGCCACGATCTCGCTGGTCTTCACGGCGTGCTCGCCGTGAATCACGGCTGGCGGGCAGAGGTATGCGGCCATGATGGGGCACCTTCCGAGGGGGAGAATGTCACGCGTGCTGTGTCATGGGTCACTTTGGACTGCGTGCCCAAGAGGATGTGGATGCGCCCCACTTCGGGAGTCGACGTCCGGTTCGAGCATGGACGCTATTTGGACATTTCCGCTGTGATGGAGACAACTTAGGCGGCTTTTGAAGGGTGTGACACGGCGCACACCGTCGAAGGGGAAGGCGAGCTTCCGCGCTCACGACGGGACGGGCTCCAGCTTGCAGCGGAAGTGGCGCAGAAGCGCGGGCTGTTCGATCAGGCGGTAGCCCGGGATCCGCTCCTTGTCCTCGACCGTGGCAGCCAGGACGTCACCGACATGGTTCAGGTGGCTGAGGCCGTACGTCCTTCGGGGAAGCGCGAGCCGGACCAGCTCGTGGGGCGCTGTGACGACCGGGGTGCCGTTCTCGTCCTACGTCCTGCGTCTGCGCCGAGCCCTGGGTTGCCCGGCGGGCGGTGCAGCCGTGCTCACCCGCCCCCACGGCTACGTGATCGAGACCGCGCCGGATGCCCTGGACCTGCACCGTTTAACCGCCCTGGTCCGGCAGGGCCGCACGGCTCTCGAAGAGAGTGTGGCGGCACGCGCGGCACCTCTGCTGGGAGAGGCCCTCGGCTGTGGCGGGGGGACCCGCTGTCCGACCTGTCCGCGCACCTTCTCCAGGGCGTCGTGGCGGCACGGCACTCGACGAACAGCGCCTGGACGCACTGGAGTTGCGGATCGACGCCGACCTGGCCCTCGGCAGGGCCGCCGACGTACTGCCGGAACTGCGGGGCCTCATCCAGGAGTACCCGCTGCGCGAGAACTTCTGGGCCCAGCGGATGCTGGCGCTCTTCCACTGCGCACGGCAGGGGGAGGCGCTGGAGAGCTACCGCGACGTCACCGCGTTGCTCGCCGACGAGCTGGGCGTCGCGCCCGGGGCCGGGCTGCGGCGGGTCCACCGGCGGCTGCTGACAGCCACCCCGGACCTGATCGAGGCAAGGGCGGTGCCGACGGCCTCACCGTCCAGGGACGTCGATCTGCCGGTGGAGATGACGTCGTTCGTAGGCGCGAGACACAAGTGGCCGATGCGCGGCGCCTGCTGGGGACGGCCCGGCTCGTCACCCTCACCGGTGTGGGCGGGGTCGGCAAGACGCGGCTTGCCCTGCGGGTCGCCACCGAGGCGGCCCCGTCCTTCGCCGACGGGATCCGGCTCGCCGACCTCGCTCCACTGAGCGACGCGGACCTCCTCGACCGGACCGTGTCGGAGGTGCTCGGACTGCGCGACCAGTCGGCGCGCCCTGCCGTGGACGCCATGGTCAGCCATCTGCGGGACTGCCGTCTCCTGCTCGTCCTGGACAACTCCGAGCACATGATGGAGCACGTCGTCGGGCTCGCACTGAGGCTCGCGGGCCTGGGCGGTGGCGGCCACCGGCGACTGCGCCCGGGCGGCGTGGCTCCTGGTCGCCGCCCACCGCATGCGTCGGGACACGGGCGTGGCGTTGACCGGCCTGCGCCCGTTCCACGAGGCGCACCGCGCCGCCGAGAGGCGGGTCCGCGCATCACTGGAACCGGAGGAGTACGAGGCGGCCTGGTCCCGGGGCGCCTCCGCCGAGGACGCCCTGCGACAGGCGTGGGAGAAGGAGACGCTTCTCGTGGAGCCGGCCCGCAGCCGAACGGGTGGTTCCCGCACTCCGACGGCGTAGGAGGACGCCTCAGGCAGGGCGGCGGCAGCGGGCCGGCCCTGGCCGCGGCCCTCCGGCGCCGGCTCGGCTGACGCCGCAGCACGTGCGATCAAGCCCGGTCACGGGGGCGCCCCCCACGGTCTCCACTCAGTCGACGGGGATGCCCAGCCGCAGCGAGACGGAGCTCAGAGCCGAGCCCAAAGGGAGTGAGACCCTGGTGAGGGCGTGCTGGTCGCCGCGGGTCTGATCCCGGTTGACGATCAGTACCGGCTTCCCGGACCGGGCCGCCTGGCGGACGAAGCGGAGTCCGGACATCACGGTCAGGGAGGAGCCCAGGACCAGCAGCGAGGTCGCCGCACGGACCAACTCGCGGCAGTGCTCGACCCGCTGCGGCGGAACGGCTTCGCCGAAGAACACGACGTCCGGTTTGAGGATGCCACCGCATGCCGCGCAGGGAACCACGCGGAAGCCCGCGACCTGGTCGTCCGTGAGGTCGGCGTCCCCGTCGGGGTTGATTCCGGCGGCCACGGGCTCGAACCCCGGGTTGGCCTCCTCGAGCCGCACGGCGAGTTCGCGGCGCTGGCTGTGGGCGCCGCAGGAGAGACAGACGACCCGGGCCAGGGACCCGTGCAGTTCCACGACGTCCTCGCTGCCGGCGGCCTGGTGGAGGCCGTCCACATTCTGGGTGACGACCCCTGAGAGGAGGCCGCGCCGTCCGAAGGCCGCGACGGCCCGGTGCCCGGCATTGGGGCGAGCCCGGCCGAAGGTCCGCCAGCCGAGGTGGCTGCGTGCCCAGTACCGGCGCCGGGCCTGGGCGGCCGCGGTGAAGTCCTGGTAGGTCATCGGAGTGTGCCGGCTCAGGCTCCCTCCCTCGCCCCGGTAGTCGGGGATGCCCGACTCCGTGGAGATGCCCGCGCCGCTGAGCACCAGCACCCCGCCGCTGCGCAGCGCTTCGACGACCGGCTCGGGATCCGTGCTGCCCGGCGGCAGGTCCTCCGCAGGGGTCCAGCTCAGGGTGGGACGCATGCGCATGCCGTCAGGGTACGGAACAGCGGCCCTGGACCCCTACGACGAGGCGTCCCGAGCGTCGAGCCCCGTGGCCGCAACCGCGTCCGGGGTGGTGTGTCAGAGCACGGCGAGCCGGTCCACCAGCAGCTCCACCCTCGGCTCGATGATCTCCGGCGGCAGCCGTCCCGCCCGGGTCAGGGTCGCCATGCCGTGCAGGGACGCCCAGAACACTTCGGTGAAGAGTCCCGGGTCCACGCCGTCCCCGGCGACCTCGCCCAGGCTCTCCAGCAGCGCGGCGAAGGCGTCCTTCAACGGCTCCGGGGTGTCCTCCTGCGCGAAGGCCAGGCCACCGTCTAGTTGGAACAGGGCGTCGTAGACGGCCGGGTTGTGTGTGGCGAAGTCGAGGTAGGCGCGGGCGAGAGCGGCGACCCGCTCGCGCGGGCTGTTCGCTCCGAGGGCCGCGGCACGCATCGCCGCGGCCATCTCGGCGGCGCCCTCGAGGGCGACGGCGCCGATGATCTCGCGTTTGCCGCGGAAGTGGCTGTAGAGGACGGGCTGGCTGTATTCGATGCGCTCGGCGAGCCGACGGGTGGTTACCGCGTCCCATCCCTGCTGCTCGGCCAGTTCGCGGGCTGTCGCCACGATGAGGCGCTCGCGCTCCGCCCGTTCGCGCTGCTTGCGTTCCTGTACGGACATGGTCCGAATCCTAGCATCGCTAGACAATCGAGCGACAGTAGGTCTAGCGTTGCCTCATCAGCTAGCAATGCTAGATGCCAGGAGGGGTCATCATGCTCAACGCACTCGAGGTCTTCACCACCGTGGCCGTCGGCCTGATGGTGGGGGTGGAGTTCTCCGTCGCCTTCGTCATCAACCGGATCCTCGACGCCCTCCCGGAGGACAGCGGCCAACTCGGCCGCGCCCACGGGGGCCGGATGCTCGGCGCCGTGATGCCGGTCTGGTACATCGGTTCACTCGTCCTCGTCGGCATCTGGGCCGTCGCCGGATGGCACCACCAGGGCGCCGGCCTCGTCGTCGCCGCCGGCGCGCTGCTGATCCTCAGCGTGATCATGTCGCTTCTGCTGCTCGTCCCGATCAACAATCAGGGCAAGACGTGGACCCCTGACAACCGGCCCGCCGACTGGAAGGAGCAGATGAACCGCTGGGACCGCTTCCACTACGTCCGCGTCGCCGTCATCGTCGCCGCCTTCGCCCTGCTGGTCGCCGCCCTCACCTGAGCTCACCGGGGCCGCGACGCCGCCCAACTCACCGTGCTCGTCGACGCCGTTCGCGAAGTGGCCGCCTTCGATCCTTCCCGCTCTCGCCGAGCCGCCCGGCAACTCGCCTCGCACGAGGGCCGGGAGAGCCGTTATCGGAAGGAGAGGTTTGGCCACGCGGGATCGGCGTACCCGATGACTTAACAGAATCCTTATACGACGAAGCGGAGACGCACCATGGGCATCATTGCTTGGATCATCATCGGGCTGCTCGCCGGCGCTATCGCCAAGGCTCTGATGCCGGGCAAGGACCCCGGTGGCATCATCGTCACGATGCTCATCGGTATCGTCGGCGGTCTGCTCGGCGGCTGGCTCGGCAAGGTCATCTTCGGAGTGGACTCCATCGACGGGTTCTTCGAACTCTCCACATGGATCGCCGCGATCGTCGGCTCCCTCATCCTGCTCGCCCTCTACCGCGTCGTCACCGGCAACCGGCACTCGCATCGGCACGCCTGACCCCGTAAAGGGCGAACGCCTCTGAACACATTCCGACGGCTCCTCTCTCTCACGAGGGAGGAGCCGTCAGGCTTTGCTCAGCCGTTGGCCGCCCCGTACTGCAGGCCTCCCTCGCGCGGAAGCAGGTATCCGATCGAGCGCTCCTTCGGCAGCCTGCCCGCCAGTGTTGCCGCATCGGTGCATCCGGAGACCTCCCAGCCGATCACGCCGAGGCTGAACGGCACCCGAGCGAAGACCCCCGTCCCGATGGCCGCGAGCCAGTCGTCCATGACCGCAGACCTGAAGAACGGCCGGCCGTCCCAGTGGGCGATCCCCGCGTTGTCCAGTGCGCCGTCGGGGATGTAGAAGTCCAGCCAGTCGCTGCTGTCGTCACCCCCGCGGATCGCGACGCAACCGCACACGACCAGTTGGCCCGTGGGCAGGCGGACCCTTCCGTGAAGGTGGCCGTACTCCGTGAGGGAGGCAACCGTGCACGGCACCGGCTCCTGCTCCTCGGGCTCACGATCGGTGAACGCGAACGAGCCCCGCACATCCGCCGCCGACCACACAGCGCTCAAAAGCGCCTGTATGTCGGCGTCAGCGGTCGATCCGACCTCGATGGCCAGTTCGTAGTAACCGCCGGACCAGTTCGACTGATCACGGAATGCTGCGGGATTCGACATGCTCTGATCATGCAACACGCTCAGCAGGAGCTCCGCCACACCCCGAGTTCCGGCTTCTTCCGCATCGACGAAAACCCCAGTCGGCGGGACTCGGCACAGAAGGCGCTCCGCGGCTCCGCGTACTCCACATGGAACACCGCCTTGCCCGCCGCGATGAACGGGGAGAGTTCGCCGCACTCGTCGTACTGCGCGCACTCCTCGTTGACCGCGAAGTCGAAATCGCCCACCAGCTGCGGAATTTGAGGGAGGTCGTTCTTCAGCCCCACCGACAGCCCCCGCTCATGAGCGATGGCCGCGATCATCTTGTTGTACCTGAGCTGGTCGCGTGCGGTCAGCGGAAAACCGGTGTCATTTCCGTAGCCCTCCACCAGATCGGGTTCCACCGCGTCGAAGCCCTTGTCTCGGCACATGTCGAAACGGCGTTCCATGATCGGTCGCAGAACGGTCAGCCGCCGGATGTCCAGCCACCGCTCGCCCGACCACCCGTTGGGCTTGCCGAGCACCGAGCGCGGGAAAGCGCCCCGGTCCGGCCGGAAGTCCTCCCACGCGCCGACGTTGACATAACAGATGACCTTCCTTCCCGCGCGGTGCAGCCGGGCCACGTCCGCTGCGGAGTTCTCGAAGCCGTCGATGTCGTAGACCGGCACATCAGCCGACGCGTCCACCTTGCCGTCGAGCTGCCACTGCCAGGCGAGGCCCGGACGGGGCTTCCACACGGCCCGAGCGGGTGACGGCGTCCCGTGCCCGTCGGCGGGCCGCTCGGCGCTTGCGGAACAGCTCGTCAGCGCCGCGGCCGCCACCGCGGTCAGCAGAGCCGCGCACCACACCGCCGGTCTGCTCATCGCCCCGCCCCGGTGAGCGCGGGTGTCAACCGGTTCCAGGGGTTGGGCGGTTCGCCGGTCACCGGACCGCAGACCGCCGCTCCGCGCTCGTGCGCGGTGCGCACGGCGAGGGGAACGAGGGCCTCGGGCACGCCGTAGACGAGGTGGCACAGCCGCTCGGGTGGGTGCCGCGCGGTCCACGCCGGCCGGCTGAAGGCCGAGACGTACGTCGACCAGTGGCCCTCGAAGGTGACGGTCAGGTCGGCGAGACGGGCGTACCCCGGCGCCGGATGGACCCCGGGGTTGAGGACGACCGTCCCCGCACCCAGCCTGCGCACCGCCCGCACCAGTCTGCGGCAGGCGGGCAGCCCGTCCGCGGTCGCCGTCACCCGGTCCAGGAAACAGCCGTCCGCCGCGTACCACTCCCGGTGCCGGCGCACGTCCTCGGCGACGTCCGCGGGCTCGCGCACCCCGTAGTCGGTGTCGACGTAGCCCAGCAGCCGCGCCCCCGCGGCGCGCAGCGCACCCGCCGCCGCGGTGAACGCCGGGTCTGGCACGTCGCCCGGCCCGCTCGCCGGATTGAGTACGACACCGTAGGTGTGGGCCGCGGCGGTGATCAGGCGGTGCCAGGCTCCCGGGTCCTCGGACGGATGGACGTACAGCGGAATCAGCAGACTCACGGCGTGCGGCCGCCTTCCCACAGCGCGGTCAGCGCGTCGCCGAGGGAGTGCGCCGGACGCCAGCCGAGGGCCTGCTCGGCCGCGGTGATGTCGCTGCACTGCCACGACACCTGCGCCGAGCGGCCCGAACCCGCCGTGCTTGCCGCGCCCTCTTCGATACGGCCCCGGAAGCCGGCCAGCCCGGCCAGACGCCGGACCAGGTCGCGCACCGGGACGGCACCACCCCCGCCGATGTTCAGCACGGGCGGCAAGGGGCCCGGCGCCGTGGCGGCGAGCACCACCGCCCGCGCCACATCGCGTACGTCGACGAAGTCGCGGTGGGCGGACAGATCGCCGAGCCGCAGCACCGCCTCCGGACCGGAGCCCGCCTCGCGCAGCAGTGCGGCGATCCGCCCGGGCAGTCCGGTGGGCGGAGCTCCGGGCCCCACCGGATTGCCCACCCGCAGCACCACGGCGTCCAGGCCCGAAGCGGTCACCGCGGCCGTGCCCGCGAGCTTGGTCGCACCGTACGGACCGACCGGGCGGGTGGGCGCCGACTCCGTCACCGGGACGTCGGGCGTGCCCGGACCGTACTCGGCGGCCGAGCCGAGATGTACCACGCGGGCCGCGGGCGCCGCCTCGCGCAGGGCGGCACACAGCACCGCGGGACCGCGGGCGTTGACCTCGGCGAGGGTGACGGCGTCACCGCCGGTCGCGCCCGCGCAGTTGACGACGGTGTCGGGCGCGGCCGACGCGAGGGTCTTGGCCAGCCGCTCCGGACGGACACGGGCGAGATCGACGTCGAAGTCGGCGCCCGCCGACCGGCCACCGCCGATCACCAGCGCGCCCGGCAGGGCGCGCAGCCGCTCGACGACATGAGCGCCGAGATAGCCGGTGAAGCCCAGGACGAGAATGCGCATGACGTGCTCAGGCTCCCTTGAGCAGCAGCGACTTGCGGGTGGTGAACTCGGCGTTGGCCCGGTCGTAGTCGTCCGGGCGTCCGATGTCCAGCCAGTACCCGTCGAAGTCGTAGGCGTGCGGCTGGTTGTCGGTCTTGAGCAGGTCGAGCACCAACTCGTCGAAGCCCAGGGGGAGTCCGGCCGTGTAGCCGTCCAGGGTGCTGCGGGACAGGCCGTAGACGCCCATGGAGACGCGGTAGTCCATGCTCGGCTTCTCGGTGAACGCGACGACCTTGCTGGAGTCGGTGGTCAGCACCCCGAAGTCGATGTGCACCTTGCGAGCGTACGTGGCGATGGTCAGCGGGGCCCCGGACGCGCGGTGCCGGCGCAGGACGTCGGCGTAATCGAGGTCGGTGAGGACGTCGCCGTTCATCACCAGGAACGTCTCGGGCAGCCGGTGGCGCAGGTTGAGCAGCGGTCCCATGGTGCCCAGCGGGCTGTCCTCGGTGGCGTAGTCGACGGTCAGGCCCCACTGGGAGCCGTCGCCGACGTAGGCGCGGATGATCTGGCCGAGGTGGCCGATGGCGATGGTGCAGCTGGTGAAGCCGGCCGTGGACAGCTGGCGCAGCACGATCTCCAGGATGGCGTGCTGGTCGCCGATGGGCACGAGCGGCTTGGGCAGTGCGGTGGTGTAGGGCCGCAGCCGGACGCCCTTGCCTCCCGCCAGGATCACTGCGTGCATGGGGCTCCTCCTTCGTGAACGCTTCGTGGACGTGCCAGACGTGACGGACGAGATCCGCTGTGCGGTGTCAGATGTTGTAGATGCCGGTCTTGTACCGGGCGAGGTTGGCCGGGTCGCGGAAGAACTCCACGGTGGACGCGAGGCCTTCCTCCAGGGAGTGCGCGGGCTGCCAGCCGGTCGCCGCCCCGAGCCGGCTCGCGTCCGCGACCAGCCGCATCACCTCGGAGTTGGCGGGGCGGATGCGGGCGGTGTCCTCGCGGACGTCGAGGGCGGTGTCCATCACCTTGCCGATCAGCGCGACCAGGTCGCCGACCGAGATCTCCCCGCCGGTTCCGGCGTTGAAGGTACGGCCCACGACCCGCTCGGCGGGCGCGGTGCCGACGGCGAGGAAGGCCTGCGCGGTGTCCTTGACGAAGGTGAAGTCCCGGGTGGGGCGCAGATCGCCCAGGGTGATCGTGCGTTCTCCCGCCGCGACCTGCCCGATGACGGTGGGGATGACCGCGCGCATCGACTGGCGCGGCCCGAAGGTGTTGAAGGGCCGCAGCGTGACGACCGGGGTGTCGAAACTGGCGTGGTAGCTGTCGGCCAGCCGGTCCCCGCCCGCCTTCGAAGCGGCGTACGGCGACTGGGTGTTGATGGGATGGTCCTCGGTGATGGGCACGGTTTGCGCGGTGCCGTACGTCTCGCTGGTGGAGGTGTGCACCAGCCGGGGCGTGCCGAGGGCGCGCACGGCCTCCAGCACGTTGAGGGTGCCGGTGACGTTGGTGTCCACGTAGCTGTGCGGGGCCTGGTAGGAGTACGGGATCGCGATCAGGGCGGCCAGGTGGTAGGCGGTGCCGGCGCCCTCGAGGAGGCCGCGGACGGAGCCGGGGTCGCGGACGTCCCCGAGGACGATCTCCACCTGGTCCAGGACGTCCGGGTGCAGGGTCTCCAGCCAGCCGTAGGAGGAGAAGGAGTTGTACTGGGCCATGGCCCGGACCCGGTGTCCGGAGGCGACCAGCGCCTCGGTGAGGTGCGAGCCGATGAAGCCCTCGGCTCCGGTGACGGCGGCGAGCGGTGCGGAGGTCAACTGCGGTGTCCCTTCGGATGGGTGGGATGTGAGGCGGGAAGTGGGACGCAGGACTCAGGCGTGCGGTGCGGGCCGGCCGAGCAGCCACAGTGCGCACGCCGACAGGCACAGGGCGGCGGCGCCGCAGCCGAGCGGCAGGGCCAGGGTGGCGCCCGGTGGCAGATGGAACAGAACGACCGCTCCCGCACCACCGGCCGCCGCCAGGCAGATGCCGGCCGACGGCCAGGCCGCCCCGAACGCCTGGAGCAGCAGTGCCGTCCACAGGACGGCCGCGAGCAGCAGCAGGGCGACCGGATCGGCCCCCGTGAGCAGGGCCGCGGGCAGCAGCGGCGCGAGATACACGAGCAGGCAGAGGCCGAGGATGCCGGCCGAACGCAGCAGGAACCCGGTGGGTGTGGCGGTGGCGCGCAGCGCGGCGACCGACAGCCCCCGGTAGCGGTACAGCAGCCACTCCGCCGGCCCCATGCTCAGCGTCAGTACGATCACCGCGTACGGCTCCTCCCGCCCCTCCAGCAGCACCAGCACCCCGGCGGCCAGGCCGAACAGGCCGTACGGCAGTGACCACAGCAGACGCGGCCGGGTCGCGCCGACGGCGGCCGGGACGGCGAGGGCGCCCCGCAGGACCCACCCGGTGACGGCGAGGGTGGCGAGCAGCGCCAGCAGGGGCAGCCCGGCCCGGAGTACGGGGCCGGGCTCCCACCACGGCAGGGCGGCCGCACCGGCGAGCAGCGGGCTGAGCGCGCCCAGCAGCAGCCGTTCCCGGCCCAGCACCAGCAGGACACCGGCGGCCGCCAGATACGCTGACTGCGCGGCGGCCACCAGGGTCACCGGTCCGCCGCCGGCGGGCAGCGCGGCGACCGCCGTGGCCACGGCCGCCCCCACGGGCGCGCCTGCCAGGAGGGTTCGGCCGGCCTCCCGGAGTCCGGCCGTCATCCGCAGGTGCGCGCGGTGCCCGAGTGCCTGGCCCCATGCCCAGGACACGAGTCCGGCCACGATGAGGGCGGGGGCGTACCCGCCGGCGTCCCACAGGGGTGCGGCCAGCAGGTAGGCGAGCCCCGGCAGGGCGAACAGCACGCCCCGCAGCAGACAGCGCACGGTGTCGGGGCGCCAGGGGTCGGCCGCCGGGGCGGGTTCGGGGAACGTGCGGGGCACCCGCTCGTAGAGGGCGGAGGCGAGGGAGAACAGATTCGGGTGACCGTAGCGTTCGTTGATCAGGGAGGCGGACAGTCCCTCCGCCTCCAGCAGCGCGGCGACCTCGTAGGGATGGACGGCGGGCCCTATGCGGTCGGCGAGCTCGGCGGCGAGCTCACTGACCGCCTGCTCGTCGGGCCCGCTGCGGGGGAGCCGGATGGCGAGCGTGGCGTCGTCCAGTGCCCAGCGTGGCCGGCGGCGGGGCGGGCGGGTGCCGGCCAGCCGGATGGCCAGCGTGTCCTGTTCGGAGCCTCCGGGTTCGAGGGATATCGGCCCGCTCACAGGGCGAGGCTTCCGGTGCCGTGGACGGCGGGGGCGGAGATCCTGACCTTGGTGGTCATGGCCGTCGGCTCCTGTTCGGGGTGGGCCAGTTCCAGATAGACGGACCGAAACGTGTCAATGGTCTGCCGGAGGGTGAACTGCTCGATGACCCGCAGCCGGGCCGCCTCACCCATGGCCCTGCGCCGCCCGGCGTCGCCCAGCAGCTCCAGCGCTGCCGTCGCCATCGCCTGCGGATCGCGCGGAGGCACCACGAGGCCGGTGTCCCCGACGGCTTCGCGTACCCCGCCCACGTCGGTGGAGACGGTCGCCCGGCCGCAGGACATGGCCTCGATCAGGGTGAAGGGGAAGCCTTCGCTGATGCTGGAGAGCATCACGACGTTCCCGGCGGCGTAGGCGTCCTTGATGTCGTCGACGCGGCCTTCGAAGGTGACGGCGTCGGCGTGTCCCAGTTCGGCGGCCAGAGCTTCGCAGCGTTCGCGGTAGGCCTCTCCGCCCCGAGGCGTCCCGCCGAACAACCGCAGTCGCGCCTGCGGGAGTTCGGCACGGACCAGGGCGAAGGCCCGGATGAGAGTCTCCAGGTCCTTGATGGGGTCGACGCGGCCCGCCCAGCTGAGGGTGGGGACGTCCGGCTCGGGCCCGGCCGCCGGGAACGCGGCGGGATCGACGCCGTTGTAGACCGTGCGGATCGACTCCGGGTCGGCGCCGCCCTCCTCCTCCCACAGCCGGTTGTAGCGGTTGCCGGGCGTGATCAGGGCGGCCCGGCGGTAGCTCTCGTGGGCGAGCAGCCGGAAGAACCCGAGGATCACGGCCTTCACCGGCCAGCGGTAGGGCGCGGTGCGGTAGCCGAGGTAGCGCTCCCGGAGGTAGACCCCGTGTTCGGTCAGCAGCAGCGGGACGCCGTGGCGTTCGAGGGCGGCGAGTCCGGGCAGGACGGCGACGCCGCCGCTGACCGCGTGTGCGACCCCCGTCTCGGGAGCCGGGGCGGCCAGCGGGCGCAGGGCGTGCTCCAGCAGGGCGGTCGCGGTGAGTGCGTCGTGCAGGGTGGGCTGTGCCTCGCGTACGGCGAGACCGGGACGGGCCCACAGCGCGGTGAGGATCGCGATCGCCCCATCTCCGCGCAGGAAGGGGCTCAGCGTCCCGTCCGACGCGGCCCGTGCCAGCACGTAGAGGGCGGGCGCGAACCCCTCCTCGGCGCGCGGATCGAGCAGCGCGGTCAGGAACCGCTCGTAGGCGGCGGCGAGTCGGTTGCGGGACCTGCCCCGGGGCGGGCGGCCCTCGGGCGGTGCGCCCCACATGGGGACGGACAGCACATGGGAGACGTGTGCGGGCAGGTCCCATACGACCGGCTCACGTCCGGTGCCGGTGACGGCGATGACGTCGAAGGCGAGGTCGGGCATGCCCTGGACGAGCTGGTCGCACCAGACGCTGACGCCTCCGTGGCTGTGCGGATAGGTGCCTTCGGTGAGCAGGGTGACGCGCGTCGCTCCGGTAGGTCGCGCGCCCTGGGGAACGGGCATCGATGTGCTCCACGGCCGAGGAGTGGGGTGGTTCGGGCCGGTCCCGGCCGCCGCGGAGCGGCCAGGACCTTCGGTCGGTCTGGGGTGGATGCGCCGTTCAGCCGTCTGTGGTGTGACCCACGGGGTCGGTGACGCCCGCGGGGACACGGGTTCGCGGTGCGGTGCCGGTGGCCGGGGCGGGCTTTGCCGCGTTGCCGGTGGCCGGAGCCGCGGCGGACGCCGGCAGAGTGAGGGCGAGCGGTGTACCCGTGGCGGGCGTCCATCCGGAAACGGCCCCGGCGTACGCCTCGCCGAACGCGGTCCCCGACAGCGTCGTGCCGGTGGGCAGGGTCGCGGTGACCGCCAGCCCGTTCGGCGCGTCGACGGTCACCGTGGTACCGATGCGGTAGGCGGTGATCTCCCCTGCCCGGAGTGCGCCCTGCCAGTCGGCCCGGCGCCGGAGCTCGACGCCGATGTCCTTCATCCGCGGGTTCACCACGGGCGTGTTCTCGGCGAACAGTGCCTCGTAGCCGTCCAGGACGCCGTTGAGCACCGGGTAGGCGATGCGGTCCTCGGCAAGGTTCGACTGGTGGATGAAGTGGGGCTTGGGGTCGTTGGCCAGGACGTGCCCGAGGGCGATCCGGGTCTCCAGCGGGACGATGTGGTCGGCGTAACCGGTGGCCGGGTTCAGCGGCGCCGGCAGACAGGTGGTGGTGGCCGGGTTGTCCTCGCAAATGCCGCTGCCGCCCTGGGCGCGGCTGGTGTAGATCCAGTTGTACTCGTCGACCTGCTCGGCCGCCCGGCCGGCGTTGTAGAAGACGTTCATCGGATAGCGGGGCACGGTCGTGGCCGGACCGACCTGACGCTGGTCGGGCTCACGGGAGTTGTCGGAGCCGAGCCAGGCGATGTCGTTGTCGTCAAGGGCGAGCGCCAGGTTGGGGTTGTCCTGTGGCTGCTGCGGCAGCACCTTCATGCCCGAGTGTTCGCCGGTGACCAACTCGTCGTGCACCAGCGGAAGTCCGGCTCTCTCGCCCCAGACCCGGTTGCCGGCGATCTCGTCGGAGATGTCGTTGCGGCTCATCCACCGGGTGCTGCCGTCGGCATTGGTCGCGCACTTCCACGGCACCACCGTGGTGTCCTGCACACAGCCGAGGAAGGGGTGCGAGTAGGTGTGGTTGATCCAGCGGAACTCACCCCGCCGTGCGATCAGCCGGTCGGCGAGCGGGTCGGCACCGTTGTTGTCCTCGCGATGGTCGGCGCTGCCGGCGCCGTTGTAGGCGAAGTCGAGGGTGAAGTTCTCGTCCTTCTGCCAGTCGACGGCGCGGTCGACGTCGGCGGGCGTCATCCGGATCGGGTCGGGCGTCGCGTCGGGGTCCTGGCAGTCGACGTCGCCGGGGGTGCAGTTGAGCTGGCTGTTCCAGCGGTCGTCGGCGGCGAACACGTCGTCCACGTGGACGGAGAAGTAGTTCCGTGAGGCGCCTAGGTGCACCCCGCCGGTCATCCACTCCACGATGCCGCGGGCCAGAAGCCTGAACTGCTGCTGGTACTGGTTGTAGACGAAGGTGACGACCAGCTCGCGCCGCCCGTCGTGCCGGTACTCACCCACCAGTGTGCCCTTGGCCGTCCGCCCGGGAATCGTCGCCTCGACGAGCGGGGTGAAGTCGGCCCCCGCCACGGGCTTGGACAGGTAGGCGTAACTCTCGCCGATGGCCGGGTCGTTGTCCTCGAAGGGCACCGCCCCGTCGAGGTAGCCGAAGGGGCCGGCCTTGCCGGCGGCCGTCACCTCCGCCCGCTTGCCGTCCATGCTGCCGGAGTAACCCCCGAGAACCGGGTACTGCAGACCGGCTTCCGGACGCGCGTAGGTGTAGGCGTCGACCTGGGGAACGCCGTACGTCCGCTCGTACGCCGCGAGCGCCGCCATCTCGGCGGAGCCGGCCGGGAACGGGTTGTCGTTGGGCAGCACCACGGCCTGGAACTTGGCGCGCGGCCTGCCGTCGACGGTGTCCGCGAGGAAATCGGGGTCGATCACGGCCCGGCCGGCCTGGGTGAGGTCGATCCGGGTGTACGGCGTTCCGGCCGCCGCCAGTTCGGCGGCTATCGCGTCGGTCGACGGGCCGCCGTCGCTCACCACCAGCACCCGCAGATCGATGCGGGGCGTGGTGTCGGCGTGCGCCGCGCCGGCCGGCAGGCCCAGTGCGGCGATGAGCGCACTCACCGTGAGTACGGTGGTGCGAAAGGTCCGCTTCATGCGGTGAGGTCCCCTCCCCGGGCAGGGGTGAGCACGGCTCCTGTGGAGCGGACACCCCCTTGCGCGCCGCCGGCGTCCCCCTCAGAAGCCAGTTCGTCACGCATCCGTTCGCGTCACATAGTGATGTCTGTGTGGAGATTTCGCGGTCATGTTGCGGAACATGACGGAAAAGCGCAGGTGTCCGACGGCGCGGTTCCGAAAGCGAAACGGTCCGTTCCGTGCTGCCGGGTGAGTCCGGACCCGGCGGGCGCGAGAGCCCGGCATGCTGGTCCGGGCCCTGTACGGCGCACCGGCGGGCCTGTGGGACCCGCCGGTCGGAGTGCCAGTGGTCCAGACCGGCGCCGATACCTGGACAGCGAAACTTTCAGGTCACGGCCGCCGGCTCCCGGACGGAACGTCAGGCGCAGAGGACTCGGGTCACGGGCGTGTAGACCGGCCCGCCGCTGACGTTGGTGGAGTCGCTGAACTCGGTGTAGAAGTACGAGTAGAAGCCGATGTTGCCGTTGCAGCCGGAGTCGGCGGCGACGTCCAGGGTCAGGGTGACCGTGCGGCTCTGGCCGGGCGGAATGGTGGCGCCGTAGTTGCCGCCGAGGTTGGCAGGGCCGGTGCCGGAGCAGGCGGCGGGGCCGCTCGCGGTGGTGAGGCTGCACCCGGAGAAGCTGTACTTGAGGTCGGGGCGCTGCGTGGTCAGCCACGTCGGCTCGATCGTCTGGTACACGAACCAGACGTCCTGGGTGTTGTTGTTGGTGAGGGTCATCGACAGCTTGACCGAGCCGCCGGGCGTGGTGGTCGTGCTGTCGGTGGTGAAGGTCAGCTCCGCCGGCGCTGCCGCCGCGCTCGCGCTGGGGGCCAGGCCGAACACGGCGAGGGCGAGGGCGAGGACGGCGCCGAGGCCGAAACGTCTCATCAGGGGTGATCGCATGGCCTGGGAGGCTAGGCAGGGGCCGGGCGCACCGTCTGCCCCCTCGGGAGGGCGCGGCTCGTCACGCGGCCGGAAGTGTTCGTTACGTGACGGAGTCGTGTGGAAAATATGAAGGCGTGATGGAGGTCGCGTTGTCCCAGGCAGTCGGTGCTTGCCGGGGTGGCGGTGCGGGCCGGACGTCGTGGGTTGCTTTCCCGGTGCGAGAAGATGACATTGGCGCATATCGGATCGACCGGACCGCTTTCCCTCCCGTGCTCGTCCTGAGATTCTCGGCCATCCGCCGGTTTCCGGCCTGTGCGCCGCCGACGAAGTCAGTCGGCCGGGTGCGGCTGAGAGCGGTGACGTTCTCGACCTGGCGGTGCATGGCGGTGACAGCTCGGGTCGTCACCTGCCAAAATGGTGACTGCAGGCGAGTATGGACGAATACGGGCAAGAAAGGTGATGCGCCATGAGTGATGTCGAGGAGAGGGCGCTGCTGGCGGGTGGTTGCTTCTGGGGCATGCAGGAGCTGATCCGGTCGCTTCCCGGAGTGATCCGTACCCGGGTCGGTTACAGCGGCGACAACGACAAGCCCCACGCCACCTACCGTGACCACGGAAGGCATGCGGAGTCGATCGAGATCGTCTTCGACCCGACCGCCACCGACTACCGCGCGATCCTGGAGTACTTCTTCCAGATCCACGACCCGACCACCCGGAACCGGCAGGGCAACGACATCGGTGAGAGCTACCGGTCCGCCATCTTCTACCTCGACGACGAGCAGCAGCGCGTCGCGCTGGACACCATCGCCGATGTCGAGGCGTCCGGCCTGTGGCCGGGCCCGGTGGTGACCGAGGTCGTGCCGGCCGGTGCGTTCTGGGAGGCCGAGCCGGAGCACCAAGACTACCTCCAGCGTTATCCGGAGGGGTACACCTGTCACTTCCCGCGCCCGAACTGGCGTTTGCCCAGGCGCGGTTGATCCTGCACGTCGGCGTGGCCGGAAAGGGCGTTGCCCTTTCCGGCCACGCGTCGTTCATGGCGCACGCATTCATGGAGCAATTCGTCACCTGCTTGACCGGTGACGAGTGGGAGTGCATGCTGGTGTTCGTCCAAGGTGACAGTGTGATTCCGGAGGGGAGACCGGTCATGGACAGGGAACCGACCAGGGACGGCGCCGCAGCCACACGGCAGGCGCGGTACGGCAAGCTCCCCGAGCGCATCCGCGTCGCCGACATGGCCGAAGAGGTCGAGGCCGCGCCGCGTGGCGGGGTGAACGCCTACGACCCCGAGGGCTCGTGGAGGTACTACGCGTGCCTCGCGCTCGACTTGGGTCTGTAGGTCCGGGCTCACTCCGGCGTGGTCGCCTCCCGGTAGTGACACCTCGGCAAGGCAGGAGGCGTCACCGCTTCAGGCGGTGTCGGGTCGGCCAAGAGTGACCGTCATCACGGCTCGGCGCCCGGGTCCTCGCACCTCACTCATGATCCGGTTCCAAATGCAGTCGGCGAGTGGGTTCGTCGAGCACCAGCAGGTGAGGCGGGCGGGCCACCAGCAGCGCCAGGGTCAGACGCCGACGCCGGCCGACCGGCAGGTGCCCGACGGCTCGGTCCAGGTCCCTCTCGTGCGGGAGAAGGTCGACGTCGCAGCGTGACAGCCGCTTTCGACGGAGACGGACGAATTCCAGCGGGCCCGGAAAAGCACGAAGGCAAGGAGATCTCTCCTTGCCTCTCCCAAGTTATAGCGCACCGGGGGGCTTGCGGCAAGGCCCCGGTTCTGTCGCAGAATCGTCGACCGAAGTCACTACCTGCGGAAACGGGGACATGAGGTGTGTGTGTCGGAGATTGGGACGTGCTCGACCAGGGGTTCGGCAGAGCAGGGGGTGTCGCGATGACCGAGCGGTACGTGCTGGATCTCCACGACGTCGACGAGACGCACCGCGCGGTCGTCGGCGGCAAAGGCGCCCACTTGGGCGCGCTTGCGCGGATCGAGGGCATCAATGTGCCGGGCGGCTTCTGCGTGACGACGGACGCCTTCCGGCGGATCATGGCGGAATCACCGTCGGTCGAGGGCCTGCTCGACAAGCTGTCGCGCTCGAACCCGGACGACCGGGAGGCGATCGGCACGCTCAGCGCGCAGATCCGCCGGACCATCGAGGAGATCGCCGTCCCGGACGATCTCGCGGAAGCGATCACCCGGGCGGCCGCCCGTCTCGGTGAGCAAACCGCCTGCGCCGTCCGATCCAGCGCGACGGCGGAGGACCTGCCGACGGCCTCCTTCGCCGGCCAGCAGGACACGTACCTCAACGTCGTGGGGCCGACGGCGGTCCTCCAGCACGTCAGGCGGTGCTGGGCATCGCTCTTCACCGAGCGGGCCGTGACCTACCGTCAGCGTAACGACCTCGACCACCGCTTGGTCGACATGGCCGTGGTCGTGCAGCGGATGGTCTTCCCGCATGCGTCCGGCGTCCTGTTCACGGCCGACCCCGTCACGGGCAACCGGAAGGTCGCCACCGTGGACGCGGGCTTCGGCCTCGGCGAGGCCCTGGTCTCCGGTCTGGTGAACCCGGACGTCTACAAGGTGCGCAACGGCGATGTCGTCGAGAGGACGATCGCCGCCAAACAGCGAGCCGTTCACGCCCTGCCGGACGGCGGCACGCGGCAGGTGACGGTCGACGCGCAGCGGCAGCGGCAGCCCGCGCTGACCGATGGGCAGGTCGTGCGGCTCGTGCAGCTCGGGCGGCGCATCGAGGAGCACTTCGGCCGCCCGCAGGACATCGAATGGTGTCTCGTCGACGACGGTTTCCATGTGGTGCAGAGCCGGCCGATCACGACGCTCTTCCCCGTCCCCGAGACCGACGATCAGGACAACCACGTCTACGTCTCCGTCGGCCATCAGCAGATGATGACCGACCCCATGAAGCCCCTGGGCCTCTCCGTGTGGAAGCTGACGGCCATGGCCCGGATGACCGACGCCGGCGGCCGGCTGTTCGTCGACGCGACCCGTACCCTGTCCTCGCCCGCGAGCCGCGCAGGCCTCCTGGACCTCGTGGGAAGGGGCGATCCCCTGACCAGGGACGCGCTGGAAACCGTCCTCGAGCGCGAAGACTTCGTCCCCACACTCCCGGACCCGGACCCGAACGCGGCCCCCGGCGGACCGCGGGCCGGTGGCGGCGCACCCACCCCGATCGAGACCGATCCGGCCGTCGTCACCGGACTGATCGAGCGCAGCCAGGCGTCCATCGCCGCCCTGCGGCGCGACATCGGCACGAAGACGGGGCCGGCCCTGTTCGACTTCCTGTGGGATGCCTTCGAGGAGCACAAGCGCGTGCTCGCCGATCCGCTGAGCATGCAGGCCATCATGGCGGGCATGGAGGCCACCTGGTGGCTCAACGACAAGCTGCGGGAGTGGCTGGGGGAGAAGAACGCGGCAGACACCCTGACGTTGTCCGCCCCCGGCAACATCACGTCCGAGATGGGACTGGCGCTGCTCGACGTGGCGGACGCGATCCGCCCCCATACGCAGGTCGTGGAGTTCCTGCAGAACGCCGACGACGGCTTCCTGGACGAGTTGCCGAAACTCCCGGGCGGCACCGAAGTGCGCGACGCCGTCGAGGCCTACCTCGACCGGTACGGCATGCGCTGCGCCGGAGAGATCGACATCACGAGGCCCCGCTGGCGAGAGCGCCCCGGCACGCTCGTGCCGGCGATCCTCGACAACGTCAGGAACTTCGAACCGGGCGCCGCCCGACGGCGCTTCGAGCAGGGCCGGCAGGAGGCGTGGAAGAAGGAACAGGACGTACTGTCACGCCTGCGGGCCCTGCCCGACGGGGAGGCCAAAGCCGACGAGACCAAGCGGATGATCGACCGGGTCCGCACCTTCATCGGGTACCGCGAGTACCCGAAGTACAACATCGTCAGCAGGTACTTCGTCTACAAGCAGGCCCTGCTGGAAGAAGCCGACCGTCTCGTGCGGGCCCAGGTGCTCGCCGACACGGAGGACATCTTCTACCTCACGTTCCAGGAGCTCCAGGACGTCGTCTGCTCGCAGCACGTGGACGACGAGCTCATCAGGCAGCGCAAGGAGGCGTTCCGGACGTACCAAGCGCTCACACCGCCCCGGGTCCTCACATCGGATGGCGAAACCGTCAACGGGGCGTACCGGCGCGACGACGTGCCGGCCGGCGCCCTGATCGGCCTGCCGGTTTCCGGAGGGACCGTCGAGGGGCGGGCCCGTGTCATTCTCGACATGGCGCACGCCGATCTCGAGGCGGGCGACATTCTGGTCACGGCCTTCACGGACCCCAGTTGGTCGCCCCTGTTCGTCGGGATCGCGGGCCTGGTGACAGAGGTGGGCGGCCTCATGACCCATGGTGCGGTGATCGCACGCGAGTACGGCTTGCCGGCTGTCGTGGGCGTGGACCAGGCCACCCGGCTGATCCGGGACGGGCAGCGGATCCGGGTGCACGGAAGCGACGGCTACGTCGAGATCCTGTCCTGACCGACCGGCTGTTGCCCCGGCGGATGCGCCCTCCCCGGCACCGGGGGGCGCATCCGGCCGGATGCGTGGTGCCCTGAGGAGCGCACTGGATAGGTTGCTCCGATGAGCCTGC
Organism: Streptomyces sp. NPDC126510; assembly: GCF_040302345.1. Lineage (NCBI taxonomy): Bacteria > Bacillati > Actinomycetota > Actinomycetes > Kitasatosporales > Streptomycetaceae > Streptomyces > Streptomyces sp. NPDC126510. Next base: position 63,527 of record NZ_JBEORR010000010.1, on the reverse strand, counting down.
CTGCGTACTGGATGACGCGTCCCGCTCCGCCCCCGGACCGCGCAACGGCGGCATCCTTCGACCGACTGCTGCAGCAAGCGCTCGCGAACGGCGCCGACAAGCCCATCGACTACCGGCTCGAGGCGCCGAAGTGGCAGTTCCTCTGCCATGCCGCAGACCGCGGCACGCTGCTGTTGCACGGCTCGGGCGACCCGGCGATCGGCCGCTTCGAACCCCGGCAGCCGGACGACAGCAGCGAGTTCGGCAACCGGCGCGCGGTCTTCGCCGCAGGCGACGGACTCTGGCCGATGTACTACGCGATCCTGGACCGGGACCGCCACCCGATGTCGTTGATCAACGGCTGCGTCCGCCTCGCCGACGGCGACGAACGGCTCGGCGAGCCGCACTACTACTTCTCCATCACCGCGCAGGCGCTGAAGGAGCTGCCCTGGCGTCCCGGGACCGTCTACCTGCTGCCCGTCGACACCTTCGAGTTGCAGCCACGGATACAGGTCGGTGAGGTTTCGGTGCAGCCGGCCCAATGGGCAAGTCCCGTACCGGTGACTCCTGTCGCCAAGCTGGCCGTGCAGCCGGAGGACTTCCCGTTCCTGGACCGGATCCGCGGACATGACGATGAGCGGGTCCGGACCCGTGCCGCCGCGCACCCCGATGGCTTCCCCTGGCACGAGGAGGGCTGAGCATCGTCGCGACGCGGGCAGCCCAGATGATGGGGCACCGCGCGTGCCCTCAACTCCCTCCGCGGAAGGTGTTGCGGTACGCACGCGGTGACACGCCCAGCGCTTCCCGGAAGTGCTGGCGCATCGCGGTGCCCGTCCCGAAACCGGCCTCGGCCGCGATGCGGTCCACGGGCTCGTCCGTACGTTCCAGCAGCCTGCGGGCGTACTGCAGGCGCTGCTGACCGAGCCACTGCATCGGAGGCACCCCGGTCTCCTTACGGAACCTGCGCGACAACGTGCGTACGCTCGTCGCCGCCCGCCCTGCCAGATCCTCGAGGGCGATGGGCTCACCGAGGTGCTCCAGAGCCCAGGCACGGACCCTGGCGATGGAGCTGTCGTCGGATTCCGGCACGGGACGGTCGATGTACTGGGCCTGGCCGCCTTCGCGGTGCGGAGGGACCACCGTGCCCCGGGCGACGGTGTTGGCGATGTCGGCGCCGTGGTCGCTGCGGATCATGTGCAGGCACAGATCGATCCCGGCAGCGACTCCCGCGGAGGTCAGAACGCGGCGGTCGTCGGTGTACAGCACGTCGGGGTCCACCTCGATCTCGGGGTACAGGGCTGCGAGTTCCGGGCAGGACTTCCAATGTGTCGTCGCCCGGCGACCGGCGAGGAAACCGGCCGCGGCCAGCACGAACGACCCGGTGCAGATGGAAGCCAGACGCGCTGTTTCCGGCACTTCCTCAAGGGCTGCTCGTACCGGCGGACTCAGCAGCCCCCGCCGCTGGGGACGGTAGTCCTCGACGGCGGCAGGCACGATGACCGTGTCCGCCTGGCGCAACGCACGCGGTCCCAGCGGCACGTTGACGGTGAAGTCGGCCTCCGTGGAGATCTCACCCGGCTCCGCCGCGCAGGTCACCACCGAGTACAGGGGCCGGCCGGTGGCGTCCACCGCAGTACCGAACAGCCGGTGCACGATCCCGAGTTCCATGGGCAGCAGCCCGGAACGAACCAGGACGACGACCCTGTGCACCCCTTCATCACTGACTATCATGACCAGATTCTTTCACTACGTGTCCAAACGGCCAGTGGTTTCGGGTGTCCGTCGCGCTCGACGATGAGGGCATGTATGAGACAACCGGCCATCACACCAAGGATTCCGGGCGCCGCGCCTGGTGGGTAGCCGCCGTCGCCGGGGTGGCGATCATCGTCGCCGGCGCCTTCTCCACCATGCCGGGGCTTCTGCAGGACCCGCTGCGGCAGGAGTTCCACTGGTCCCGGGGCTCCATCGGCCTGGCCGCCTCCGTCAACATGATCCTCTACGGACTCATGGCCCCCTACGCAGCCGCCCTGATGGACCGGTTCGGCATCCGCCGAGTCGTCGTCGCCGCGCTCGGGACCGTGGCCGCGGGAGCGGTGCTCACCACCGTGATGAACGCCGCCTGGCAGTTCACCCTCTTCTGGGGCCTTCTCGTCGGCCTGGGCACCGGGTCACTGTCGATGACCCTCGGCACCACCGTCACCAACCGCTGGTTCACCACCCGTCGCGGCCTGGTGACGGGCATCCTCTCCTCCGGCAGCGTCCTGGGTCAGATGGTCTTTCTGCCTGCCCTGTCATGGACCATCGCCCGCTACGACTGGCGGCCCGCCCTCGTCACCCTCGCGCTCGCGGCCGTCGTGATCAGCCCGCTGGTCTACCTCGTCCTGCGTGACCACCCCGCCGACCTGGGACGGCGCCCCTACGGCAGTGACACCTTCATCCCGCGGCCCGAGCCCGTACCCGGCGCCGCCCGTCGCACCCTGACCGTGCTGAACCGCGCCGCCCGGAGTGTCCCTTTCTGGCTGCTCGCCGGCACATTCGCCATCTGCGGCGCATCCACCAACGGCATCATGTGGACCCACTTCACCCCGGCGGCCCACGACCACGGCATGCCTGTCACCACCGCCTCGACGCTGCTGGCGCTCATCGGCATCTTCAACGTGGTCGGCACGATCGCCTCGGGATGGCTCACCGACCGCATGGACGCCCGTCGGCTGCTCGCCGTCTACTTCCTGCTGCGGGGGCTGCTCATGGTCAGCCTGCCACTGACGCTGACCGCCACGGTCAGCGCGCCCATGCTGGTCTTCGTGGTCGCCTTCGGCCTGCTCGACCTGGCGACCGTGCCACCGGTCATCGCCCTGTGCCGCACCTTCTACGGAGAGGACAGCGCCATCGTCTTCGGCTGGACCAGCGCAGCACACCAGGTCGGCGCCGCGTCGGCCTCCTTCCTCGGAGGCGTCGCCCGCGACACGTTCGGCAGCTACGACCCCGTCTGGCTGGCCCTGGGTGCGGCCTGCGCGGCCGCAGCCCTGTTGCCGCTGGTCCTCCGTCACCGCCCCACCACCTCCGCCGAGGCCGGCCAGAAGGCGTACGCCCTGTCGGCCGGGCGGGAGTGACGCGGACGGCCAAGCTGCCGCCGCCCGCGATGCGAAGTCCAGCGTCTGCGCTGCCGTGATGTTCTGCTGCTTCGGCCGGGTCAGCACGACCGTGCCGAAGACCAGCGACGTCCAGTCTTTGACGAAGGCATGGCCCACGAGCGGTGCCGGGTATCTGGCGTCCAGGTCCCAGCTCTCGGCAAACGCAGAGGCGACGAGATCGTCGTCGAGCTGTTGGCCGTCAAGAAACCCCGCGATGCTCCGGATTCCGGCCATGATCACGCTGTAACGGTCGAACAGGCCGGATCGCTCGGTCGGCACCTGCACGGCTCCGCCCAGCCGGATGGTCGCGGCACAACACAGTTCTTCTCCAACGGCGTCGAACGTCTCGTCCACGATTCCCCGCTTCCTGGGCCCAGCCCCGACGGGGGCAACCCCAGTCGGCAAAACCGATGGACCGCCCGCCGTCCGGCGCACATCCTGCTGGGATGCGCTTCTCCGTCAACATCCCCAACTTCGGCGACTTCGCGGACCCGCGCAACGTCGCCACCGTCGCGGCCGCCGCCGAGCAGGCCGGCTGGGACGGGCTCTTCGTCTGGGATCACGTACTGCATCGATACCACCAGGGGCGCCCGTTCGCCGACCCCTGGATGCTTCTGACCGCAGCCGCCCTGGCGACCTCGCGGATCCGGCTCGGCACCCTGCTGACGCCCGTCCCTCGCTACCGTCCGCAGCAACTCGCCCGTCAGGTGGCCACGTTGGACCAGCTCAGCGGCGGCCGGGTGACCTTCGCCGCAGGACTGGGCGGTCCGATCGACGACGAATACCGCAGCTTCGGCGACACCGCGGAGCCGAATCTGCTGGCCGGGCGACTGGACGAGGGGCTGGAGCTGTTGAGACGTTTCTGGACCGGCGGGCCGGTGAGCCACCGAGGCCCGCATTACGAGGTCCGGGACGTGACGCTGCTCCCGGCCACGGTGCAGCAGCCCGGTCCGCCGGTGTGGATCGGCGGATTCTGGCCTCGGCGCCCGCCCATGCGGCGAGCCGCCCGTTGGGACGGCGCCGTACCGCTCTTCGAAACGGCCCGGCACGGTCGCGTACCCGATGTGTCCGAAGTCCGGGCCCTGGTGGGCTACATACGCGAGCACCGGCCGGCCGGCGACGAGCGCCCCTTCGAGTTCGTGCTCGGCGGCGCCACGCCCCCCGGCGCGGCCAAGGCCAGGGACGTGATCGCTCCGCTGCGCGATGCCGGCGCCACCTGGTGGGACGAGCGGCAGATCCAGACCGGCCCGGACCTGGACCGGCTCCCGCCCGTGCTCCGGCGCATCGAGGCAGGCCCGCCGACCCTTTAGACCGTGCCCGCTCGGCTGTCCACGGCTATGCGGCCGGACGCATGGCCAGTGCCTTGGCATGGGATTCGGCCGCCGCGAGGGAAGCACTGCGGGACGTCTCGAAGAGGGGGATGAGATCGGCCATGGCCGGAACGCTCGGGGCCAGTTCGGGGACGATGAAAGTGACCTCCAGACCGAGACCGGTGCCGAGGGCCTGCCGCAGATAGCTCTGCACGTAGTCATTGCCGTGCTGCGGGGTTCCCTCCTGATAGGAGCCTCCGCGGCTGGTCACGACGATCGCCGGCTTGCCCGCGAGTGAGGGATGTTCGGTCATGGAGGTGCGGCCCACGGCGAACACGTGGTCGATCCAGGCCTTGAGCGTGGAGGGGATCGAGTAGTTGTACATCGGTGCGCTCAGGAGGATCGCGTCCGCCGTCTCGGCTTCTTCGATCAGTTCGCCGCGCAGCGCGAAGGCGGCTCGTTCTTCCGGGGACTGGTCGCCGGGGGCGGTGTAACCGGCGTAGTAAGCGGCGGCACGTAGATGGGGGATCGGATCGGCGTCGAGATCACGGTAGATCACCGAGCCCTGCGGGTTCTCGTCCTCCCACACGCGCCGGAAGCGGCGGTCACCGCGCGGGAGTGGGAGTTCTCGCCGTTGAGGGAGGTGTCGATGTGAAGCAACGTGGCCATCGGAGTTCTCCTGCGGATCATCGGGCTGCCTTTGCGCGGCGCGCCCTGTGCGATGCCCGACAGCCTGCTTCCTCAAGCGGGGTTGAGGTCCAGTCGATGTGATCCACGTCATCGTCGAACAGCGTCTGTGCGATCAGCGCACGGTTCGAAGGCGAGTGCGGCGGCCTGCTCGGTGTGGGTCCGCGACCAGCCGGACAAGGCCGACGGGGCAGTACGGCCACGGCCGTTGCCCCCTCCCTCCCGAACGCCTTCTCCGCGTACTCACTCGGCCCCGCCTGCCAGCGCCCCGTGCAGGAACACCTCCACCAGCTCCTGGGGGGTCAGGTCGGGCTCGTCCTCGGTGCGCGGCTGCACGAAGAGCAACCCGAAGAAGAGGGCCGCGATCTGCTCCGGCGGCCGGCGCAGGGCGGCCTGGTCGGGCTCCAGAAGCTCCACGAGGGCCGCGCGGATGCGAGCCGTCGACTCGGCGCGGCCCGCGCCGCGCACCGCGCCGGGGTGCTTGCCGCCGCGATGCCCCAGTGAGCCCATGACCGCGCCCATCCTGGCCAAGTGCGCCTGCAGCGCGTCGGCGGCCTCCGTGAGCCGCTCGGGCAACGGCTGAGACACGTCGATCGCGTCGAGTTCGCGTACCGCGTGCTCGGGGGAGAGCGCCTCGGCCACGCAGGCCTGCAGCAGCTCGTCCTTGTCGGCGAAGACACGGAAGATCGTCCCCTCGCCGATGCCCGCCGCGCGGGCGATCTTCGCGGTCGTCACCGCGGCCCCGTACTCGGCGATCAGCGGGATGGCGGTCTGGATGATCATTTCGCGGCGCTGCTCCGGCGACATGCTGGGGGCGCGGCGGCGGGTGGTCTGGTTCTCCTTGGGTGCCGTCATGACCCGCAGACTACGGAGTGAGGACTCACTCCGTCAATGAGTGAGTCCTCACTCCGCTCGTTTTCCCAGCGGGCCGGGGGAGTCGAGGCCGTCGATCACCCGTCGGAGGAAGCCGGCCGCCGTGCCGCCGTCGCACACGGCATCACCCGAAACAGCGGATGGCGGGCGAGGGTGCGCTGTGGGCTGAGGGCGTCCACGAGGAGGTCGAACGGCCCGTTCGAGTACCTGATGGAGACCCTCAACCCGCCCCGCTCGCCGGCCCGGCACCCGCTGTTCCAGGTGATGCTCGCCTTCCGCCCCGACGCCGGACTTCTCGGTGTGGGAGATCTGGGGCTGTCTGCTGACCGGCGGCCGGTTGGTCGTGGTGCCGTACTTCGTCTCCCGGGAACCGGACCAATTCCGTGATCTGCTCGTCGCCGAGTAGGTCACCGTGCTCAGCCAGACGCCGTCCGCCTTCGCCCAGCTGCTGGACGTCGACCACGCCGAGGTGTCCGTCCGCCTCGTGGTCTTCGGGGGTGAGCCGCTGGACACGCGGATGCTGCTGCCCTGGTTCGACCTGCACCCCGAGCGGTCCTGCCGGGTGGTGAACATGTTCGGGATCACGGAGACCACCGTGCATGTCACCGAGCAGACCCTCACCCGGAGACTGGCGCTCTCCGGCACCCGCTCCGTCGGGCGGGCCCTGCCCGGCTGGCACCTGTACGTGGTGGACCCGGCGGGACGGCTGCTGCCGCCCGGAGCGGTGGGCGAGGTATGCGTCGGCGGCGCCGGCGTGGCGCTGGGCTACCTGGATCAGGAGGAGCTGACCGGCCGCCGGTTCGTCCCCGACCCGTACTCGACGGCCCGATGTACCGCAGCGGCGACCTCGGGCGCCTGCGCCCCGACGGGCGGCTCGATCACCTGCCGGATGGACAGCCAGGTGAAGATCCGCGGCTTCCGGATCGAGCTCGACGAGATCCGCTCCGTCCTGCTGGAGGACCCCGCCGTGCGCTCCGCGGCCGTCCTGGTGCGCCGCGACGACCCGGCGGACGCCGCCACGGCCCGGATCGACGCGTACGTGACCCTCTCCGGCGGCGACGACCCCGCCGGGGTGCGTGACCGGGCCGCCGGGATCCTGCCCGCGTACATGCTCCCCGCCACCGTCACCGCACTGGACGCCCTCCCACTGACGGCCAACGGCAAGCTCGACGCGGCGAAGCTCCCCGCGCCCGCCGCCCCGCGCTCGTCGGGCCGGGGCGAAGCCCCGCGCGCCGGCGCCGCCGACGACCTCACGGAAAGCCTGATGGCGATCTGGAGCGACGTGCTGGGCGTGTCCGTCGGCCCCGACGACGACTTCTTCGAACTCGGCGGCAATTCCCTGTCCGCCGTCCGCATCGGCGCTGCCCTGCGTGCCCGCGGTCTGCCGTCCCTGCGACTGCGGGACCTGTACCGGCATCCGACCGTCCGGGGCGTGGCGGCGCGTATCGGCGCCACGGATGAGCACCTGCGGAAGTGAGGTGACCGGCGAAGGCGACCCACCCGGTGACGCGGGCGGGATCCTGGAACACCGGCCGCTTGAGCACGCGAACACCGGGTGCACGCCGGAGCGTGCAAGCGCCTGCTCTACCCTCATGTGCGTGGCCGGTGAGCACTATTCGGCCTCCGAGGGGATCGGCAGAGACACCTGCGCCGAGGGACCACCGGTGCAGGGCTCGGACACAGGCGTTCGTTCGCCTGTCAGGAGGACCGTTGCACCAGGATCCGCGGGCGGACCGGCCCGGAAGCCACGGAGAGCACCAGATCCAGGGCGAGTTGGGTACCACCAGCCGCGCTGATCGCTTCTACGACGAACAGGTACTGGACCGGCTCAACTCCAGGATGAGGGAGTTCGTCGCCCGCCAGGAGATGTTCTTTCTCGCCACGTCGGACACTCGGGGCGAGTGCGACAGCACGTTCCGCGCCGGGCCGCCCGGCTTTCTCCAGGTTCTCGATGACACGACCCTCGCCTACCCGGAGTACCGGGGGAACGGCGTCATGGCCTCGCTCGGCAACATCCGGGAGAATCCGCACGTCGGCCTCCTGATGATCGACTTCTCCGAGGATCGCATCGGCTTGCACGTCAACGGCCGGGCCCGCCTGGTCCCCGATGAGGCGATGCGCCGGAGCCGGCCTGGGCTGCCGGTCGATCCGCTGCCCGGCCGCCGCCCCCAGATGTGGGTCGAGGTCGAGGTCGAAGAGGCTTACATCCACTGCTCGAAGCACATACCCAGGCTGGTCAGGGCGCCGCTGCGGCCGCATGCCGCACAGGACGGCACCACCGCCCCCGACGGAGAACGGGCCTGGGGCACGGACGACGTCAAGCGCAAAGGCGGCGACTACTTCGAGGCGGCGGAGGCACGACGCAACCAGGCCGTGCGCTGATCGACGCACCGGCCGGGCACCGACACACGCACGGTCCGACAGGGACAAAGGAGCGGGATGAATTGACGCCGAGCGGTGAACGCCGCCGAACGGGATCCAGCAGAGGACCGATGCCGCCGCATCCGGTTGCAGCCCCAGGCCCGCAGACGCCGCCGCAAGGAGGCCGCCTCCACAGGCGGGATCACGGTGGAGACCAGGGCCCGCTGCGGCTGCCCAGCACCGATCGGCAGGACCGACGACGGCTACTGGAGATCGTTGACTCGGCGAATCGCGTGTCTCAGCTGAACCGCTGACGGGGTGGATCCGGAATATGCCAGAAACCTGCCTTCTGCCAGCGGCAGAACACCGGCCCGACCGGGCTCGACGGTCACTACAGTCCAGGCTCATGACGACGGTGAGAACGCGCACGATCGAGTACGCGGCCGACGGCCTGACGATGATCGGGCACCTCGCGCTCCCGGCCGGTGTCGACAGCCGGCCCGCGGTCCTGGTCGGGCCCGAGGGGGTGGGGCTCAGCGACGTCGAGCGCCGCAGGGCCGATGCGCTCGCCGAGCTGGGATACGTGGCGCTGGCCTTCGACCTCCACGGCGGGCGCTATTTGGGCGACCCTCAGGAGATGCTGGCCCGTTGCATGCCGCTGCTCGCCGACCCCGACCGGATGCGAGGCATCGGCCACGCGGCGCTCGACGTGCTTAGCGCCGAGCCGCGGACCGACCCCGGCCGGATCGCCGCCGTCGGCTACGGCACCGGGGGCGCCATCGCGCTGGAACTCGGGCGCGACGGCGTCGATCTGCGCGCCATCGGGACAGTCAACGGACTGACCACGGGCCGACCAGGCGAGACGGCGCGAATTCACTGCCCGGTGTGGGCCGGGGTCGGGTCGGAAGACCCGATCATGCCGCCCGCGCAACGGGACGCATTCACCGCCGAGATGCAGGCGGCGGGCGTCGACTGGCGCCTCGTGGTCTACGGCGGCGCCTTGCACGCCTTCCATCACCCACCGGTCGACCACACCGTGCTCCCCGGCGTCGGCTACCACCCGCAGCACGCGCAGCGAGCTTGGCGTGACGTCGTCGACCTGCTGGCCGAGTGCCTGCCCATAACGGAGTGACCTGAGCGGCAACGACGATCCCGGACCGCAAACCAAGCCGGTCGACCAGGGCTTTTCGGCACCGCCGCGAGCGTGCGTGCCGGACGCCGCGTGCAGCCGGGGGTTGTTCACAGGCTCTGAGCGTTCGACACCAGCACCGAGCGGGAGCCTCGGCGGTCAGACGCTGCGTCGGCTAGGACGCTTCGGCGCAACGGGTGAGGCGGGTGAAAGTGGCTCCGCTGGGGAACGCCGTGCGCTCGGCGACCTCGAAGACGGTGGGGTCGAAGACACCGTCGACCACCGGGATTCCGCTTCCCGCGATGACCGGATAGGTCTTGATCAGCAACTCGTCGATCTCGGGCATCAGGGTCCCCGCCAGTCGGCCCCCTCCGCAGAGCCAGATGTCCTGGTCGCCGGCCTCGCCCTTGAGCTCGCGGACGAGGCCGAGAGGGTCGCTCGCCACGACGGTGACGGCAGGGTCGACGTCGGTCTGGAGGGTGCTGGACACGACGTACTGGCGCAGGTGTGCGTACGGGCTGGTGATCCCGCCTGCGTGGGGGAGGCGATAGGTGCCGCGGCCCATGACGACGGTGTCGAAGCGCCGGTTGGGCGCGTCGGCCACACCCGCGGCCGCGCGGTAGGCCGTCGGGACGGTTTCCGGAAATAACGCGTTCATCCGGTTCGCATAGGCGGCGGCCTGCCGCTCGTCGCCCTGCGGAAAGAAGTCGAACTCTCCGTCGGGGCCGGCGATGCGGCCGTCGAGCGAGATGCCGATGTAGTACACGAGCTTGCGCACAGTGCTCCCTCATGCGTAGTACTCTGATTGAAGTGGTCTGAACGTAGTACTACGCCTGGAGTGGTGTCAATGGTGAGACGGAACGACCAGCGGCGTGCGGCCCTCGTGGACGCGGCGATCGAGGTCCTGGCCCGGGACGGCGCGCGCGGCCTGACGTTCCGGGCTGTGGACGCCGAGGCCGCCGTCCCGGCCGGCACGGCCTCCAACTACTTCGCCAACCGCGACGACCTGTTCACGCAGGCGGGCGCCCGGGTGTACGAGCGGCTCCAGCCCGACGAAGCGATGATCGTCCGACAGCAGGCGGCCGATTGCGACCGGGAGAGCTACGTCGGTCTGATGCGAGAACTCGTCGGCCGTATCGCGTCCTTCCGCACCGGCTACCTGGCCCTGCTGGAACTTCGCCTCGAGGCCACCCGTCGCCCCGGACTGCGTAAGGTCCTCACCGAACGGGTCCGCGCAGACGTCGACGCCAACGTCGCCCACCACGAGGCTTCCGGCCTCCCCGGCGACGCGATGGCCGTCAAGCTGCTCATGCTGACGCTGAACTGGCTGATCGTCGAGCAGCTCACCCTGCCGGACGTCTTCACGGAGGCGGAGCGTGAACAACTGGTGACGGCCGCGGTGGAACGCATCATGGCGGCGGAGTAGAAACGTGCGCTGTCACCGGCCGCCGCGCATGCGGTCCTGACCGGCGCCGACGCCTACGGTGTCCGGCTCACCTCGTGAGTCGGTCCTACAGCACCTGGTGGCCCGCCGCGGACCCGCCGGGGTCGTCGGCGAGTACGACGTCGGCGGTGATGCGCTTGCCGACCGGCTCGCGGTGGATGGCGAAGCCGACGCAGACGGCGGCGACGATCTCGAGGCCGTGCTGCCCGATCCGGCTCGGGTCGGGCGCCAGGATCGCCGGCAGCGTGGTGCTGCTGTCCCACACGCTGGTCCGCACGGCCCCGTCCACGATGTCCAGGGTCAGCAGGCAGGGGCCGGGAGCGTATTTGCGGGCATTGGTGACCAGCTCGCTGACCACGAGCTGCACCATCCCCATGGCCCGGCCGGAGACGGGCAGGCCGTGCACCGCCTGCACCCGGGTCAGGAAGGCCCGGGCCAGGTCGCGGGCTTCGGCGATCCCTGTGTCGCCGTCGAACGCCGCGGATACGGAAATGACGCTGGTGGACAGCGGATCCGGGCCGTTTCCTCCCATTTCCTGATGTATGGGGGCCGCCGCGTCCTTCGAGTATTCGTCCAACACGAGCCGCGCCTACCCACAATGCGCCAGGCAATGCAACCGAACGACTGCCCGCACGGGAGGCTCCGGCGACGATCGGCGTCAGATCACCTCGTCCAGTTCGGCCTGCATCTGCGATGCCTCCACATCGCGAGCGACGGCCTGCGCGAGCAGCATCCGCAGCACGAGCACGATGAGTGCGACTCCCAGGATGGCCAGACCGACGCCGCCCATGATGACGGTGACGCCGGGGTCGTCCCGCTGCCCTGGTGCGTTGAGGATCGTGACCGCGAACCATACGAGGGCGGCCGCCACGATCGAGCCGATCACGACATCCACGTACCGGAAGGCGGCGGGGGAGAACACGGTTCTACGGCGCACCATCGTCACCAGCCGCCATACGCAGACCAGCGCCGCCTGGGCCGCCGCCAGGCCCACGATCGTGATCACGCGCATCGGAGTCAGCGGGAGCGACCCGTCCTCCGGGTCGTTCCCGCTGACCAATGCCCACACCATCGATGCCTGGACCAACACGGTGCCGACGAGCAGCACCACGAGCACGGCGCGCAGCGCGCACACTGCCAGCTTCCCCATGACCCATCCTTCAATCGACTTGCGATGGGAACCTATCGAATTTCGATAGGCCAAGCAAGGGGTGACAGTGAAGGCGCGTACGCGCCCTGGGGGACCTCTTCCTCTAGAAGGTCAGATTCCAGGTGTCGATACGGCCGGTGTCCTGGGTCGCGATGTCGCGGACGCGCAGCTTCCACGTCCCGGACGCGCTCTCGGACGAGGCGTCGACGGTGTACGTCTTCACCACGTTGTCCGCACTGTCGCCGTCGGCGAAGTCCTCCAGGACGTAGACCGATCCGTCAGGGGCGACGAGCGACAGCACCAGGTCGCCGCGGTAGGTGTGCTTGACGTCCACGCCGACCTTCAGTGCGGCCGGGGCGTTGCCCGGCACGCCGGTCACGGCGATAGCGGACTCCACCGTTGCGTTGTCGGCGACGGTGACATCGGTGGCGTTCTCGAAGTACCGGCCCGGCGGCGGCGTGGTGCCACCGACAGCCTTCAGCGCATCGACCTGGCCCTCCCCGAAGAACGCGTTCTTCGCCGTGGTGCCGGTGCAGCGGCTGTCGGACGGGCACGCGGTGTCGGTGGCCTGGGTTCCCAGCCGCGCGCGGAGGTCGGCGGGCGTGGCGGCCGGGTCGGCGCTCTTCAGCAGCGCGGCGACGCCGGCCACGTGCGGTGAGGCCATCGACGTGCCGTTCATGTTCCCGTACTTGCCTCCGGGGAGTGTGGAGTAGACGCCGTAGGCTCCGTCGCCGCCCGGTGCCGCGACGTCGATGACGTCCCGGCCGAAGTTGGAGTAGGACGCCTTGATGTTTCCGTTGCCCATCGCCCCGACGGTCACGACGCCCGGCAGCTCCGTCGGGATGTCCACGCAGGCGTTGGTGATGGTGCGGTTGACCGGGGTGGAGTCGTTCGGGCTGGAGTCGTCGGTGCGCTTGTTCGCCAGGTCGTAGTCGGAGTTGCCCGCTGCCGCGACCTGGAGCGAGCCCTTGCCCTCCGCGTACTCCTGCGCCCGGCGCACACCCTCGATGATGGCCGCCTGGTCCGGGTCGTCCGGGCAGTTGAACATCCACGGGTCCGTGTAATAACTGTTGTTGGTGACGTCGAAGCCGTGGTCACCGGCCCACATGAAGCCGCAGACCGTGTTCTCGGCGAAGAACATGCTCGTGTTCGGTTCGGCGATGCGCACGGAGGCGATCTTCACACCCGGTGCGACGCCGACCACTCCCTTGCCGTTCTTCGCGGCGGCGATGGTGCCCGCCACATGCGTGCCGTGGGTGCCGACGTCACGCCAGGCGCCGGCTCGGGCGTCGGCCTTGCCGTAGGCGCAGGAGGCGGAGTCCTGCGCGTCGAAGTTGGGCGCGATGTCCTGGTGCCGGTCGTCCACTCCGGTGTCGAGGACACCCACCGTGACGGACGGCGATCCGGTGCTGACGGCCCAGGCCTTGTCGGCGTTGATCCTGGTCATGTCCCACCGCGCGGTCTCGGTGAGCGTGGTGGGCGACTGTGCGGGAGCACCCGGCAGGGTGGGGGAGTAGGCGTCCGCGGGAACGTCCGAGGTGCGGGTCGCCCCCACCTTCTGCACGCCCGTCGCGGAGCGCATCGCGGTGGCGAAGCCGGCCGCGGAGGAGTGCGCGACCACCACGCCGATCGCGTCGTAGGAGGCGAAGACCGAACCGCCGTTCGCGGTCACGGCGTTGCGTGCGGCCGAGGTGTCACCGGGGGCGGTGATGACGAGATAGGAGCGGGTTCCGGCGGCCCATCCCGCGGCGGATTGGGCGGGCGTGGCGGCGCGGGCGGCGGCTGGGGCCGGACCCGGCGGCAGGCCGGTGTCCACGTCGGCCGCGCCGGCGGGGGCGGCGAGGGTGAGGGCCGCTCCGGCAGCGGCTACGGGCAGCAGCGACCGTCTGAGACGGTGCAGGGATATGCGGGGGGTTGTCACAGCATCCTCCGATAGCCCGGGGCCATGGGTGGCGCCGACCGGGCCGTGGGCCGAATGGGTCGACGCAAGATTTCAGATGAGGGCATGACAAGGGAAGGGTCTGCGGTGCATCGATGGCCGTGAGCAGGCAAGTGGTTGGGTCCGCTCCGGATCAATCCCGGACATGACCGGTACGGCGACCAGTGGCATGGCTTGTCCTGCCGCGACAGAGGGCGGCGTGTGCTCATGGGGTGACGTGACGAACCGAGATGGCGAGCCCCGGGGGAGTGGCACGGATCACCACGCGTACGAGCCGAGGACGGAACAGCCACTGATGGTTGCCCATTGAACAAGTGCATCGGCGCTGATGCCGTCGGCGTCGGTGCAACAGGCCCCTGCGCTTCCCTCCGGGCTGGCGTTCATCCGCGTCCCGAGGTCGAGTTCGCGGCCGCCGGCGTCGGCCAGGGTCAGATCGACGGCTGGAGTAAACGTCGAGGCTCCGGCAAAGCGTTCGGCATTGCGTGGTGCCTCGCGTAGGGTGCCCCGGTTGTCGAGTGGGAGGGCGGGGCGTGAGCATGGCACCCCGAACAGTGACACGGGACCAACTGGCGGGGGCGGCGCGGGCCGCTCTGGGGGGCGGGCGGCGGCTGAAGACGGTCGAGCGGCTCACCGGCGGCAGCAAGAAGGGCGTCTACCGGCTGACGATGGACGACGCCACGACAGCTGTCGCCTATATCTGGGAGGCGTCGGAGAACTACTGGCCGACGGGCGAGGGCGACGACGACCTCACGAACCCGTTCTCGCCCGGCTCCGGGCTCGACCTGTTCGAGGCCGCTCACGTGCGACTGGAGTCGGTGGGCCTGCGGGTCCCCGAGCTCCACCTGACCGACCGTGAGGGCACCCACTACCCGGCCGACCTCGCGATCCTTGAGGACTTCCCCGGCGAGAACCTGCTGGACCTGCTCCGCAGCGATCCGCACACCGCGGAACCGACCCTGGCGCGCCTCGCCGACGCGGTGGCGGCGATGGGACGACGCCACGGACCGAGGTTCGGCAAGGTCGGCCTGATCGATGCGGGCGGAGCGTCACGGGCCACGTCGTGCGAGCGGGCCGCGCTCGACTTCGGGCTGTACTGCCTGGCCGAGGCGGCTTCCCGCGACAAGAGGATCGCGGGCGCCCGCGACCGGCTGGAGGAGCGGCTCCGCGAGCTCGCCGCGGCGGTGCGGCCGCGTGCCGAGTACGCCGTCGTCCACGGCGAACTGGGGCTGGACCACGTACTCGTGGACCGGGACGGAAACCCTGTTCTGATCGACATCGAGGACCTGATGTACTTCGACGTGGAGTGGGAGCACGTGTTCCTGCGGCTCCGCCATCCCGACGGCCACGCCCGGCGGTTGGCGGTGCCGGGGCTCGACGAGGAGAGGCTCGCGCTCTACACGCTCGTCCAGCGCCTGTCACTGACGGCGGGTCCGCTCCGGCTGCTCGAGGGGGACTTCCCCGACCGGGCGTTCATGCGGGCAATCGCCGAGCATCACGGCAACGAGGCGCTGGCGCTGGTCTCGGTGAGGTAGACGCCGTCAGGATGCTGCGTTGCCGATCCGGCCCGTGCTCCCGCCGGTCGCCGGGTCGGCAGCCCGGGGCGGTACCGCCGGAACCCCGGGGGCGTCGTCGAGGTCGGCCCGCGTCGTCCGCAACTTGGCCGGGTACCGGTCATGCCGGGTGCGGCGGCCCGGCTCCGTCGTGCGCCACATGTGCGTTGACTCGGGCGCCATCCCGCTCGACGCCCACATCGAGGCCCTCCGCCACCTGCCGGGCGTCCTGCTGCTCCGCCTCACCCACGCCCGTACCGGCAGGCCGCTGGAGACCGCTTCTGCCGAGGGGGCGTCCAGCCGCTACCACGCGGCGGTTGAGCGGGACTTCCCCCATACGCACCGGGTCGCCGACTTCGCCGCGGCGCTCGGCTACAGCGTCCGCACCCTCACCCGCGCGACCCTCGTGGCCCCGGCTCCACGGCCAAGCAGTACCTGGACGCGCGCATCCTGCTCGAAGCCAAGCGCCTCCTGGTGCACACCGGCGCCACCTCGGCGGACATCGCCGGCCGGCTGGGCTTGCGGGACCCGGGCGACTTCGCCAAGTTCTTCCGCAAGCGCGACGGCCGTGCGTCGCAGGAGTTCCGCGCGGCGGCGCGTGGTACGCGGCCGGCCGACTGACTCGAGGCGTCCTCGTGCAGCGCGGGGCCCGGATGGACCGGACCCCGCGCAAGGTGGTGCTCACGATGCCTCGTCCATCGAGCTTCGGCATCGGCCCGGGCTCAGGGCTTGTCGAGCACCGTCCCTCTCAGCACCGGCCTGCCGGGCAGCGGCTCGGCCCGGCGGTCGGTCAGTGCGAGGCGCGTGGACTCGGCCGGTTCGGCCACCATGTCCCGGACGGTCGGCACGACGAAGTCGACGCCGGTGCTCCCCGCCGGAATGGTCACCCACACCCACAGATGCGCGCCGGACAGCGGCCGCTCGGGGTCGGGCACATCCCCGGACGACTCCTTGAGCCACTGCGGGTCCACGTCCTTGGTGGAGAGTTCGGTGCCGTCGGTGACCGGCAGCACCCGCACCGGCTGCCAGAGGTCCACCGCCGCGGGCACGTCCACGGACAACCGCCAGGTCAGCGCCTCTCCCTCGGTCACCCGGTCCGCGACCGGCGACAGGGTGATCTCCGGCTCGGGATCGTCGTTCTCGACGGTGAGCCCGCCCCTGTGCTTGCCGACGACGGCGCCCCGGACGGCCTTTACGGCGACATCGTGCTCCACGTCGTCGCCGTAGACGGTGTCGCCCTTCACCTCGACCGGGATGTCGACCGCGCCGCTGCCGGGCTGTACCGTCACGAGGCGGTTCTCGGCCCGCTCGCCGTCCGGATCGAGGACGTACAGGCGGACCTGCCCGCTGCCGTGCCCGGAGACCTCGACCGGGATCCGGTAGGTGCGGGTGCCCGAGTCGCCCTCCCTGACGATCGTGCGGCCCACGTCGACCCGCGGCAGTGCGGCCGCCTTCACCGCCGGAGTGCCGGGGGCCCAGCCCCAGGCGTCCATCAGCCAGGCCCGCCCGGACCGCGAACGGGGCGTCAGGGCAAGGGACTTGACATGCTTGAGATCGAGCCCGGCCCGGGTCGCGGCCGACAGCGGGACGCGCAGCTCCTGTGCCCAGTAGGACGCGGTATCGGCGGAGCCCGGCAGCCCTGCCACCGCGACCCGACCGAGCGTGGCCGTGCGGTTCCGGGAGTCGGTGACGGACACGTCGAACTTCGTGCCGGTGGTGTTCGGCGGCACGAAGACCCGGAGCGCGAGCTTCTGCGACCCGCTCAGGGACAGCGGCTCGGCCGGAGTGATGCGCGCGGCCCTGCCCGGCGCGGACCACTTCAGGTCCACCGCGCTGCGGCCGGACTCCTGGTCCGTCTCCCACGACGCGAAGTGCGGTGACGATCCGAGGGTCTCCGGATCCATACAGGCCACGGCCGGGTCGGGATCGATCGCCGAACACACCCGCGCGCCGGTCACCTTCGCCCCGCCGTCCGGCAGGAACCCACCGCTGCGACGGCCGCCGACCGCGTGGGTCAGCACCCGGGCCGGGTCCGCGGACGGGGCCCGCTTGCCGGAACCGTCGAGCAGCGGACGCACCCGGTCGTCGCCGGCGAGGAAGAGCCGGGCCGCGGCGGCGATGTAGGTGGCGCCCGCCTTGTGCTGCCGGGCGGCGGTCAGCCGGGTCGCGGCACCCGGTGTGCACACCGGGTCCGGCTGATCCGGGTCCGATCTGAAGTCGTCCCGGGCCGGTGCGACGGCCTCGCCCGGGGTCCACTCGCTGTTGAAGTAGTTGTGGTTGGCTCCGACCATGTAGACCGCGCTGTGCAGTGCCGTGCCCCGGCTGATCCCGCGCGTCCCGTCGACGAAGTCCTCGCCCTGCAGGTCCGACACGTCGCCGTCGCAGCCCGGCAGCAGCGTCACGGACGGCACGTCGGCGACCGGATTCTGCCCGAAGATCGTCGGTGCGATGAGCACGGTCCCGCGCACCTTCCAGCGGACCGGGCCCCGGTAGCCGTCCTCGGCGGCCGGCGGCGGGTAGAGGCTGTCCATGGCGGCCCGGTTGACGCCCTCGCCGCCGCGCGAGTGGCCGACGAGCAGGACCCGGGACAGGTCTGCCTTCGGCCCCTCGCGTACCACGGCCGGAGCGGAGGAGCGATGGGCGGCCCAGGCGGCCCAGCGGGCGAGGTGCTTCCGCACCAACGAGGAACGTGCCTGCGCGCCTGCGTCCTCGGTGTCGTCCTGGGCGTTGATGCCGTTCGCCGAGATCGACACCGTCAGATAGCCCTGGGAGGCCAGCAGTCGCTGGTCGCGCAGATAGCCCCGGTAGCTCGGAATCGGCTTGTAGCCGCTCGCGCAGGGCCAGTCGCCGGTCACGTCGTCCTCGGAGCCCGGCTTGTAGCAGGTGTCGTGTCGGCCGTGCAGGAACAGTGCCAGCGGCCGGCTGCCGGTGACACCCTTCGGCGCCACCACCTTGGCGGTCATCTCCACCGGGGCGGCGTACCCGGGCAGGTGCACCGGGTCGAGGTCGTACTCCCCGGTGACCGTGCGGTACGAGCCGGGTCTGCCCGGATCAACGCCGTTCGCCGGTGCCTGCGCGGGCATCCGTCCCACGCGCGCGCCGCGCCTGTGCGTGTCGTCGGCCGCCGCGTCCAGCCGCCGCCCCGCGGCCGTCACCTGCAGGTCCGTCAGCTGCTCGGGCCGCGTTCCACCGAGGGCGAGCCGGAAGGTCCGCCCGTCCCTGGCCGGCTTCGGCACTCCGAGCAGCCGGTCCTCGGTACGGAACTCGACCCGCGCATCCCCCATGGGTATGGCGTTCGGCGCACGCCAGACCAGCTCACGCGCTCCGGCCTCCCCGTCGATCCGCCACCCCTGCGGAAGCGGGTTGTCGTTCGCCGCGTCGACCAGCCCTAAGTGGTGCGGCTGTTCGGCCTGTGCCGGTCCGGGCGAGCCGGCCAGGGCCGCCAGCACCGCCACGGCCGTCACCCATATTCGCCGGGCACGGATCAATGATTCTCTCCTCAGAACCCCGTGCGCAGACGTCCCGTCGGTCCCGGGCGCCTCTCGCGTCACTAAGGACGGAGAGGGAGGTCCGTGGGTTGTCTGTGCGGAGGAGCCGAGATGGCGAGCGAGTGATGCGTCGAGCCGGTTGCAGCTGATCGCGCTCGGATGCGTCGCCGCGAAGGTCCTGTTAGCGGCCGATCTTGTCCAACTCGGCGAGGTCCTCGTCGGAGAGCGGGAGCCCCGCGCCGGCGACGTTCTCGCGCAGGTGCGCCGCCGACGGGGTGCCGGGGATGAGCAGTATGTTCGGTGGGGACTGATCCGCACGGCGACACGGCTGTGAGCGCCTGACCGGTCAGGACGAAGCCACCCGCGGTGCCCGGCGCCGGCCGCCGGAGGCTTCCGGCCCCGGCGGCCGGGTGCGTGCTACCGGTGTGCGGCCAGGAACGGCAGGACGATGTCGGCCATCTCGTCGGGTACTTCCTCCGCGAGGTCGTGGCCCGCGTCGAAGACGTGACCGGTGACGTCATCGGCCACGAGCCGTGCCTGGGACTCGTTGCGTTCGCCGATGAAGGCGTTGCCACCGAGCGCGAGGACGGGGATGTCCAGCTTCCGCCGGGCGGCCCGCCGGTTCTGTTCGGCGTCGGTGAGCATCGCCCGGTAGACGGCGAGCATCGCGCGGATGCCCCCGGGCATGGAGTAGCAGCGCACGTACTCCTCGATGGCGTCGGGGGTGGCGGTGTCGGGGTGGCTGCGCTCGTTCTTGATCATGTGGGTGATCAGTTCGCGTTCGTGCCCCGCGATCAGCATCTCGGGGACGTCGGGCTGGAAGTAGAAGCCGAGGTGCCACAGGTGCATGCCGCTGGAGACGTTCTCGGGGGTGAGGGCCGTGTGGTCCTCGAAGCCGAAGCCGGGGAACAGGGCCTCGGCGAAGACCAGGGAGGTGGCGTGGTCGCGGTGGCGGGCTGCGAGCTGATAGCCAATCACCGCGCCCCAGTCCTCGCCGATCACGGCGTACGTCTCGTGTCCGAGACGAGCCATCAGCTCGGCGATGTCATCGCTCATCGTCGCGGAGTCGTAACCGTCCGCGGGGCGGGCGGAGTCGCCGAGACCGCGCAGGTCGGGCACGACGACGGTGTGATGAGGCGTCAGCTTCGGGACCAGGTGGCGCCAGTGGTAGCCGGTCTTGGGCACACCGTGCAGCAGCACCAGGGCCGGGCCGGTCCCTGCCGTCCGGAAGTGCAGGCTCGTTCCGTTGACGGCCGCACGGCCGGTGCGCAGGGGTGTTGCGGTGTGGTCGTACATCATGACGTGGTGCTCCCTGTCTCGGGTGCTCATATTCTTTATCGCGCGTTACAGATTCGAGGCATGGGAAACTTCCGGCCGGGGTCGCGAGGCCCCTCAGTCGAGAGCGGTCAGCGCGACCTCTACGAGGGGCTCGAGGGCGGGCGCGTCCGGTGTCACCTTCGCGGAGACCAGTAGTCCGTTGAGGAAGGTGACCAGGAACGCGGCGACCGTGTGCGGGTCGTGCCGCGCCGCGACCTCACCCCGCTCCATCCCGGCACGCAGCACCTCGGTGAGTGCTTCCCGGCCGGCGTCCTGCATGTCGCGCACGGTGCGGCGGGTCGCCGCGTCCTGCGGCAGCCGCTCGCAGACGGCGTTGACGGCCAGGCAGCCCTGGCCGTCTCTCCTGACGGCGATGCGGATCCGCTCCGTCAGCAGCGCACGGATCGCCGCGCGGGCGTCCGCCCCTTCCTTCAGGCTGCGCAGGGCGGCCGCCGCGAGGGTGGTGCGGTAGTGCTCCAGTGCGGCCCGGTACAGACCGTCCTTGTCGCCGAACGCGGCGTACAGGGACCCCTGCCCGATCCCCAGGTGCTGGGTCAGGTCGCGCACCGAGGTCGCCTCGTAGCCGCGCGTCCAGAACAGGTCCATGGCGCGGCTCACCGCCGCCTCGGTGTCGAATTCCCGGGTCCTTGCCATGGTCCCACCGTAACCTATCTGGATCGGTCGCTCAAGAAACGAGATCGGCGTCCCGTTCAACGGGGGTAGCCGGACGGCCTTCGCGTCATGAGGTCCGGCATCCGGGCGCTCCTTGACGAGCAGCACGGTGTGTTGCCCGACTGACCCCATGAACGCGCAGCAACGCCTGGTCGCGCGTGGCCACATCGACTTCGGTCGGGTGTGGTCCGCGGCGTGTTGCGCCTGACCCGGCAGCGCGCTGTCCGACCGGCCTTTCCCGCGCTCGGTGAGTTCCTCCCGAACCGACTCTCCGCCTCGCGCTCTCACCGCTTCCCGGCACACGGCGTTCCCGGACGGACACGGCACGTCCTCCGCGTCACCTGATCCGCCGGTGTCGTCCGGCCATTTCTCCCTGTACGCGGGCCAGTTGGCCTGCGCCCGCGCAGGTGTCGTACCCGACCGCCGTACGCGAAGGTCCTGAAGCCGGAGATCCGCCCGACCGGGCTGCCCAGGACATACCCGTAGGCAAACCCCTGCAGGAAGGCCCCTCGTGTCCTCGACTGCTTCATCCACACTGCATCTCGCCGTCGCCCTGGAGGGAGAGGGCAGCGGTCTGCCCAACCCTCCTGCCCAGGCCGGGAGATGAGCAACCGAGTCCCTTGCTATGGTGCGCCGATGTCATCGATCAGGCAGTTCCAGGTCACCTTCGACTGTGCGGAGCCCGCGCGCCTCGCCGGCTTCTGGTGTGAGGTGCTGGGGTACGTCGTACCGCCGGTCCCGCAGGGGTTCGCCACGTGGGAGGACTACCACCGCTCGCTGCCGCCCGAGGAACAGGTCGTGTACTTCGCGTGCAGCGATCCCTCGGGCGTGGGCCCGCGCCTGCTCTTCCAGCGCGTTCCCGAGGGGAAGGTCGTCAAGAATCGCGTACACCTCGACGTGCGAGCCGGCACGGGGCTCGTAGGAGATGAGCGCCTCGCCACACTGGAGGCCGAGTGCGCACGACTGATCGCGCTCGGCGCGGTGCACGTACGGACGATGGTCGCCGACGAGGAGAACGAGTCGTGCATCCTGATGCAGGACATCGAGGGCAACGAGTTCTGCCTCGACTGAGCATCCCGCGCGACGGCGAGACCGGGGGGACGCCCTGCGTCTCGGACCCCGGACGGAACATCGGCACCTCCTCTTGACGTGGCGGGAAAGGCCCCTGACACTCCAAAGGAGACTTCCCTAGTGCATGGGTAGGAAATGATGGAGCGTCCGGAGCCGACCGCCGACCGCGCCCCGCGGGTCGGCCGGTCTTCCCTCCTCCTGACTTCCCGCCGGCACATCGATCTCCTGCGGGTCTGCAGCGCCGCGAGCCTTCTGCGCTGAAACCGGGGTGCCCAGAGGCACCGCGCTCCGCCGCGTGCGGATGTGCGCCCATGCCCCCGCGCGCCCATTGGGTGCGTGCGCCGCCCGCCGCACCTCCCAGAGCCAGCAGCCGGATCCCGGACCCAGGGAGACACATGCCGTCCACGCCCCTGACCACCGTGCCGTCCTCCCCCTCCTCGCGGTCGTTCCGAGGCAGGATCGGCTGCGACGCGAACAGCGGCTACTACGCCGTGCCGCGCCGCTACCGCCTGCACCTTTCGCTGTCCTGCCCGAACTGTCTGCAGATCGCCATCACCCACAGCCTGCTCGGTCTGGAGGACACACTCCCGGTCGTCCTGTTGCCGGCGGTCCCCGACAGGCCCGACGGCGGACACTCCGCGCTGCACGCCTTGTACGAGGCCAGCTCACATCGGCACCCCGGACCGGCCGTGGCGCCGGTGCTGAGCGACGGCTGGACAGGCCGGATCGTCACCACGCACGCCTCACACATCCTCCGGGACCTGGCCCGTCACTTCGGCGGTGACGCCCAGGACCGGCCCCTCCTCTACCCGCAGGGTGCGGAGAAGGAGATCGAAGCCGTCGAACGCCTCTGCGAGGACCGCATCGACGACGCCGCACAGGTCGCCGGGCAGGCCGACATCGACGACGCGGCGCGCCACACCGCCCTCGGCTCCCTGCTCCGCGTGCTGGGCTCACTGGAGTGGCGGCTCGCCCACCAGGACTTCGTCCTCGGGGATGAGATGACCGCCGCCGACGTACGACTGTGGGCCGCCCTGGTGCAGCTCGACACCGTGCACCGCCTGCACCTCGACGCCGCCGCGGTCCACCGCATCGCCGACCATCCCCACCTGTGGAGCTACGCCCGCCGCCTCGCCGCCCACCCCGCCTTCGGCCCCCATCTCGACCTGGACGGCATCGCTCACCGACACCACGCCCGTTGCCAGGGCCTGGAGGCCGCAGGGGCAGCGGTACAGATCCTGGACTGGGCGGTTCACATCGCGGGCCGTACCGCGGCAGTGCTCGCCCGCGCCGGTACGGAAGGCCGCACGGCCCGACCGCGCCCGGCGTGACTCCGGATCCGCGTGCCGGTGATCACGGCCGGCCCGTGAGCCTCGTCACGAAAACGTGTTGCCGGGATGCGTCGGAGCACAAGAAAGGTTGGCATATACATCTGATCGAGTTTCCGCGCCGGGCGGGCGACCACCCGGCGCTCACCGGAGAGGCGCCATGAGCCACCACACACCCGAGAAGCCCGCCGACGTAGTGGCCCGGCTGCGCGCCACCTATCGCACGGGACGCACCAAGCCCGTGGAATGGCGCACGGGCCAGCTGCGCCGCATGCGGGCGATGCTCACCGAGCGGGGCGCCGACCTCGCCGCCGCCCTCCACGCCGACCTCGGCAAGAGCAGCACCGAGGCCTACCGCACCGAGATCGACTTCACCATCCGGGAGATCGACCACACCCTGGACCACCTCGAGGGGTGGCTGCGCCCCGAGCCCGCTCCCGTCCCCGCGCACCTCGGCGCCGACACGACCGCCTGGACGCGGTACGACCCCCTCGGCGTCGTACTCGTCATCGCCCCGTGGAACTACCCGGCCCAGTTGCTGCTCGCCCCGGTGGTCGGCGCGCTCGCCTCCGGGAACGCGGTCGTGGCCAAGCCGAGCGAGCTGGCCCCGGCCACCTCCGCCGCACTGGCAGAGCTCCTCCCCGCCTACCTCGACAACGACGCGGTCGCCGTCGTCGAGGGTGGCGTCCCGGAGACCACGGCCCTGCTGGCGGAGCGGTTCGACCACGTCTTCTACACCGGCAACGGCACCGTCGGCCGCATCGTGATGCGCGCCGCAGCCGAGCACCTCACCCCGGTCACCCTGGAACTCGGCGGCAAGAGTCCGGTGTTCGTCGACCTCGACGCCGACCTCGACGTGGTCGCCGACCGGCTGGCCCGCGGCAAGTTCATCAACGCCGGGCAGACCTGCGTGGCACCCGACTACGTCCTCACCACCCCGGAGACCGCAGCCGCCCTGGAGAAGGCCCTCGTCCGCGCCGTCGACGCCCTGTACGGGGCGGACCCGGCCGCCTCGCCGGAATACGGCCGGATCATCAACGAGAGGCATTTCGACCGGCTGTCCGCACTGCTCGACTCGGGCCGAGTCGTGACCGGCGGCGACAGCGACCGCACCGGCAGGTACATCGCGCCCACGGTGCTCGCGGACGTCGACCCGAAGTCCCCCGTGATGCAGGAGGAGATCTTCGGGCCGATCCTGCCCATCGTCTCCGTCTCCGGCCTCGACGAGGCGATCGGCTTCATCAACGACCGCGACAAGCCCCTCGCCCTTTACGTCTTCAGCGAGTCCGGTGAAACCCGCGACCGGATCGCCGCGGAGACCTCCTCCGGAGGCCTCGGATACGGCCTGCCGCTCGCCCATCTCACCGTCTCCGACCTGCCGTTCGGCGGGGTGGGGGAGAGCGGCATGGGCAACTACCACGGCCGGTACTCCATCGAGACGTTCAGCCACCGCAAGGCGGTCCTGGACAAGCCGCTGAGCTGACCACGTCGTTCGGCCGGGCACCGCACCGCACCGCGTCGCCATCGCCGCTGGTGGGGATCACGGCGTCGTCCTGAGCGCTGCCCGGCCCCGTCTGGGCGCTCGACCTGCCTCGGGCTGGAGGGGCGAAACACCCCCACTGTTGTGCAAGCGGCGGATGGATGGGTACCTGCGTTCGGCGGCGCGTCGACGGCGGGCCTGTGAGCGGTGCGAGTGCGCGGAGTGGGGAGATCGAGGTGGGATTGCGCGAGGTGCGGGGCGCCCGGGCTTTTCGAGGCTGTGCCCGGATACTGGCGGGCCGATACCGTCTGGATGAGCGGATCGGTTCGGGTGGCGCGGCTGACGTGTACCGCGGGCTCGACCTGCGGTTGCGACGGCCGGTCGCCGTGAAGGTCTTCCGCCCCGGTACCGGCTTCGACACGGAGGAGGCCTTCCGGAGCGAGGCGGTGATCCTCGCCCGACTGCAGCACCCCGGGCTGGTGACCGCCTTCGACGCCGGACGCGATGACGGTGAAGCCTTCCTGGTCATGCAGCTGATCGACGGACGCACCCTGAAGTCCCGCATCGCCGAGGGCCCCTTGTCGTGCGAGGCTGCGGCCGCGCTCGGGGCGTCCTTGGCCGAAGCTCTGGCCCATGCCCACGAGGAGGGGATCGTCCATCGGGACGTCAAGCCGTCCAACATCCTCCTGGACTCCTCCGGCCACGCCCACCTGACGGACTTCGGCATCTCCCGGATGGTGGATGCGACCACCCGCACCGCCGCCGACACCATGACCGGCACGGCGGCTTATCTTTCCCCCGAGCAGGTGCTGGGCCGGCCGGTCGGCCGACCCGCCGACATCTATGCCCTCGGCCTGGTCCTCCTCGAGAGTCTCACCGGCCGACTCGAATACGACGGCGGCCCCCTGGAGTCCGCCGTAGCGCGCCTGCACCGCCGGCCCGTCCTCCCCGACTTCCTGCCCGACGGCTTCGCAACCCTTCTTCGGGACATGACCAGCCTGGAAGAACACGTCCGTCCCGGGGCGTACGACTGCGCACAGGCCCTGACCCGTCTCTCCGGAACGAGCGCAGAGGTGCCTGCCGCATCCGTTGCGGGGCCCGCGCGCAGCCTCGTACCCCTCACGGTCGCGGATCGCGCCGACCGTACACACCGGAGCTTGCCGCCTGCTGCGCAAGCACCCGGGAGGCGTACCTCGACAGGACGTTTCCAGGAGATGCCCCGCTCCGCTTCCATAGGTGGCCGCCTGCGAACGCGTGGGGTGGCAGCCGCACTGGCCGCAGTGCTCGCCACCGGGCTGGTCGTGACCGACGGTTGGTCACAGCACGACGCCGCGGACGAAGCGGCCCCGTCCGCCCCGGATCCGGTCGCTCCCACCACTCCTCCGGACACCGCAAGCCACGACGACAACGACGCGCCCTCCGCGTCGGTGACGCAGCCCTCGCGCAGCCCTTCCGATTCCGCGCGCCCGCTGAAGGATTCCGTCCCCGTGCGCGACGTTCATCCGCGCTCTGCCAAGCCGCAGCCGGGTACCCAGCGCGCCGCCACTGCCGGCAACCCTGAACGGACAGCGGCCCACGCGGTAGTCAAGGACAGGCCGAAGACCACCAACGTGCCGCCGGGTCAAGCACGGGAGAAGAAGAGGGGAAAGAAGACAGCACCCGCCAAGTAAGGCGTACAGCCGAACTGCAGTCAGCGTGTGCCTCCCAGTGGTGGCGCGGGGCCGGCTGATCAGGTCCTCGGGCTGGGCCGTGCCGCAGCCAGGGCGGCCCACCCTTCTTCCCGGACGCCGCCTCACCCGCCCTCACGCGTCTGGTCGCTTGTGGTGGGTCGCCGTACGAGCAGGTGGCTCACCTCGTATGACATCTCAGTCGCTCCCGGTTGCGGTGCGGGGTGGTATCTCCCGGCGCACACGGAGAGGTTGACGATGAGGCAGGCATGCCAGCTCCGGCCCACTCCTCGCCCGTCGGCGAAGACGGGTCTGCCGTTGAGCCACCACTCCACCGAGCGGCTGCCGAAGACGGTGCGCAGGTTCACCCATGCGCCCGGACGGATCGCCTGGTCGTGGTGGTAGCGGTTGGTGCCGTGTACGTGGTTGGTGAACTCGAGCAAATCAGGGTTGTCCGGGTGATATTCGAAGACGTCGATTTCCTGACCGCCGTCGCGCCAGGTCCAGATCGCGGGCCAGGCCCCGATCTCGGTCGGCAACCGCACTCTGGCTTCCAGCACATCCCCGGCACGGACGGTGAAACCTTCCTCGCTTCCCTCGGTGGTGAGCAGCCCGGTGTTCCACCGGCCGTCCTGCCTTCGTCTGGCACGGAAGACGCCGGAACGGCTGTATGCGGCGTCGGCCACCAGGTGGTCGAGCTTGTCGTCGCGCGGGTTGACCGGGCCTCCGCCGGGATAGGCCCATGAACGTCCCGCGACCCATTGGGTGGTGGAGGTGAAGTCGGCGGTGAAGACGACCGGTGTGGAGAGCGGGCGGCCTGCAGCGGGGAGTGAGCCGGCCGGTAAGGGTTCGGTCATGGCGAATGTCTGACCGCTCGGAGGCCGCCTATGCGCCTGGCCTCCGGCTTCGAGCCGGATCTGACCCTTTCAGGTGAACGGGCGGGGACAAGGCCGCCAAATGTTCTGGAGGCGCGGACGGGCTCAGTTCCACGCGTTGAAGAGGAGACCGCACCATGTGGTGATGCCGTAGAGGCGGATGCCGCGCCACTGAGCCCAGGGCGGCGGCGTGACGGATTCGTCGCCGTACCAGTCCCGGCGTACTTGAGCACTCCGGTGTTCAGAGTCGCCCGATGGTGGAACTGATCACGGGTGGGGAACACTTGACCCTGGAGGCTTTCCGGGAGTGGAGTCCGGGGGAGAGGCGGTGACGACGAGTGAGTGAGCAAGGCGGCCGGGATTGGGTGGGCATGACCCCGGACGACTTCGACCGTGACGCGCCGCCCCGTCCGGAGGTCGACGGACGCATCCCGGCCGAGTTGGACGAATGCGGCACGGCTCCACTCTTCGGCGACGAACCGACGTCAACAACCACAAGCCGGCCCGGTCCGCGCTCTCTTCGACGAGGCTGCCAGGGGCGGCTGTTCTGATCCCCCGGGCAATCCGCGCACGGCCCCGGCCGCTTGATGCCCGCCTCCGATGTGCGCCGCAGAAACTGCGCCGATGAGTTCGATTGCGTCGGGGTTTGCGAAGGGAGGGGCGAAGATCACAGCGGCATATCAGGCATTTCGCTCTTCGATCTTCACGGAAGGCGCACAAGTTAGCTAAGTTGGTCACCGTGTGCACAACTCTCACCGATAGGTCGGTGGTTTCGTGTGCTCTCGGAACGGAAGGAGTGCCCTTCTCATGGCACTTGAACGACCCTCGCGCCCCGGAGTGACCGACTTCCCGGACAGGGCCAACTCCGCTGCCCCCAAGGCTCGCACTGCCGATGCCCGGCTCTCGCAGTTGGCTGGTGCCCGCGTTGGCGACTGAGAGCGAAGGGCCGAGCCCTGACGAGGTGCGGCGGTGGGTCGACAGGCTCTACGACCGGGCCGAGAGCGACACCGGTAAGTTCAACGCGACCCGTGCCGCCGCCATCCCGCGACAGCGAGACGCGGCCGCCCGTGGCCGGTCCCAGAATGACGCGGAGCCGGCGGTCGGAACCCTGGCCCGGAAGTGGTTCGACGCGGCCCGCTCCAAGTTGGGCCCGACCGTGCCGGCATGGCAGACGGGCCAAAGGCTGCCGGCCCGGCCCGACCACGCGCCCCAGGCAGCACGCCCCGTGCGCCAGGCGGAACGTCGCACAGAACCCCGCGCCCTCGAAGCACCCTCGACACCTGCGGCTGCTCCGTTGGAGCTGACCAGCGGATCAGCCAAGGCACCGGCCACCGATTTCCTGCCGGAGTTCCCCGCCCAGCGTGCCGCACCGGCTGCGGCAGACACGACCCGGCAGGACGAGAGTGCCTGGCGAACCGGTGCACAGCCGGCCATCGCAGGCGGCATGTCGGCGTGGCCGCCGTACGAGCCCTCGTCGGCGCCCGCACCGGAGTTCAGCCCCCAGTCCACCGCGGTGCTGCCCGCCGTGCCTGACCCCACCGCGGCGCTGTCCGCCGTCCCCGCCCCCACCACGGGTGCTCGCCAGGCGGATCTTCCCGCAAGCGGCACGGAGACGTACGGTGCCGCTCCGGCGGCCGTCGCGACCGCACCGTATGCCACAGCTCCGGCAGCCGATCTCACCGCCTACCACCCCTCCGGTCCCCTGGCCGAGGTGACCCTCGCGAGCTACGGCGCGGGTCTGCCGGACACCCCCGTATCGACCCTGGCGGCTCCCGCTCCACCCATGCCGACCGGGCCGGTCACCGCACTCGCCCCGGCGGCACCGACGCCGGGTGCCGCCTCACCGGCCCCGGACCTCCCCACGGCAGGTGCGACTCCCTCCACCACCTACACACCCGGCGCCCACGGCGGATCCTGGCCGTCGCCGGACCGCGGCCACAGCACCAGGGCCGAGCGGGTGATCGCCTTCGCACGCGCGCAGATCGGTCGGCCCTGCGTATGGGGGGCGGTCGGGCCGGGATCGTACGACGCCCCGGGTCTTACCCAGGCCGCGTGGAAGACGGCCGGTGTCACGCTTCCCCGGACCGCCCTGGCCCAGTGGGGCGCGGGAGTGCAGGTCTCGCTCGCTGACGCACAGGTCGGAGACCTGGTCTTCTTCCACGACGACCTCGGCCACGTCGGCATCTGGAGCGGCGACGGCATGATGATCCACGCCCCGGGTCCGGGAGCACTCATCCGTGAGGAGTCGGTGTTCTTCGCCGGTCAGTCGGCGATCAAGGGTGCGATCCGCCCGGCCTGACGCCACTCACCGGCCCGGCCTGAAGCAGGGGAGAAGTGAGGTGTGTGATTCCGCCATGTGCCCGAGCAACTAGGGCACATGGCGGTTCATGACACTGCCCGGACCGCTGAAGACTGCACTGATCATCGTGCTGACCTACGCCCTTCTCGTACTGCTCATGCGCTATCGAAGAGACGGCATGGACTGGGGTCCGGCACTGCTGATCGGTCTGCTCGCCACACCTCTGGCCCTCCTGCTGTCATGGGGCCGGGACCGGTTCATCGGAAAGGCGCGGAGAGCAGGTGAGCGGGCGCGGGCTCGCCGCCGAGGCGAATCAACTGAGTAGCGCCGCGTCATCGCCCCACCGCAGGTGGAAGTCGGCCCGAGAGCTCGTCGGCGCGATGGCCCGGCGTCCGGCGAGCAGCTCCTGGACGACGGATGTCGTCGCAGCGGTGGGGCGTTCACCACGTTCCCGCCGTGTCCGTCCGTCCCAGCGGACCGCGTACTCGGGTACTACGGCGTCCGAGCCCCGTCGGTCTCCTTCATCAGGTCGTCCAGCTTCTTCCTGGCGTCGTCGAACTCCTTGCCGAGGTCCGAGACGTCCGGGGTCGGCTTCACCTCTTCCCACGGGACGTCGTCGATGGCGTCCTCCACCACATCGTCGACGACCTTCTCGGCATCGTCGCTCGCCAGGTACTCCTTGATCGCTTGACCCGCGAGGCGCTCCAGCGTCTTGTCGTCGACGCCGTCACAGGCTGCGGGCTTCTTGCTCTCGGGCGCGTCGCCGCCTGCCGCGACCGTGTCTCTGTACTGCTCGAAGAGGCCCTTCTCGCAAGCCTGCGGGTCTGCCTTGGCTTCGGTACCTCCGCAGGCGGTGAGCGTGATGAGCAGCAGCGTGGTCACTGCCGTGAGTGTCGGCCGCGTGCGCATGGTCCCCCCCCGGGTGCTGTGTGCTGACAGGACATCATGCGTCCCGCGAGGGTGACATGCGGGGCACGTGGCCGTGTTGTGACCGGCCGGGATGCCGTGTGACCGGAGGAGACGCGCCCCGGACCCACGTGGCAGCATGCGGCAATGGCCTTCCCACACCCCGACGGTGACTACACGATCACCACGATGTACTCCGTACCGGACGACGCCTGGTACTTGGAACTGGACGTCGTGGCCGGGCAACGGAATGTCGTGACCGCGATCGTCCCCGACGAGGACCCGGCACGGGAGCCGACGGTGTGCTTCAACCCCCTCGCAGGGCACCTGGACATCCCGTACGGCGTCATGCGCTGGTTCATGCACCAGGTCGACGAGGAGATCCGAACCTCCCGTGCCTGGATGCGGTTGAGGTCCGACCTCGTCGAGATCATCCACCAACTCCGTCAGGAACACATGGGAGTCATCGACGACGACAGCTTCCGTCATGTCCTGGCGGAACTGCGCGCCACGGTCCCAGAGCCAGACCTCCCCGCCGTTCTGGAGGCGGCTTTCGGACGCAACCCGGACGGCACCACGCCGCTCCACCTGTAAGCGCCTGGGCCGTCCGCTGCGTGAGCGAAGGCTAATCCTGTGGCCACTGTCCCGGAGCGACCCTAGGGTCGCCGGGTGACACATAAGACTGTTGACCCGGCGACGATCACGTCGGAGATGGCTGCTCAGATCCGCACGTGGCGATGCGATGAGGACTACTCCTGGCGCGCTGTGGCCCAGGCCGCGTCCGACCTGTGGGGCTCCGAATGGTGCAGTAACCAGCTCTTCGGCGAAGACCTCTGCGTGGCCGCAGCCACGCTGCTGGGCGAAAACCCACACCGGGAACCGTGGAACTGACGCTCGTCAGTTGGCTGCTCTCGGATCATCGAGCGGACCAGATGAAAAGGCCCGCGATGTGGAGTCCCGCCTGGAACACGGTGGTGGTCTTCTCGTAGCGAGTGGTGAGGCCGCGCCAGTTCCTGAGTCGGTTGATGCAGCGCTCGACGGTGTTGCGTTGCTTGTAGGCCTGGCGGGCGGAGGACGGCGGGCGGCCGCCGTCGCTGCCCGTGAGCTTGCGATGATCTCCTCACGGAGACGTCCCCTCAGAACCGCGGTACGACCGCACCCAGCAACTCTTTGGAGGCAGGATGACCCAGCCGGAGATCCGTGGCGATGACGTGACCTGGACCGACCCGACCTGCCTGGTCGCGCGCACTCTGGATCTGGTCGGTGACCGGTTGGAGCCTGCTCATCGTTCGCGACGCCATGGACGGCGCGCGAGCCTTCACCGACTTTCAGCAGCGAACCGGCATCGCGCGCAACATCCTCACCTCGACCACCACGGCCACCAACTGGCCGAGCTACGGCCCACGAACTCAAGCGGCGCCCCGATGGATCCGGACACGACATCCGTGCGCAGGGAACGCTGACGACGCGGAACTGAAGTCGCAACAGCTCGGAGGGGGCAGCGCAGTGAGCATCGACATCTTCCCGAACCGCCGGCTCTACCAGTTCGGCTATTGCGCCGTGTTGGCAAGGGGCGTCACTCCCGCTGACCTCTTGGCCCGTGTAGGAGGCGAAGGCCTCCACGCCGTCGCCTTGACCCGCACAGAGACGGCCCTCATCGAGGCCCTCGGCGAGGACATCGACGAAGGCGACGTGCCCGAGGCGGAATTCGACCGGTTGCGGGACAGTGGGGTCCTCGCCGGTGACGGTCCTGTCCTCAGGGCAGGCACACACAACGGCTGGTCGTTCGTGATCGAGCCCGAGGGTTCCTATCTGGCGGCAGACGACATTGCGAAATCTGTGTCCCGGGAGACGGTGGCGCTTTCATTGCGGGACAGCGAGTCGGGCTCGTGCTGGATCTCCTACGCTGAGGACGGCGAGATCCTCTCGTCCTTCGATCCGCTCTTCCCGCACAACGACTACGGCACGCGGCCGGCGGTGCTCGATCGGCTCACCGGACACGTGGCAGCCATCCACAACGGCGACCGTGCCGACGCGTACATGAACGCCGTGCGAGCGATCCAGCAGCGACTGCGGTGCACGGTGCCGCAGGAAGCCGACGAGAGCCGCCTTCTCACCATCAGGATCGAGGGCGGGTACTGAGCAGGTGGCGGACAGGCCATCAGCGTCGCCATCACCACGGCCGTGGCTTCTTCGTGCCCGAGTGGCCGTAACACGTGGGCAGGGAACAGTTCCTGCCACCTCTTAGAGTGCCAACCATGGAACCCCGTTGGCTCACCCCGGACGAACAACGCACGTGGCGCGCGTACCGCGATCTCAGCCTGGTGCTCGAGGACGCCCTCGACCAGCAGCTGAGGCACGAGGCGGACCTGAGTCACCTGAACTACTCGGTGCTGGTGTTCCTCTCCGAGGCTCCCGAGCAGCGGTTGCGGATGACCGATCTCGCCGAGCAGTTGAAGATCGCTCGGACGCGGCTTTCCTACACCGTGAGCCGCATGCAGGAGCGGGGCTGGGTACGCCGCGTCGATGCGCCGGGCGACGGGAGGGTCCAGCTCGCCGTGCTGACGGACGAGGGCCTGAGCGCCCTCGAGCGGGCGGCCCCGGGTCATGTCGCCACCGTCCGGGCCGCCGTCTTCGACCGGCTGACGCCGGAGCAGGCGAGCGCCTTCGGTGAAGCGTGCGAGATCCTCCTTGCCGGCCTGACAGGCCCCGGACGTCCGGCCTCCTCGTCCGGCCTTCCTTGGCGGCGCTGACAGAAACACTCCTCGGCGGCCGTCGACCGCTCCGCGTGCAGAGGCGGGCCCCGTCCTCAAGTGTTGCAACTTTGCAATACCAGCCCCTAGGGTGAAGCTCAGTACTTGAACTATCAAGTCTTTCCCCTTCTGACCCCACCACGAAGGAGACGAGTGTGCGTATCACCCGAAAGGCATGGGCCACCGCCGTCACGCTGGGAGTCCTGGCCACGAGCGGTGTCACCGTCGCGGCCGCCACCCCCTCCACGAAACCGGCTGACCGGCACACCAGCGAGGAAGCCCAGCTGCAGAAGCTGTACAAGGAGGCCGTCGCCCAAGGCGGTCGCCTCGTCGTCTACGCCGGCGGCGACAAGCCCGGCCAGGCCGACTACCTCAAAGACGCCTTCGTCAAGAAGTTCCCGAAGATGAAGGTCGACATCGTCGTCGACTTCAGCAAGAACCACGACGCACGGGTCGACAACCAGATCGACGAGCATCATGTCGTCGCCGACGTCGTCCACCTCCAGACCATCGACGACTTCCCGCGCTGGAAGAAGGAAGGCGTCCTGCAGGAGTACAAGCCGGTCGGCTGGAACAAGGTCTACAACCAGATCAAGGACAAGGACGGCTACTACACCGGCCTCTTCTTCTTCGCCTTCTCCAACGTCACCGCCACCAAGCTCGGCAGCGGTGCACCCGTGGAGGCGAAGGACTTCCTGAAGCCGGAGTTCAAGAACAAGCTGGTCTTCACGTACCCGAACGACGACGACGCCGTCCTCTACTACTTCAAGCAGCTCACCGACAAGTACGGCTTCGACTACCTGAGGAAACTGCTTGCCCAGAACCCGAAGTTCGTCCGGGGCACCCAGGACTCCGCCGATCTGGTCGGCACCAACGGCTACGTGGCGAGCTTCGGCACCGCCGGCGGCGCCCCCGGTATCGCCCGGACCACACTGCCGACGAAGTCTCCGTGGGTCGCCTGGCCGCAGACGGGCGCCATCCTCCGCAACGCGCCGCACAAAGCCGCTGCCAAGCTCTACCTCAGCTGGCTGCTCTCCAAGGACGCCCAACAGAACGCCATCGGCACGTGGAGCGCGCGCAGCGACGTCGCCCCTCCGGCAGGCCGCAAGGGCATCTTCGACTACAAGAACATGAACCCGCTCGGTCTCGGCGCGTTCATGAACGACCGCGGCGCCCTGGACCGCTACAAGGCCCGTATCACCCTCTACGTCGGCGACGTCAAGGGTGTGAACCCGTCCGACCCGAAGGGTGTGCTCGGTCTGTACCCCGTCGACCAGAGCGGCACCCAGGGCTGACGACCTTCTGCGACTGATCGCAGCCCGACGTCCAGGAACCGGCCGGCCGATGATACGGACGGCCGGCTCCGGCCTGTTTGCGAAGGCAGTGCGGCCACGTCGTGGTCGGCGGCGTAGAGCAACAGGTGGGCTGAGAGGCGAACGACGCCTCATTGGACGAACGCACGATCTTGCCCGGGGAGGGATAGCCGGGGGCGGCTCATCGCGTCGTGATGATTCGAGAAGGGGAGGGTCGATGGAGGCCTCGAGTCATGACGAGTTCCGGGAGTTCGTGGAGATGCGCTCCACCGCGCTGCTACGACTAGCGGTGCTGCTCACCGGCGGGGACCGGTACGCGGCGGAAGACCTGCTGCAGATCGCACTGATGAAGGCCTACGGGCGCTGGGGGCGCATCGAGCAACACGAGGCCTACGTCCGCCAGGTGATGTACCGCCAGCAAGTCAACCGCTGGCGGTTGCGAAGACACCGCGCAGAGACGACGGTGCCCGTTCTGCCTGACGAGGCAACGGGCGCGGAGGCCGGGTCCGACACCGAGTTGCGGGTCGCGTTGTGGGCGGCTCTGGGCCGTCTGAACAAGCGGCAGCGGGCCGTGGTCGTGCTGCGCTACTTCGAGGACCTGCCGGAGGCCGAGGTCGCGGCGCTGCTGGGATGCCCGGTCGGCACCGTCCGCAGTACCGCGCACCGATCACTCGCCAAGCTCCGGCTGCTCGTACCGGAGCTCGGGCCCGAAGGGCCGAAGGAACGGATCCGGTCGCTCGGCTACACGCCCAAGGAGGTTCAGCGATGACGACGGAGCACGTGGAGGAAAAGGTCCGGCAGGCGCTGCGCGCGGTCGCGCTGGACCGGGTGCGAGCCCCAGGGGACCTGGTGGAGAAGGTGGTGCGGCGGCGGAGCCGGCGCCGTTTCTCGCAGGCCGCGGGAACGGCGGTCGCGGTCGCCGCGATCAGCGTGGGCGCGGTGTTCGGCTTCGCCGACGGTGGTACGGCACGGCATGATCGGCCCGTGCGGCCGGCGGCGTCCCCGGCGACGCCGCCGGAGGGCTGGAAGCCGTGGCAGACCAGCGGTCTGGATGTCGGCGAGCGGGGATGTGTGGTGGAGGGTGCCGCGCTGTACTGCAGCGGGTCCGCGTACGACGCCGCGAAGATCGACGCCAACACCGGCAAGCGGCTGTGGGGCGTCGAGGTCAATCGCGAAGGCGACGGCATCGACCACCCGCTCGCCGGGCGCGACGGCGTGGTGTACGCCTACCGCAACCACACCGCGGAGAACCGGCCCGACGGGGACTACAGCGGCGGCACCGACCTGATGGCGGTGAACGCCGGCACCGGCAAGGTGCTGTGGACCGTGGAGATGCCGCAGGACGACCGCACGGACCAGGCCGCCATGCTCATCGACGGCGCGGTACTGGCGAACACCCCGTCGATCCGCACGATGTCGGCCCTTGATCCGCTGACCGGTAAGGAGAAGTGGCGCCACACCTGGGACAAGGGCATCGTGTGTCAGCGGGCCGTGCTGAGCGGAGTGCCCTACCTCCTGTGCACACCGGACATCGAGAAGCCGGACGCCACCGATGTCCTCCGTCTCGATCCCACGACCGGAACCATCACGAAGGTCGCGACTCTGCCCGGCGGGCAGCAGCTCGTGGGGACCTCGGGGGACCGGATCGTCCTGATCGCAGCCGGGGACGGTGGGCGCAAGGACCTGCAGCTGACCACCGTCAACAGCTCGGGAGAGCATGTTTCACACCCCTATCGGATCGACGGCGTTGTGGTCACCTCCGCTGTCGTCGGTGATCGTTTGATCACCGTGTCCCGGCAGGGCAAGGCTTCGGCGCGCTCGCTGACCACGGGAAAGAACTTGTGGACCCGCCCGGTGGGCATCAAGGTGCCGAGCCCGGACACGATTCCCGGCCTCGCGAAACCCGTGGCTTCAGCGAAGCAGGGGGTCGTGTATTTCCTCAACCCGGCCGGAGACCTGTCCGGACTCGACCTGCACACGGGTGAGCAGGTCTGGCGCACGCACCTCGACACCGGCAAGACGAGGCCCGGGTTCGGGGGCTCGCCCCAACTCCTGCTGTACCAGGATGTGCTGGTCGCCCGGAACGGCAGCGAGATGGTCTCCCTTCTGCCGCGGATCGGCGACTGACCCGAAGATCTCGAAGACCAACTCCTGTGGCTGGACACGCCTGAGTCTCATCGGGGATCAGCGGCCGTCGCCTGCTCGACGGAAAGCAGGCGACGGCGTACTGGGCCTCGGCCGATTACCTCCAGCTGTTCAGTGTTCGCAGAGGGAAAACTCTCGTTCGTACAGCTGCTCGTTGTGTTCGTCGACGAAGAACTTGCGTTCCAGCATGAGCTGTTCGCGGTAGCTCTTGGCTTCCTCGAGCGTCATGGTCGACGTGTCGGACCACGGTTGCTGCGGTGGCACATCGGATGTCGAGACGACCGTTTCCGATGGGTCGACCAGGAAGAACGCAAGGATCTTGCGGTATCCCGGACGGGTGGGGTCCACGAGGCGGAATGAGCCGACCCGGTGTTGCAGGATGTTCGGGAACGCAAGGCAGCGGCCCGCCGGGGTCGAAGCCGATCCCAGCATCTGGTTCAGTGCGTCTTCGTCCTCCAGGCCATAGACCTCACGCAGGCCGTTGTCGTCGTTCTGTTGGTAATCAGGGTCGTGGAGCGCCGCCCGGAAACTCAGTTGGCTCTCGGTGATGTTTTCACTGTCCCAGTAGTAGATGCCGGTGGAGACGATCCGCTCGTTCAGCATCCCTTCGACATGCCAGGATCCGCCGGGGTACTCGGGCTTGCCGGGCGTGAGGTGAATCGTGGCCAACTTGACGATGACCTGGAGGCGGTGGCCGCGCAGGTCGACCCGGGTGGATTCATCGAGTCGCTCGGGCTGGGTGAAGGCCGGTGCGTCCGGGACGGCGGGGCGGCGCTTTTCCCACCATTCGTCATAAGTCGCTGCCCATATGCGGCGGGCTTCCGCGTAGGCCTCGTCATCGCTGTAAGAGGACTTGTCTGGATACTCGGGTTCCGAGTCGTACCAGCCGTAGGGATCGGTCTCGATCCGCAGGGGCCGCGGATGGCGCAGATCGGTGAGCACGTTCTCCAGTAGCGGGCGCATACGCGCGAACAGGTCCGGCAGGACGGAGGCCAGTTCGTGATGTGTCTCCGGGTGAACGTTGTTGACGTACGAGCGGAAGGCGACATCGCCGTCGTCACTGACATCGACGTCCGTGGGCAGCCACTGGAACTTTTCCGAGAACTCGTACTTCGAGTAGGGGTTCGCAGGGTTCCGCCAAGCCCGCTCGGGCGCACCGCTCACCCCTCTCACCAGACAGAAAAGTGAGGGATGAACCAGATCCAGTACCTGTCCGTCGGAGCCGGGATGCCAGTCCAGTTCCGCTTCGGGAACCTGTTCCAAGACCTGAACCGCCGTGCGCAACCGCGATCTGAGCGTGTCGTCGACCAGGGCGTCCGACTGCCACACCCCGTCCACGGCGGACACCTCGACGCCGGTTCGCCCGTCTCTCAGGGCGGCGTAATGCGTGAGTTCGGCCAGCACATAGCGAACCTGCGCTTCGGTGAGGCCTTGGCAGACCGCTTCCCGTGTCCACTTCGCGACGATGTCGGCATCATTCATCTTGTCGAACCACCCGGGCTTCGCCCGGATGTGTGCGCTGCACTGCATCATCTGGAGCTCCCGCAGCGTTCGCGGTGGCGTGAACGCCAGGGAACGGGCAGCGTGAAAAGGCAAGGGGAAAGCGGGCAAGCCGGTCAACTCTCTCGGTCCTCACAGTCGGTGCGCGGTGGCCGGAAGGATACTTCGGCGGACTGACAGTGCTTCCGGACCCTTGTCATCGCTGGTCCGGCACGCTGGGCCGGAGAGACGGCTCGTGGCGAAGCTCTGGACTTGCTCAAGATGCGCTTCAGGTCACCACAACGCCGGGCATACTGCGGGCAATCCGGGCGCGGCTCGGCGGAAGGGGGACGTCGTGGAGATCGCATTCGTGCTGGTGGGCGTACTGACAGTCGTCACTGTGGTGACCTGGATGGTGCGCCGGGCATGGCGTCGTGCTTGGGACGATCTGGCCGTGCGCGCTAACGTGCACGGATCTGGCGCCGGGCCAGGCTGGGCAACCTGGCCGACCAGCACCGGAACGCACAGCACAACGACGCCGCACGATGCCTGCAGCCCGGTCGACCACTCATCGTGGTGGGTGGCAGGCGCGAGCGAAGGCACGTCGAGTGGCTGCTCCAGCGGTGATTCCTCATCGTGCGGAAGCAGTTCGTCGTCCTGTGGCAGCAGTTCGTCCTCGTGCGGGAGCAGCTCATCGTCGTGCGGGAGCAGTTCGTCGTCCTGCAGCAGTTCCTGCTGAGCGAACCGTGATCCTCGTCGACCGGGGCGTCACACCCCCCGGTCGACGGCGGGTTCGAGGCGTACGACGATGCCCTTGGACGTGGGCTGGTTGCTGATGTCGGCGACGCTGTCCAGCGGCACCAGGACGTTCGTCTCCGGATAGTAGGCGGCGGCCGAGCCCTTGGCCGCCGGGTAGGGCACGACCTCGAAGTCCTCGGCCCGGCGTTCGGAGCCGTCCGCCCAAACGCTCACCAGGTCGACGCGATCACCCTGGGCGAGACCGAGTTCGGTCAGGTCGGCCGGGTTGACGAGCACCACGTGACGGCTGCCGCGGATTCCGCGGTAGCGGTCGTTGTTGGTGTAAGGGACGGTGTTCCACTGGTCGTGCGAGCGCAGCGTCTGCAGCAGCAGGTGCCCCTCGGGTGCCCGGGGGACCACGCGCTCGTTGCGGGTGAACAGCGCCTTGCCGACCTTGTTGTTGAAGACGCCTTCGTTGACCGGGTTGGGCAGTTGGAAGCCCCCGGGGCGGGTCACCCGTGCGTTGAAGTCATGGAAGCCCGGCACGATGCGGGAGATGCGGTCGCGGATGGTGCCGTAGTCGCCCTCGAACGTGTCCCAGGGGATGTCCGCCTTGCCGTCCAGGGTGTGGCGGGCGAGCCGGCACAGGATGGCGACCTCGCTGAGCAACAGCCGGGAGGCCGGTTCGAGGCGACCCTGAGAGGTGTGTACCTCGCTCATGGAGTTCTCGACCGTGACGAACTGCTCGCCGTCGGCTTGGACGTCACGCTCGGTGCGCCCCAGGGTCGGCAGGATCAGCGCGGTGTCGCCGCAGACGGTGTGCGAGCGGTTGAGCTTGGTGGAGATATGGGCGGTCAGACGGCACGAGCGCATCGCCTCCTCGGTGACCTCACTGTCGGGAGCGGCGCGTACGAAGTTGCCGGCCAGGGCGAGGAAGACCTTGACGCGGCCCTCGCGCATCGCTTTGATCGAGTTCACCGAGTCCAGGCCGTGCGGACGCGGCGGGTCGAAGCCGAACTCGTCCTGCAGCGCGTCGAGGAAGGTGTCCGGCATCTGCTCCCAGATGCCCATGGTGCGGTCGCCCTGGACGTTGCTGT
Source organism: Streptomyces sp. NPDC126510 (assembly GCF_040302345.1). Lineage (NCBI taxonomy): Bacteria > Bacillati > Actinomycetota > Actinomycetes > Kitasatosporales > Streptomycetaceae > Streptomyces > Streptomyces sp. NPDC126510. The sequence continues at coordinate 23,343 of NZ_JBEORR010000010.1, read as the reverse complement.
GGCCGCGCACCGGGCAGGCGCCGGTTCCGGCGCGCCCCAGGTTGCCGCGCAGCATCAGGAAGTTGACGATCTCCCGGATGGTGGGCACACCGTGCTTGTGCTGGGTGATGCCCATCGCCCAGCAGACGATGACCCGTTCGCTGCTCAGGACCTCGTCGCGGACCCTCTCGATCTCTTCGCGCGTCAGTCCGGTCGCCGTGTGCACGTCGTCCCAGTCGACGGCGCGGGAGTGCTGGGCGAACTCCTCGAAACCGGTGGTGTGCGCGTCGATGAAGTCGTGGTCCAGGACGGTGCCGGGCCGGGCGTCCTCCGCCTCCAGCAGCAGACCGTTGAGGGCCTGGAACAGGGCGAGGTCACCGCCGGGCTTGATGTGCAGGAAACGGTCGGCGATCTGAGTGCCACGTCCGACGACCCCGCTTGGCTTCTGAGGGTTCTTGAAGCGCCGCAGCCCGGCCTCCGGCAGCGGGTTGACCGCCACGATCCGGCCCCCGCCCCGCTTGGCCTCCTCCAAGGCGCTGAGCTGCCGCGGGTGATTGGTGCCGGGATTCTGCCCTACCAGGAAGATCAGATCCGCGTGGTGAAGGTCCTCGAGGCTGACGGTGCCCTTGCCGGTGCCCAGGGTCTCGCTCAGGGCGAAGCCGCTGGACTCATGGCACATGTTGCTGCAGTCGGGCAGGTTGTTGGTGCCGAAGGCGCGGGCGAAGAGCTGCAGGACGAAGGCGGCCTCGTTGCTGGCGCGGCCCGAGGTGTAGAAGACGGCCTCGTCGGGGGAGGCCAGCGCCTTCAGTTCCTGCGCGAGGACGCTCAGGGCGTCGTTCCAGCCGATGGGCTCGTAGTGCTCGGAGCCCGGCCGCTTGATCATCGGCTCGGTGAGCCTGCCCTGCTGGTTGAGCCACATGTCGGAGCGTGCGGCGAGGTCGGCGACGCTGTGCTCACGGAAGAAGTCGGCGGTGATCCGGCGCGTGGTGGCCTCGTCATTGATGTGCTTTGCGCCGTTCTCGCAGTACTCGTTGCGATGGCGCCGGCCCGGGGCCGGGTCCGCCCACGCGCAGCCGGGGCAGTCGATCCCGCCCACCTGGTTCATGGCCAGCAGATCCACCCCGGTCCTGCGTGGGGAGGTCTGCTCCAAGGAGTACTCCAACGCGTGCACGACCGCGGGGACTCCGGCTGCCCACTTCTTCGGCGGTGTCACGGAGAGGGTGGTCTCCGGCTCCCCGCCGGGCGGGTTCTGCATCGGTTCGCCTTTCTCTTGCCGTGTCCGTCACGCGGGTCAGCCGACGGGCCACTGGGCCACGCGGCTCCTGGGCGGTTCCGGGTGATCGTGCTGCACGCGGCCGTTGCGGATGGTGCCGCGCCAGGCCCCGCCCTCCTGCCCCAGTCCCTCGATGAACTGCTTGAAGTTCACGAGCTCTCCCTGCACCAGACGGGCGGTCAGCCGGGCGGCCCGGGACGAGCGGGCCAGGATCCTCGCGACTCCCCGCGGTTCCAGAAGCAGCCGGACGGTGATCGCGGTACCGCCGGAGTCTGTCGACCGGAACTCGATCTCGCCCTGGTGGGAGGGGCTTTGACCCAGACCGCGCCAGGCCAGGTAGGCGTCGGGGTCCTGCTCCACGATCTCGACCGCGAAGCGGTGGCGCAGGGGTCCGTAGCCGATGGTCCAGGCGGTCACCGTGGGCCTGACCTGCTCGACGCCGTGCACCACCGTCGAGAAGCGCGGGAAGGTCTTGAACTGCGTCCACTGGTTGTACGCCGTCCGCACCGGCACCGCGACCTCGACCGTCTCTTCGACGTGCCGCTCTCCCAAGGGACGACGGCGCCTTGTGCCGCCGCCGTCGGTGCGCATCGCCGGCGTGCTCGTCACAGCCTGCCCGATGTCGTCTTCGTGCGCCATCGTGGTCTCTTTCCCGGTGAAGGGACCGGCGTCCGTCCGGGCATCCGGCCTGCCCTCATGCGTCAGGGCTGCTCTTCCGGTTCCCACATCGACCACTTCGAGTCACGCCGATGTCCGGCCCACCCCGGCAGCACCCCTCCGGTCATCCCGTTCCCGACCCGTACCCGGGTGGTCCTCGCCTCATGCGGTGCCCGGCATGACAAGCTGTGCTCTCCAACGCCCGAGCCCAGGAGGTCACCATGGCCGCAGAGTCTCCAACACCGGAAGGTCCGGAGCCGGCTGACGCCGAGAGCCCTGCCCTCACGCCCGATGCTGACGGTCAATACGATCTGAAGCGCAAGTTCCGGGAGGCTTTGGCCCGCAAGCGCGGGCTGCAGGCGGATGCCGCAGACCCCACCGTGAATCCGCACGGGTCGAAGATCCGCGGCGCGCACGGCCCGGCTTCCCACCAGCGGTCGTTCCGGCGCAAGAGCGGCGGCTGAGCCGAGAACGGCCGCTGGGGGCGAGCCGGCAGGACGGGGCCCGGCCACCACGCTGATGAGGTGGGCTGCGCCCGTGGCATTACGCCGCCGGTATCCGGTTTCCCGGGCGAGCCCGGACCGATCGGATGAGGCGAGGTGGGTGTCGGGAACCGTCTGTCCCGACACCCACGAATCTCAGCTACCGCCCCACTCGCGGCGTACGGTCAGAGAGCGCCGCAGTCGGCGATGGTGATGGTGGCCGAGGTACGGCCGGACCGTGAGCCGTAGCTCTCGATCTTCCGCACGAGTTCCATGCTGCTCTCGTCGGCGACCTCACCGAACACCACGTGCTTGCCGTCCAGCCACGACGTCACGATCGTGGTGATGAAGAACTGCGAGCCGTTCGTGTTCGGGCCGGCGTTGGCCATGGAGAGCTGGCCCGGCTTGGTGTGCTTGAGCGTGAAGTTCTCGTCGGCGAACTTCTCACCGTAGATGCTCTTGCCGCCGGTACCGTCGCCGCGGGTGAAGTCGCCGCCCTGGAGCATGAACTCCGGGATGACGCGGTGGAAGGACGACCCCTTGTAGCCGAAGCCCTTCTCGCCGGTCGCCAGCGCGCGGAAGTTCTCCACGGTCTTGGGGGCGACGTCGTCGAACAGGTCGAAGTTGATCCGGCCGGCGGGGACGTCGTCGATGGTGATGTCAAAAAATACCTTGATGGTCATGTTTCCATCTTGACACCTGGCGCTCTCCGGCCGGGCCCGGGCCCCCTGGACGTAGCCCCGAAGCGCGAGGACGCAGTGCTCGACCCGGATCTGCTTGCCGAACAGCTGTCAGGTGGCTACTGGCGAGTCGCTCCCGGCCGGGTCATTAAGGCAGACGGCTACGCCCTCGGCGCCCTGGCCGGTCCAGCTTCACATCCATGATCTTCCATCCTCGCTTCGCCTCGGCTCATCCCTCCGCTTGCTGCCCTGACTGTCGCGGGCCCGGGCATGGGCACGGGCCGCCCTCACACCCAGCGGGTGAGCCGTTGGAGGGGCCCACCCGCCTCGTCACCTCCTGTCGCTGCCGGCTGCTGTCAGTGAGACTGCCGCTTGCCCTGGTAGCTCTGGGCGAGCCGGGCGAGGGCCACCGCGCCGAGCAACAGGCCGAAGTCGCGCAGCGCGATGTCGTAGTAATCGGGGATGGTCGACAGGTTGACGATGATCCCGGCGAGCCATCCGGCCACCAGCCAGCCGCCGAAGCGCGGGGCGAGCGCGACGACCAGGCCCGCGACGATCTCGATCACTCCGACCGCGTACATGGCCGCCTGGGCGCTGCCCGGAACGATGTCGTTGATCCACGGGGCGAGGTAGGTGGGCCAGTCCACGAGCAGGTTGGCGAACTTGTCCAGCCCGAACAGGATCGGCGCCACGGTGAACCCGGCGCGCAGGATGACGAACGCCTGGTAGCCGGGATCGCTGAGCGTGGGCCGCCGGGAGGCGGCGGTTGTGGTGGTTGTGGTTGCGGACGACATGACGCCCTTCCTTCTATCGGCAACTCTCATTAACGATAGAAGCGCGGAAAACTTCTTTAGTCAATCGCTGTTGGTTTTACACTGGTGTTCGTGGACCCCTCGAAGGAAGTAGCCCGCCCTGACGTCTCCGCCGTCGCCGCTCTCGACGAGCCGACCCGCAGGAGGCTCTACGACCACGTCGTGCGCCAGCCGGAACCGGTCAGCCGCGACGACGCCGCCGAGGCCCTCGGGCTTGCCCGGCAGACCGCGGCCTTCCACTTGGACCGGCTGGCCGACGAGTCACTGCTCGACGTCGTCTACGAGCGGCGCAGCGGACGCACCGGACCCGGAGCGGGCCGGCCCGCGAAGCTCTACAAGCGCTCAGCCAAGCAGGTCACCGTCAGCCTCCCGGAGCGGCACTACGAGCTGGCCGGACGGCTCCTGGCCCAGGCGCTGGAGGAATCCGAGGCCACAGGTGAACCGGTCCGCTCGGTCCTGCACCGAAAGGCACACGGAGTGGGCGCACAGCTCGCCGGACCGGGCAGGACGGATGTGTTCGCCGTGCTGGAAGTGAACGGCTTCGAACCCCGCCGTGAGGGTGATGCCATCGTCCTGGGCAACTGCCCCTTCCACACCCTCGCCCGCGAACACACCCAGACGGTGTGCGGCATGAACCTGCATTTGCTCCGCGGCCTGCTGGAGGGGCTCACGGAAAGCGGCCTCCAGGCATGCCTGGCGCCCCGCCCCGGCCACTGCTGCGTCCGCCTGGAGCCGGCTTCCCCACCGCCCACCAGCGTGCGCCCGACCTGAGGCGTGACACCGCCGCCGGTTCCCGACAACGGCATCCCGGCGATGCCAAAAGCAACAGATGCAACGTCCGCAACATGAAAGCTGTACGCCTGCTTCGTCCACTACTCCAAGTTCTGCCCCCTGCGGACCGAGGCGGCCGGGCCCGGCGACTTGATGCCGAGGCCGGGGTCGAGCGCCGTGCGTCGTTCGCCGCGGGAGTTCTGCCGAGTGGGTCGTTCGGGCGGGGCCGGGCCGGGCACCTGGAGTCCATGACCGACGACGCGCGCCGCATCCGGCTGGTGCAGACCGTGCTCGACAGCACCGACGCCCGCAAACTCGCCGAGTTCTACCGGTCCTTGGTGGGGCTCGAATACGCGGAGGGGGACGAGCCGCCTCCGCCCGGACGGCCGGACGAGCACGGCAGGGACTGGCTCGTCCTGCGCAATCCCGGCGGTGGACCGCAACTCGCCTTCCAGCAAGTGGAGCGCCTGCGCGAACCGGACTGGCCCGACGGCCCGGTGCCCCAGCAGATGCACCTCGATCTGAGCGTCGCCTCGCTGGAGGAACTGCGCAACCAGCACGAGCGCGTGCTCAGCCTCGGCGGCAGCCTGCTCAGCAACCGGGACCGGCCGGATCCCGACGACGAGGAGCGCTTCCGCGTATACCGGGATCCCGAGGGCCACCCGTTCTGCATCTTCGTCGCGGAGCGGGACGAGTAGCCCTGCATGAGCACGGGCCGGCAACGGCGGGCGGGCAGCCCCTGCGGGCGAAGGCCGTCAGGGGTCCGCCCAGCAGGGGCTGCCCGCCCGGCGGCGCACGGCTATCCGGTGCCCATGACGATGGGACACCTGCTCGCGATCACGACCGGCCTCCGCGCATACCGCCGAGTACCTGCTGCAGTCGATTGGACGCGACTTCCGCGTCCGCCTGGTGCTGACCGACCCTCCCACGTGGGAAGGGGCGTACGCGGCCGGCCGCACCGTCCAGTCGTCGTCAAACCGCGGACCCTCGCCGCAAGTGTCGGCGTGGTGCGGGCTGACTCTCCCACCGGCCTTGCGGTGGCCGTCGAGTTCACGGACGCGAGCGACGAGTGGGCGCCCGCCCCCTGCTTCGCCGAGACCCGGGTGGGGCCGACCAGCGGCCCGGTTCCCTTCGGCCCGTCACTCCTGCTCTTGCTGCCGAGCGCGTCCCTCGAAGTCCCGGCGCACTGCCGCACCTTCATCCTCGATCAGCCCTTCCCCAGCGGGAAAGTCCAGAACCGCCCCGCAGTGGCTGCACAGCTTCCCGTCTTCGGCGGGCGTGCCGCATGCCTTGCAGAACCGATTGCCCTTGTCGTTCTCGATCCCCTGCGTCATGACTCTCCGGAGCAGTTTGGAAGTGTCGGGTTCGGATGCCTGGTACCCATGCCGCCGGAGTCGATTCCGCGGTCGGCCGTGCTGCGAGCGCCCGAGCCGTCCTGACCTGGATCGTCGGCCGGCGGACCGCCCAGCCGCAGCCCTCGGTGCCGCCGGACGGCAGACGGGGGTGCTGGCGATGCAGACAGCTCAGCCCCCGGCGCCCGCCACTCCGCGATCTTGCTCAGCGGTGCGTCTCAGTGCGAGGGCCGCGATGTCGTCGTCGAGTCTTCCGCCGCTGTGCCGGAGCAGGTCCCGGTGCAGCTGGTCCAGCAGCTCGCGGGGGTGCTCCGGGTCGTGTCGGTGCATCCAGTCCGGCAGCGGGAAGAACCGGCCCGTGTGGTCCCGGGTCTCCGATACGCCGTCCGTGTAGAGCAGCAGCTGATCACCGGGGGCGAAGGAGACGATGTCGACCCGGTAGCGGTCACCGATGAGCGCCGCGAGGTTGAGGGGCGGGGAGGGGGTGGTGGGCTCCAGGACCCGGACTTTCCCGTAGTGCGCGATCAGCGGCGGGGGATGCCCGCAGTTGAGGATTCGTAGTCGGCTGCCGTCGTGCGGGATCTCGGCGAGGAGGGCGGTGGCGAAGTGCTCGGGCTGGTCCTGGGCGGGGAAGGCGGCGCTGTGGCGGATGACGGTGGTTTCCAGGCGGTGGACGATGCCCTGCAGATCGGGCTCGTCGTAGGCGGCTTCCCTGAAGCAGCTGATCACCGCCGAGGCCGCCCCCACGGCGGACAGACCCTTGCCCCGTACGTCACCGATGAGGAGCCGCACCCCGTGCGGTGTACCGATCACCTCGTAGAAGTCACCGCCGATCCGCGCTTCTTCCTGAGCTGCCAGATACAGCGACTCGATCTCGACGCCCTCGATGCGGTGCGGCAGCGGGCGCAGCAGCACCTTCTGGGCCGCGTCGGCGACGAGCCGGACCTGGAAGAGCGTCTCCTCCCGCTGAAGTCGGACATGACTGCCGTACGCGGCCGCCAAGGTGACCGCGATGATCGCGGCCGACGTGTACGGCGTCCCCAAGTCGGTGTGGAAGAAGCTGAGGACGATCATGAGCAGGAGACAGATCGCCCCCAGCGCCAACGTGGGGAGCACGGGCCACATCGCGGCCGCAAGGGCGGGCGCGACGGGCAGAAGGCGGCTGAAGGCGATATCCCTGGGGGTGGAGAACGCCAGGGCGGCGATGAGAAGGGTCAGGACCAAGGGCGCCAGCCGGGCAGCTTCCCATCGGCCGCTGTAGGCGGGGCGACGGCGCCACGGCCGTGCAGACGTGATCACAAAAGCATCTTATCGGTCTAATTGGACACGGGGCGCGGAAGGATCATGCGCGCACCAGCATGCGCGACGAAGGGCCGGGTTCCGAGGTGCGAGCCAACGCGGCACACGGCCGCACAGGCGCCCCATGTCAGCGGGACAGGGGTGGGGCGCGCCCTGGCCACTTGGGATCACCGGTGTTAAAAAGGTCGCATGGCGAGTCTTTTCGCCCGTTTTCGACAGCTGTCGGTCAAGCGTCTGATCAGCAAGAGCACGCGGACTGTAGCCGGGCAGGTGCTGGTTTTCCAGGTGGCTCTGGTAGTGCTGCTCGTAGCCTGCGGCGTCCTCGCTCTCATCCTGCAGTCGGAGCGGGACAGCAGTGCCGAGGCCAGGCGCCGCTCCACGGCCGTGGCACAGACCTTCGCGCACTCGCCGGGCGTCCTGGCGGCATTGCAGACCCCCGATCCCAGCAAGATTCTCCAGCCGCTCACCGAGGCGGCACGCCGGGCCGCCGACGTCGACTTCATCGTGGTCATGGACACCACGGGCATCCGCTACACGCATCCCTTGCCGGACCGGATCGGAAAGCGGTTCGTGGGCGAGATCCGGCCGTCGCTGGCAGGCAAGGTCTACGTGGAGAGCGTCGACGGCCCGCTCGGTCGCGAAGTGCAGGCCACGGTTCCGGTCAAGGATGCCGGCAGCGATGTGGTGGCTCTCGTCTCGGCGGGGATGAAGGTCAAGAACGTCGAAAGCCAGTTGAACCAACAACTTCCCATCATCCTGGGCGCGGGGGCCGGAGCGCTCGCGTTGTCGGCCGGCGTGACGGCACTGGTGGGCAGGCGGCTGCGACGGCAGACACACAGCCTGGCCCCGGACGAGATGGCCCTGATGTACGAGCACCACGACACAGTGCTCCACTCCGTACGGGAAGGGGTGCTGATCGTCGCCGCCGACGGGCGGCTGATGCTGGCGAACGATGAAGCCAGACGACTGCTGGAGCTGCCACCGGACATCGAGGGGCGGTTCGTCTCGGACCTGCCGGGCCTCGATCCCGAGACGAAGGCGCTGCTCGCCTCCGGGCGCGAGGCGACCGACGAGGTGTACCTCGCGGGGGAGCGGCTGATCGCGGTCAACCAGCGGCCCACCGGCCGTGAGGGAGGACCCAGGGAAACGGTGGTGACACTACGCGACTCCACCGAGCTGCAGGCGGTGACGGGCAGGGCGGAGGTGGCACGGGAGCGGCTCAGGCTGCTGTACGACGCCGGACTCCACATCGGCACCACCCTGGACGTGCTGCGCACCGCCGACGAACTGGCGCGAGTCCCCATCCCCCGCTTCGCGGACTTCGTCACCGTGGACCTGGCCGACGCCGTCCTCCACGGTGACGAGCCGGCCCCGACGGGGACGGCCATGCGACGCGCGGCCGTGTCCGGCATCGTCGACGACCATCCGCTCATCGAACAGGGACGGCTCTTCGACTACGTCCCCGCGACGCCCCAGGCACGCGGCTACGGCAGCGGCCGCTCCCAGCTGGTGAGCGATCTGCCGAACGCCACGAGCTGGCGCGTGCAGGACCCGGAGCGGGCCAGGGCGGTCATCGACTACGGCATCCACTCCCTCATCACCGCGCCCATCCAGGCCCGCGGCGTCGTACTGGGCATGGCCAGCTTCTGGCGCGCACAGCAGCATGAGCGCTTCAACGAGGAGGATGTGTCGCTGGCGGAGGAGTTGGTGGCCCGGGCCGCGATCAGCATCGACAACGCACGCCGTTACACCCGCGAGCACACCCTGGCGGTCACCCTCCAGCGCAGCCTGCTGCCGCAGGCCATGCCCGAGCAGAACGCCCTCGACATCGCCTACCGCTACCTTCCCGCCCAGTCGGGCGTGGGCGGCGACTGGTTCGACGTGATCCCCATGCCGGGCAGCCGGGTGGCCCTGGCCGTCGGCGATGTGGTCGGCCACGGCCTCCACGCCGCCGCCACGATGGGACGGCTGCGTACGGCGGTGCACAACTTCTCCGCCCTCGACCTGCCCCCCGACGAGCTGCTGAGCCATCTGGACGACCTGGTCGGAAGCATCGACCAGAGCGAGACGGTGGAGAGCGCGGCGGGCGTCGTGGGCGCCACCTGCCTGTACGGGATCTACGACCCCGTGACACGCCGCTACGTCATGGCGCGGGCGGGGCATCTGGCGCCCGCGCTGGTCCGGCCGGACGGGACCGTCACCTTCCCGGACGTGCCCGCCGGCCCACCGCTGGGCCTCGGCGGCATGCCGTTCCAGACCGCGGAGCTGTGCCTCGCCGAGGGAACCCAGCTCGTCCTGTACACCGACGGCCTCATCGAAGACCGCAGGCGCGACCTCGACGTGGGAATGGAGCTGCTGCGCGAGGCGCTCACCGGCAACCCCGGCCGGCCACCCGAGGAGACCTGTCAGGACGTGCTGGACAGCGTGCTTCCCGGGCGTCCCAAGGACGACGTCGCCCTGCTCGTCGCGCGCACGCGGCAACTGCCGCCCGACCGGGTCGCCGACTGGGACGTCCCCCCGGACCCTGCCGCCGTCGCGGGAATGCGCGACGCCGTGTCCCGAAAGCTCGAAGCGTGGGACCTGTCGGAACTCGGCTTCACCATGGAGCTCATCCTCAGCGAGCTCATCACCAACGCCATCCGCTACGGCTCCGGGCCGATCCACGTGCGGCTGATCCGCGACCGCGCGTTGATCTGCGAGGTCGCCGACGGCAGCAGCACCTCACCCCATCTGCGCTACGCCGCGACGACGGACGAGGGCGGCCGGGGCCTGTTCCTGGTGTCGCAGATGGCCGAGCGCTGGGGCACCCGGTACAGCCCGCAAGGCAAGGTGATCTGGGCCGAACAGGCCCTGCCGTAGGCCGTGTCAGACCGAACGATCACGAAGGCCGCGACGTCGAAGGCGGCCCGGGCGGCCAGTGACGCATACGCCCTGTCGGCCAACGGACTCGAGTCTGCGCCAGGGCCGGCCCGCCGGACAGGCAGGGACAGATGAGATGCCATGGCCCTGACATGCCTGCGGGCCCCGAGTGTTCTCGGGGCCCGCAGGCTGACTGCTGCTGGGTGGGTCACCAGCGATACCAGCGGCCCTTGCGTCCGCCCGTGTCCGCACTGCGCAGCACGAAGCCCAGCAGCCAGACGACCAGCACGATGACAGCGATCCACCACAGTGCCTTCAGCGCGAAGCCCGCGCCGAAGAGGATCAGAGCCAGAAGCAGGACGAGAAGCAGGGGAACCATAGATATCAACCTCCGTCGCTCCTCTTGCCCGGCGATTCGAAGAACACGCAGCAGATCTGCCTGGTTTCTTCACCGCTCTTGCGGGAACTGGTTTCCGTTTCGTCACCGGCCGCGGCGTTCACGCCCGGCACGTCGGCGCTCGGACGGTGGACCGGGCTCACGCGCGCCGATTCCAAGATGACTGATGCCTGTGCCACGCCATCGACGCGATGAGTTTCTGGCGGGTGTGCGGTCTACCTGTAGACGAAGGGAGCGCACCATGCGCGAAATCATCGTTTGCACGTTCCTGACACTGGACGGCGTCATGCAGGCGCCGGGCGGTCCGGACGAGGATGCTGAGAGCGGCTTCGAGCACGGCGGCTGGCAGAAGCCGGTGGCAGACGACGAGGTCGGTGCGGCCATCGCCGGTTGGTACGAGCACTCCGACGCGATGCTGCTCGGCCGTAAGACGTACGAGATCTTCGCGTCGTACTGGCCGACCGCCGATCCCGACAACCCGTTCACCCACCGGATGAACAGCATGCACAAGTACGTGGCTTCCCGGACCCTGACGTCCGTCGAGTGGCAGAACTCCACACTGCTGGAGGGCGACATCGTCGAAGCCGTACGCGAGCTGAAGGCGTCCGACGGCGGCAGCATCAACGTCGTCGGCAGCGGCGACCTCGCCCAGACCCTCATGCGGCACGGCCTCGTCGACGAGTACCGGCTGACCATCCATCCGGTGATCATCGGCACCGGCAAGCGGCTGTTCGCCGGGGGAGCGGTCCCCACCGCACTGGAGCCGGTCAGCCTCTCGACGACGAAGGGCGGCACCACCGTCGGCATCTACCGGCCGAACGGTGAGCCCGGATACGACAGCTACTAGGTGTGCTGTCCCGGGACACTGGTGACAGCCTGATGGGCGGACAGGTAGTCGCCCTCCGGCGCTCTTCGCGCCCAAGTCGGCCGACACTCGGGACAGTTGTGTTCACGGCCTCCGCGGGGGTAACAGGAAAGCCTTGCCGGCTTGGCACTCGCCGACGAGCGGGGCAGCTTGCGCAGCCTGTTGACCCGGCAGTGCGTGTGGACGAGTGAGGGCTTGTCCGGGGCCGATAGGTGCCCGGCGCGGTGTACCGACGAGGCGGGAGGTCCGAGTCTTGTTCGAGGGCTTTGAGACGAAGCAGGTTCAAGTCGGTGAAGCATCGATCTTCGTTCGCTACGGCGGGGAAGGACCGCCGGTGGTGCTGCTGCACGGCCACCCCCGGACATCTGCGACCTGGCATCGCGTCGCCCCGCTCCTCGTCCGCCACGGCTTCACCGTGGTATGTCCCGACCTGCGGGGGTACGGCCGGTCCACAGGCCCGGAACCTACCGCGGACCACGCGGCACACTCCAAGCGGGCCGTCGCCGGTGACGTGGTCGAGGTGATGCGTTCCCTGGGTCACGCCCGCTTCGCGCTCGCCGGGCACGACCGCGGAGGCGCTGTCGCGCTGCGTCTCGCACTCGACCACCCCGGCGCGGTCTCGCAGGTGGCGCTGATCGACTGTCTGCCCCTCACCGAGCACCTCTCGCGCCTCACGACCGAGTTCGCCACCCAGTGGTGGCACTGGTTCTTCTTCGCCCAGCCGGACATCCCCGAGCGGGTCATCAACGCCGATCCGGACAGCTGGTACCGCGGCGATCCGCACAGCATGGGCCAGGAGAACCACGACGAGTTCCGCGCAGCCACGAGGAACCCCGACGTGGTGCGGGCCATGCTGGAGGACTACCGGGCCGGCCTCACCATCGACCGGCGGCACGAAGAGGACGACCGCGCCGCCGGGGCACGGATCCAGTGCCCGGCACTCATCCTCTGGTCGCTCCGCGACGACCTCGAGGACCTGTACGGGGACCCGGTGAGGATCTGGCGCCAGTGGGCACCGGACGTACGAGGCCACGGCATCGATGCCGGGCACCACGTGGCAGAAGAGGCTCCACAAGCACTCGCCTCTTCCCTCGCGCCGTTCTTCGCCACAGGGCACGAGTAAGACCTTCCGGGGCCGTTTCCCCCGGAGGAACACCCGCGCCTTCTTGTGAATCTTGCGGGTTGGCGCACGTCCCACGAGACGGGCACTGAGGGCTGCGAGAAAACTAGCTCGGCCTGGTGTGGTCCGGAGGGCAAGATGGTCGGATGGCCCTTCTCCGGTGGGACGACCAGGTCGCGTGGCTGCTCGATCCAACTGATGGGGGCTGTCTCCCCGACGTGTTCGTCGAGGAGACGACAGCGGCGGACTGGCAGGTCGTGCTCGATCTGATCGAGGAACAGGGCTGGGTCTTCGAGTACGCCGAGGGCGACGCGGTGTTGCCGCTGCCTCGAGCCGAAGCCGTGCTGTCTCGCCCGGCTGGCGCCGAGTGCCCAAGCCTGAAGGTGTGGCCGGGCCTCGCAGTCTGTGCGATCTTTCGCTTCCTCGGGGAAGAGCAGATCGATTTCGACGTAGACCTTCGGGAGCTCCAGGGGCAGGAGCGGCTGGATGTTCTGTGTGGGTTCCTGACTGCGATCGGGCGACGGCTGGGCAAGTCGGTCATGCTCCTCCCTGAGGGTGGCGGGACGGATCCGCTGCTCGGGTTCGACATTGCCGCCGACCGGGTCAGGGTGATGTGGACCCAGCCGGACAAGCGAGCCGGGGAGCCAGAGGGGCGGGCCGTTTCCCTCTGAGTCACCGGATCACTGGTCGGGTCATGCTGTCAACGACGCGCAGGGGGAGCGGATATAGCCCTTGTTGCAGCGGTGCTGGCTGCGATCGTTTTCGGGGCCACGTCGGGCTGCACCTGGCAGCAGTGGCCGTCCGCCTCGTTCGGGCCGTCGGGAGCGCCAGTTCACCGGCGCTTTGCGGAGTGTTCAAAGGCCAGGATGTGGGCGAAGCTTCACCGCCTGGTCCTCGACGAGCTCGGTGCCCGCGGCGACCTGGACTGGGCGGACCGGTCTGCCCCTGTCCGTCGGCGTCTCCGGCGCGCACACGCACGACAGCCCGGCCCTCATCCCGCTGGTACAGGGAATACCGCCGGTCCGGCCCCGGCACCGCTGGACCATCGAACGCACTATGGCCTGGCTCGCTACCGACGACTCGCCCAAGCAGACGGCTTTCAGGACGCGTCGGCATAGGCGAGATGGGCGCCGCAGACGGTGCATCGGAAGAGCATGGCGGTCGCCCCCTCGCCCAGGTGGGTCAGGAAGTGCTGAAGCCGGTTTTCGTCGTGCCAGCCGTCGAGGCGCATGTCGGCCCGCAGCTGGTCGAGGGCTTCGGGACGCGCCGCCAGCTCGGTGTACCCGACTTCGCCCACGAAGGCGGCCGCGTCCTGGCAGTGGACGAGCCAGTGCGGGTCCTGCGAGGCGTGGAAGCCAGGAGTGCGGCGGGTGGCCTCATGCAAGACATCCTCGCTGACACCGGCAAGCCCGTAGGAGTCACTGAATTCACCCGCGAACGTCTCGGCGTCCGCGCGGATGGACCCGCTTGCGATGGGGTCCGGGTGATAGCTGAAGAACGGGGCCGGAACCCGCCGAACCCGCTGACCCCCGCCCTGGCGCAGCACGCGCCACCGACCGACCGTTCCCTCGCCACCGAGCCGGCGCGACGTCGCGGGGCAGTGGTTCCGAACGCAGTTCCAGTGTCTCCGGTCGATCCGGCTGTAGAGTCATGATCGCATTGAAATAGAACACCCACCCGAATCGGTGAGGTGGGCCCGCTCCGGCGGGATGCGAGCATGAGGGGGGAACGAATGTCTCGGCACCTGGCGAGGATCTTCAGACGTAAGGTCTTCGTTGCGTCGGGCGGTCTGGCCCTGGCGGTCTCTCTGTTGACGCCGGTCTCTTCCGCACAACGGCCTGAGCAGACGCAGCCGACGATACAGCCGGTGGCAGCGACAGCGACGGGCGCGGTCTCACCGTTCGCCCAGAGTGGCCCGCGCAACATGATCAAGCGGCTCCAGGACACGTACATCAGCAACACGGACACCGCCGACCACTCGCAGGAACGCCTGCTGCACATAGGCACACCGAACGGTGGCGCGACCAAGTACCGCAGCTTCCTGAAGTTCGACGTCTCCCGCCTCACCGGCGCGAACATCAAGAGGGCGTCCCTGCGGATGTACAACTCGTTCGTGGCAGTGCAGGACTGCAACCAGAACCCGTGGTTCGGTGTGTACCGCGTGGCCGAGGCATGGGACCAGCAGACGATCACCTGGGCGAACCAGCCCCCGGTCGGTGAAGGTGTCGGCAAGTGGTTCGGTGTCGGACACCCCACCTGCGAGGACCAGCCCGACAAGTACCTGCCGGACGAGTCCTCGGGCATCCTGCGGATCGACATCACCGACATGGTCACGGCCTGGACCCGGCCGGGCACGACGACGCCCAATCACGGCATCAGGCTCAGCAGCAACGAGGGAGCACCCCACCCGACGACCGGCGCCACCGGGTACAAGGACTTCTGCTCCATGAACCCGACGACCCCGGACAAGGACAGGGCGTGCACGAAGGCCTACTTCGCGCCCACCCTGGAGGTCGAGTTCAACGAGGGGTCCACTCCGTTGATCGCGGGCAACGAGTACGGCCCGCCCTACGCCGGCGGCTATCCCGTGGCGACCGAGGCGCTGGAGTTCCTGGACTCCAACAAGCCCTCTGTGTGGCCGGCTTCGAAGCCGTACCAGCGGTGGCTCCCCGACGCCTACCACGCGGTGGAGGACACGTCCCTGAACGGCGCCGCCTGGAAGGGAGGAACCTCGCACAAGCTCCGGCCCGGCGGTGTCTACGGCGACCAAGTGCTGGTCACGGGAGACGGCACCAGCGGTTTCATCGGTGTCATCCCCTACCCGGCCCTTTCCGGATACCACTGGGCCATCAACGTCAAGAGCTCGGGCGAACCAGGGGATTTGCACGGCGTGGAAGTCCTTCCCGACGGGGGAGTTGTGGCCGCGTTCGCCGGAGGCAATGGCTTCCCCGGCAAGATCGAGCTGTACACCAGAGCGCAGGGTACGCCGGGCAACTGGAGCGGCACGCCGAAGCAGACGATCCCGCTGAACTCCGCACATGAGGTCGTGTACGACCCGAACGGCGGGTACGTTTGGGCCCTCGGCGGCCTGGAACTGGTCAGGTTCACGTACGACACCGGCACCAAGCAACTCACCGATCCCAAACATTTCGCCCTGCCCAAGCAGCCCGGCGGGGGTGGCGCCTGGGGCCATGACCTGACCCCTGTCCACGGAAACCCGGACCGCCTCTGGGTGGGCGCCAACGGCGGCGTCGCCCAGTTCTCCAAGAGCGGCACCGCCTCGTGCCACACGAACGACGACCCCACCAAGTGGCCCGCCACCACGCAGGTCGCGGAGATCGAGAACGGCTCCAACCGCTGGTGCACCGACTACGCCAACGAGCCGCTGGTCAACACGCGGATCATGCTCAACAGTGTCGGCAGCGACCCGGTGACGGGCCGGGTGGCTACGACCTGCGCCAAGGAATGCGGCCTGGCCAACCTCGGCGCGGACGGGAAGCCCACCTACACCACCAGCTGGATCGAGACCATTGACTCCACGAATGGTCTGAAGCAATACCGCTGGAGCGAGAACAGCAAGCACTACAAGGCGACTTGGGCGGTCGCCTCCTACAGGTAGCGAACGGTCAAAAGGCCCGGCGTGAACGACCAGCTCCTGCAGGACGATCACGCCGGGCCTTTCCCACAGTGTCCGCGGCCCGGCCCACAGACCCCGCCCAGGTCGGCCGACACGGCCTGGAGATCGTCAAAGCCGTCACCGAAGAGCTGCTCGTCGAGCAGGAGCCGGTCGGCGAACGCAGCACGGCCCGCGTCGTGCCGTCCGACACCGCCGCGCGCAGGTAGGGCCGCTCAGCCCGCTTACCCACTGCATTGCTCAACAGAACAGGGCGACGTGCTTACGGGGTCGACAGGGCTGTGCGCTCGGCTTTCTCCAGCCAGTCGGTGTACCAGCGGGCGAACCTCATCGGCTTGGCGTCGTCGTCGAGGAGCGGCGCGAGGTCGACGTCGTCCACTCGGCAGTCGGACCAGATCGTGCCGCGATGGCTGCCACTGATGACCAGCCACTCCCTCTGGGCGCAGCCCAGGTGGGAGATCACGATGGCGCCGACCGTGCGCTCCGGGGCGAACATGACGGCCTCCCACCGCTCGTCCCACGCCTCGATGACGATGTCGAAGTCCTCGATGTCGTCGAAGTCCTCTTCCTCGGGGCGTTGGGCAAGGAGGTCGTCGAGCACCTTCGGATCCGGGCCCTGGTCCGGAAACGGCTCGGCAAGCCTCGACAGGTCGGCCATGTCGGCGCCGTCGCCTTCCCAACGCCAGCGGCCTTGCACACGCCGGACCGGGAACAGGCCGTGCGCGGGGCCGGCGCCACCCGCGCCGACGTGGAGCAGGAAGGCTCGGTACTCCTCCGGTAGCCGCACGCCTGTCTGGGCCTCGAGTTCGGCAAGCTCGCCCCGGGTGAGCGGCTCCTCCACGACCCACTTGTGCCCCGACGCCCCGAACACCTTGCCGCCCCCAGGCCCTGCACCCGCCGCTTCCACCCGTTGACGTACGCCCGCCCACCACTGATCAATCATGCGCAGACCGTACGTGCAGCCACCGACACCTGGGTCGCGGGGCCACTGCTGCCGTCCTGCGAAGATGATGACGTCAAGGTGTCGTCGGCCGCGAGAAGATGGGCGCCATGACGGATGCAGGGTCCTCCATCGACCCCACCAAGCCCAGTATCGCCCGTGTCTACGACTACCTGCTCGGGGGCAAGGACAACTACGCCGTGGACCGGCAGGTTGGCGACGTGTTCAAACGCGACCTTCCTGGTTCGGTGGCCATTGCCTTCGCCAACCGCCAAGCCCTGACCCGTGCGGTCGAGGTGATCGCGACGACCACCGGCATACGGCAGTTCATCGACCTGGGGAGCGGTCTTCCGACCGCCGACAACGTCCACCAGGTTGCGCAACGGCACGCTCCGGACTCTCGTGTCGTCTACGTCGACATCGACCCCCAAGTACTGGTCCACGGCCGCGCACTGTTGGAGGAGAACGACCGGACCCGGGTCGTCCCCGTCGATGTACGCAACCCCGAAGGCGTCCGTGCGCATCCGGACACACTGGAACTGATCGACTTCGATCGTCCCGTCGCCGTCGTGTTCAGTGCCATCCTCCACCACGTCAACGACGAGGAAGACCCAGCCGGAATCGTCCGCTACTGGCGCGACCACGTTCCCTCGGGGAGCTACTTCTTTGTCAGCCACTTCCGTTCCGGCAACAACACAGAGACAGCCGAGGCCGAGAGAGTCCTCCAGGAGACTTTCGGCCGCGGGCGCTGGCGCACCGACGAGGAGATCGAAGCCCTGCTGCACGGCCTGGAGATCCTCGACCCCGGGATCGTCCCCGCGTCCCTGTGGCGTCCCGTCGTGGCCGACAGCCCCTGGAAGGGCGGCGGCGAACGAGCCCTCACCGTCTGGGAACGCCTCATCGCCGCCGGGCTGGCCCGGAAACCCTAGCCTTCGACGACCGAAGTGCCGGGCCGCCCACCCGGTTACCCGCCGCGCGTGGCCCGTCTTCTAGGGCCGTGGCCGTCAGCCCACAAGCCCCCAAGGGGGAAGAAGCTGCCCCTTGGCCCGGCATATGCGAATCGGGCAGCTCCAGGACGGCTCGGGCACGCAGGCTCCAGCGCTGATCCGGTCCTGCAACTGCCTTAGAGGTCGTCCCCGGCGCGACCCACGTCGTCGGCGCCCGGCCAACTTTTGAATGGGGTGGGATGACGCTGAGCGTCGCCGCCCCGCTCACCGTGACCACCTCAGGAGAAGTCAGCTGCGGTGATGCCGTCCGGATGCCCGAACGGCCACTCCACCAACTCGATCCGGTAACCGTCCGGGTCCGTGAGCCACGACGTCTTCGGGCCGTGAGGGCCGCCCGGATACTGGACAGGCTCCGGCTCCAGGCCGGCTTCGGCCAGCGCCTTCAGGGTGACAGCCAACGTGTCCACCTGGATCGCGAGGTGGTCGATTCCGCTGCCCACGTCGACCGGTCCGTCGGCGGGACGGTGGACCAGTTCGAGCGAAGCCGCCGGTTCGCCGGGGAACTTGAGGATCACGAGGCGACTCCCTTCGCCGACCTCGACCCTGCCCAGCTCGCCGTAGCCCAAGGCGGAGTAGAAACGGAGCGAGCGGTCCAGATCGGTGACGCGACAGGCGACGAAGAGGGTCTTCACGCGGCCTCCCGGGGTTGGTGCACCCGGTAGCGGAGGTGCGTGACGTCTCGGTCCTCGAGCCGTCGGACGAGGTCGAGTTCGATGTGATCACCGCCCAGGTGGTCGAACAGCCGTCGACCGCCCCCGAGGAGAACCTGGACCAGGTGGATCTCCATCTCGTCCATCTGCCCGGCTCGGAGAAGCGCTTGGGCGGCCCCCGCCCCGTGGACCATGACCGGCCGGTCCCCGGCGGCCGCGCGAGCCTGATGGGCGCAGTCCTCGACGTCGGTGACGAAACGCGCGTGGCCGGGTGGCACGTCCCCGTCATCCACGTGGTGGGTGAGGACGAAGATCGGCACGCCGTCGTGATGATCGCCCTGCCAACGCCCGGCGAGTTCGAAGGTCCGACGGCCAGAAATCACCGCGCCGGTCAACAGGGCCTCGCGGTAGACCTGGCCGCTCGGGCCGTCGGATCGCCGATCGTCGAGCCAGTCGAATAGCCGTCCTCCATTGCGTCCGAGTTCCTGACCTGGCCGATCGTCCGGCCCGGCGATGTAGCCGTCGAGCGACATCGACATGTAAAGCCGAATCGGATTGGGCATCCTGGCCTGCATCTCTCCTCCATGACACCGAGCCCGCCGCTTCCTGACCGGCCGACGGGGCGGGCCTGTCGCAGGGAAGACTCCAGGCAACCGGCAAACTCATCGGTCCGACGCGCCGACCCTGCTGCCCAGGGCGGCACGCGTGGGGGAGTTGCAGTCAGGATCTGCGGATGAATGGAGGGGCGTTCAGACTACGAGGCACTTGGGGCATTCGACGAGGCGACCGCGCGCGAATTCATCAGCAGGGCCATCGCCCTGTTCCCGCCGGGGCGCATCCAGCCGCCGGGCGGCATCGAAAACCCGGATGACTGAGGTCGAGAAACCCCGCCCGTAGCTGGATCGGACCGAGGTGGCACCACGCGGGGCGAAAGAAAGGTGCCGCCCTGCCGGACCGGCGCTCATGTAGCGGAGGTGTTGGTGTGGCGTTGACGGGCGAGCCATCGGCCGATGTCCTGACCGTGGATGGTGACGCCGGGAAAGACCTCTGTTTCCGCTTCGGCGCGCAGCATTTCGCGCACGGCGGTGTAGTGGCGTTGCCATTCGACCGGCCATGCCGGGTTCCAGTGTTCATCGACGGCTTCCAGCCCCCTTACCAGACCCTGTGGAACGGGCCGTGGGGGACTGGTGTGTGGATGGAGCTCTGCCCCACCTGCGACGCCGAGCGCCCCCCGCCGGCGTGCTCAGCGGGGCGTCTACTTGCCCGCCGACGCCGCCCGGCCTCACACCCCGCGGGCACGGCTGACGCCCATCAGAGGCGCCGAGCCGCCTGTGTCCGGCACGGGCCGTCGGCGCCCAGCCTCCTATCCTGCCCGGTCCACGCAGGCTCCGAGGACGGCCTTGATCCCTTGGGCCGGGGTGCGAGGAGGCGAGTCCGTATGGGCGGGATGCCAGGATGCGTCAGCGCGATTCAGTGGTCAGAAGTTGCCGTTGGAGAGCATCTCTCCGTTCTTGTCGTAGACGGTGACGAGCCCGTTGTCAGAGTCGTAGCAGGTTGCGAAGGCTGAGGCGATCAGCTTGCCGTCGGCTGCGTGGGGGCCTGTGATGCCGCCCGTGTAGTCGGTGAAGACCTCAGCTGAGTCCAGAATGTTGTTTTTCTCATCTGCTCCTGTGACTTTCGTGACGTGCTTGACGGCTGTCTGCTCCGTTGGTGTTCCCTTCTGGGTGACGCACTCTTTGAATATGTCGGCCTGGCTCCGCGTGGGCTCTTCCTTGTCGTTCTGGCTGTTCTCCGGCTGGGAGGATGAGGTGGCCTCAGTGCCGGGGACCTTATTGCTGGTGTCTTCTGAGCTGCCTCCGAGAGCCACAGCGATGCCGATGATGATCGCGACGATCAGGATTCCGAGGCAGCCGAATCCCACGGCCTTCCCGGTACTCCTCCTCTTCGGCGGTTGCGGTGGAGGGGCTCCCCAGGCCGGTTGCTGAGGGGGCGGCCCGTCTCCGGAATGTGGTGGCGTTCCCCAGCCGGGTGGTCGCTGCTCTGGATATTGAGGCTGGTTCATGACACACCCCTTGATGCTTCTCTAAGAGGAATGCATGCAGCCATTTTATGTAGAGAGGCCGCCTGGGCGCCGGGTCCTCTTGTGGGCCAGGTGGTCAGGCCGGTGGGCGGGCCCAGCGCTTTTCGCTGTGGGTGCCAGGCCCCCTGGAGAACCGCGCAGCTGAGGAGCCAGGGGCTGCTGGATGCCGCCGGCGTAATCAGATGGGGTCACTACGGCTACCGACGTGTCCCTGCGGGCGAATACCGGAACGGGAGCACCACGCGATGAAGACCGTGCTCGGCGGATCCGTCAGTGCACCGCAGGTAACTTTGCGTTACGGGTCCTTTGATGCCGCCATGACAGGCGCGTGGATCTGTCGATAGTCCGTGAAGATGGCGTGGGGCTGTGTTTGGGGGGTATCCGTGCGCCGTTGGACGGGTTGCTCAGGACGAGGGTGACGGTGTGGTGCCGGTGGTGCATGAAGATGAGGACCAGCCGCTGGTGGGCCGGCCGGTGCTGTCGGCTGTTGCTCTGGCGGGCGGGGAGCGGATCGCTGAGGCGCGGCATGCCGCGCGCGCTTTCATGACCGAGGTGCAGGCCGTTCACGGGATCCCGGTGTCGGACCGGGCCATGGGCCTGGTGGAACTGGTGGTCAGCGAGCTGGTGACCAACGCCCATAAGTACGCGCCGGGCCCGAGCCTGCTGGACTTGGAGGTCGTTGACGGCGCCGTGGAGATCAGCGTGTGGGACAGCGATCCGGCCTTGCCGGTACCCCAGGGCGCGGACGCGGGCCGGGTGGGCCAGCACGGTCTGGAGATCGTGATGGCGGTGTGCCGCAGCTTCGAAATCCGCCGCGAGCCGGTCGGCAAGCGGGTGAGGGCTGCGATCGTGCTGGCCGATGATCCCGGCGGCCATCCGGCAGGCCGCCTGCTGTGAGACGGCAGCCGTGGCCCGGCCGGCCGTGATCGGCGTGAGCCGGGCTGGCGGTGTGCCCGCGCCGATGTTGCCGGCCGGTGAAGAACACATGTCTTGGCGCCGCGGCCGAGGGCAGGCGTCTAAGGAGACCTTGTCCCCGATGGAGTTGGTGATGACGACCTCCGGCACACCGAGGCCCCTGTCCCAGAGCAGGAGTGACGCCTCGGCCACTCACCTCGAGCAGGAGAACGACCAGCTGCGCCAAGCGGTCGCCTCTCATGCGACGGTGGACCAGGCCATCGGCGTCCTTCTGGCGGTCCACCGCATCCCGCCGACGGCCGGTTTCGAGGTGCTGCGTGAGATTTCCCAGCAGACCAACATCAAGCTGCACTCCGTCGCCGAGACGGTGATCGGCTGGGCGCTGGGCGAACCACTGCCGGGGCTCGTGGGCAAGGCACTGGACGCGGCCGTGCAGCGACGCTCGAGCCGAGGCCACGGCTCAGGGCATGCCGGATAGCGCTAATACGGCCAGGGCCTGCTCAGTGTCGGAGTCGCAGAGGATGAGCGCATCGACTACAGGTGGACGGGTCGGGGTATGCCGCGGAGGGTCTGCTGACGTCGTCACGGACGCTGGCGTAGCTGTGCGGCGACGGCCTGCTCATCGTCCCAGTGGTTGGGGTTGCCGACGCGATCCCGGCTCTCACCTGACCTGCCGCCGAACCGGCATAGTCTGGCCGGTCGAGGAAATGGCGACCGCCTCAGCAGGCCGGATTCTCGTCCCTCACTGAAGATGGTTCCGGCAGCGTTGTGCCTGGGAGCGCAGGTCTGCGTGGTCTAGGCGGTCGGTCAGGCGTCGGAGGTCGCCCTGGGCCGTCGTCATCGAGAGAAGCGGTCTCGCCGCCGCAACGATCCGGCCCTGCTCCTCGGCAGAAGTCCCCCAGAAGCGCGGGGTGGTCGCTGCGCAGCCACACTGCCAGGGGATGGTGCGCTCAACTGCCGGCGTTGCGCTGCGCGGAGACGAGGTACCGGGCTGCGGGCTCGTCGGACACGGCAGCTGCGATGCGAGTGAGCATGCCGTCGGACAGGGGAGGCAAATCGTCCAGGGGGAACCAGTCGACGGCTGTGTTCTCACCGTCGGCAGGCAGCGGAGTACCGGACCGCCAAGCGAAACGGAACACCAGGTCGAGGTACTGCGTCTGGTCTCCGTTGTCGTAGACGACAGGATCCGTGACGTGAACCATCGCCAGCCGCTCCGGAACCGCGACGATGCCCGTCTCTTCAAGCACTTCCCGAGCCGCGGCATCCGCCGGTTGTTCTCCGGGGTCAATGATCCCCGTCACGGCTGTCCACTTACCGTTGTCCGCACGCTTTGCCAAGAGAACACGATCGCCCCTCAGAACGACAGCGGTCACCCCTGAGAGCCATAGTGGATCGCTTCCCACTTTCTCGCGCAACGCGAGGATGAAATCTGGTGTCGCCATCCAGCAAGCATAGGGAACCCCAAAACGACGTCTAAAAGAGCGTTTTGTCCCGGTGGGGTTGTTTCGTGGTGCTTTAGAGGTCACATTGGTCTGAGGTTGCTGAGTCGGAAGTAACTGATGAGAACGGCG